>JBMOIB010000023.1:0-32500 GCA_049317545.1 Caulobacterales bacterium | reverse complement strand
CCGGTCGTGCGTTACGCGCTCGTCATCCATCGCGACGATCGCCGCGTGATCGGCGAAGTGCGTTTTGATCGCATGGCGCCTGGAACCTACGAGATCGGCTACGCGATCATCGCGCCGTATCGACGTTTCGGCTACGCGGCTGAAGCGGCGGGGCGCATCGTGCGTTGGCTCGATGAAGAGGTCGGCGCCGAGACGATCATCGCCGGCTGTCGAATGGACAACATCGCGAGCATCCGCACGCTGCGCCGGCTCGGCTTCACGCTCGATGGATCGACCCCGAACGGCGCGTCGTTCTGGTGGACCTTGGAGCGTCCCTGACCGCTGAGGCCGCCTGCGTCAGGGATGCGCTTTGAACGCGCGCCGTGCGCCCCGGGTTCCCCCGTCTTGCCCGCTTGGCTTGAAAGCCGCCCCGCAAGGTGCTTGCCTCTAGTTCTACCGCGCCGCCGGTCGGGGGAGCCGCAGATTTATGATTAACGTCGTCATTCTTGCTGGGGTTGTGATCACCTTGATCACAATCATCCCAGTCATCGCGCAGTTGAGAACGCACCCCCGCGGCTTGGCGGTGCTCTTTTTCGCCGAAATGTGGGAGCGTTTTTCTTACTACGGCATGCGTGGCTTGCTGATTTTCTATCTGACCCAGCACTTTCTCTTTGACGACACCTTCAGTCAGGGTCAGTACGGCTCTTACACTGCGCTTGTCTATTTGCTCCCGCTGATCGGCGGATTCGTCGCCGATCGGTACCTGGGCACCCGCAAAGCCATCGCGTTCGGCGCCCTTTTGCTGGTCGCCGGCCACCTCATGATGGGGGTCGAGCAGCAACCGGCGACGCAGATCCTGACCTACCAGGGTCAAACCTATGAGTTCGCCGCAACCGGCCGCATGGACGATCGCGAAGTGCGTCTCATGGTGGCCGGCCAACCCTATGAGGTCGGTCCCGGCGAAAACGGCGGTCTGGCGGTCAAGGGGCTCCCAGCGGGGTCGGCTTTGCCGTCCGAACTGCCCAAGGGCGAATACACGCTCGACGTCACAGGGCGCGACCCGCTGTTCGTCAACATCTTCTATCTCGCGCTTTCGCTCATCATCATGGGCGTCGGATTCCTGAAGCCGAACATCTCCACGATCGTCGGTCAGCTCTATCCGGTTGACGATCCGCGCCGCGATCCGGGCTTCACGCTCTACTATTACGGCATCAATCTCGGCGCCTTCTGGGCCTCGATCCTGTGCGGCTACGTCGGTCAGCATGTCGGCTGGTGGGCCGGGTTCGGACTGGCGGGCCTCGGCATGCTGCTGGGCTTCGTGGTGTTCACGCTCGGCAAGCCTTTGCTCGACGGCAAAGGCGAACCGCCGGAGCCCGAGAAACTGAAGGCGCCAGCGTTCGGTCCGATTTCGCGTGAGAGCCTGATCTACATTCTCGCGCTCGCCGGCGTCGGCGCCGTTTGGCTCCTCGTGCAGCGTTCGGCTGTGGTGGGCTACATGCTCGGCGTCGGATCGGTCGTCGTGCTGGCCTATTTCGGCTGGTTCATGATCCGCAAGCTCGACAAGATCGAGCGCGATCGCTTGGTCCTGGCGCTCATCCTGATCGCCGCCGCCGTCGTGTTCTGGACCCTTTTCGAACAGGCCGGCTCCTCGCTCAACCAGTTCGCCGAGCGCAACACGCTGCTGCAGATTTGGCCGACCGAAACCCTGCAGATCGGGCCATTGACGATCGACATGTCGTTCGGCGCCGCGCAGGCGCAAAGCTTCAACGCGGGCTTCATCCTGATTTTCGCGCCCGTCTTCGCGGGTCTTTGGGCCTTCCTCGAGCGGCGTCGTGCGGATCTGTCCGATCCTTTGAAGTTCGGACTGGCGTTGATGCAGGTCGGCGCCGGATTCCTGGTGCTCGTGTACGGCGCCCAGTTCGCGAACGGCGAGTATCGCGTGCCGCTCATCTTCCTCGCGCTCGCCTACATGTTGCACACGACGGGCGAATTGTTCCTGTCGCCGGTTGGCCTCTCGGCGATGACGAAGCTCTCGCCCCAGGCGTTGGTCGCCACCGTCATGGCGACCTGGTTTCTGTCGTCGGCGTGGGCGCAATGGATCGGCGGGATCGTGGCGCAGCTCACCGCGGCTGAAACCGTCGCAGGCCAAGTCTTGGACCCCGCCAAGGCGCTCGCCACGTATATCGAGGTCTTCCAGGCGATCGGCCTGATCGCGATCGCCATTGGCGTCGTCATGAGTCTTGCAAGTTTCGGATTGAAGAAACTCGCACACAGCGAGCGTTGAAACGGGATCCCGTGAACGCCCGCTGCGGCGGGCGCGGGGGCTGGACGGCGGGCGGAGACGCACGCGAGCGGCGCCGAACGGCCATATTCGAGCGAAGTCCGGGCGCATTCCGCGCCTAGGGTCAATACGTCAGCGCCGAATCACGGGCTGACGAGAGGAGAGCATCGAAGATGCCGCGTAAACCCAGTCCCCGTCCGCGCGCGAGCAAAGCCGTCAAAGCGGCCGAGACGGCGACGATGGAACTCCTCCTGGGCTGGAAGGCGGCCGAGCCGCCGCGCGAACCGGTTGGGTTCACGTCGCCGCGTCCAACCGAGGCGCAAGGCCGTCTGCCGCTCGAAGAACCCATCCTCTACGGTGAGGACCGTCACCTTCTGACCATCGCGCCCACCGGCGCGGGCAAGGGGCGCAGCGTCATCATTCCGAACCTGCTGCGGTTCGAAGGCTCGGTGATCGTCATCGACCCAAAAGGCGAGACCTGGCACGTCACCCACCGCCGCCGGCGCGAAATGGGCCAGGACGTGCTCCTGCTCGATCCGTTCCAGGCGGTCGGCCGGCGCACCGACAGCCTCAATCCGTTCGACCTTTTCGATCGCCCGGGCGCGCTTCTCGACGCCGACGCCGAAATGCTCGCCTCGCTGCTCGCCGGCGACGCCGGTTTCCACAAGGAGCCGTTCTGGGACAATTGGGGCCGCTCGCTCATGTCGGGCGTCATCGCGGCCGTCGCCGAGACGGCGTCGCCGGTCGAGCGCCACTTCGGCAAGGTGCGCGAAATCCTGATGAGCGACGACGCGGTCTACAACCTCGCCGCGCTCGTCGAGAACAACGATGGCCTCAACCGGCTCTCCAAGCAGAACATCTCGAGCTTTCTTCCGATCACGGAGCAAACCCGCTCGGGGATTCTGTCGACCACCCAATCCTATCTGAAGGTCGTCAATTCCGATTCCGCACTGCGTTCGCTTTCGCGCTCGACGATCGACCTCGACGCGGTGCGCGAAGGCGCGCCAATGACGATCTACATCGTCATTCCGCCGGACAAGCTCGAAAGCCATGGCGCGCTGCTGCGGCTGTGGGTCGGCGCGCTGATGTTGACTGTCATGGGCCGGCGGCGTCGGCCGAAGCGCTCGACGCTCTTCTTGCTCGACGAATGCGCGCAGCTCGGCGAGTTCGGACCGCTGCGTCAGGCGATGACGCTATTGCGCGGCTACGGCCTGCAGGTGTGGCCGTTCTTCCAGGACCTGTCGCAGCTGCAGCGCCTCTATCCCAAGGATTGGCGCACGATCTTCAACAACGCCGGCGTCTTTCAGCTGTTCGGCGTCGCCAACCATTTGATGGCCAAGGAAAGCGCGGAGCTGATCGGCGACATGGACGCCGACGTCCTGCGCGGCCTCGGCAAGGAGCGTCAGGTGGTGGCGGTGTCCGGCGACAAGGCGCTGTCGTGCCGTCTGCCGGATTATCTCGAGGACGCCGCCTTCAAGGGCCTCTGGGATCCCAACCCGATGTTCGACCCGGCGCCGACGCCGGCCCCGAGCCGCAAGCGCGGGTCGTCTCCGGGACGCTGAGGCAGGCTTGCCCGGCGCCCTTCGGGGCGTGCGGGCGTCAGCGCGGGCGACGCGATCCAGATAGGTGCGCGGGGCGTTGGACAGTGCTAAGAACGCCGCATGCCTGCGCCGTTCGCCTTTACCCGAATTCGTCGCCCGGCCCGCGTCTGAGCGCACGCTCCGCGGGACCGGGTTCGCCGCCTTCTCGCCAATTCTTCCCGTTGGAGCACCTGCCATGGCGGATCAGACCGCTGGCCGCGATTATCGCGACACCCTTTTTCTTCCCGAGACCTCCTTCCCGATGAAAGCCGGGCTGCAGCAGAAAGAGCCGCAGACGATCGCCTACTGGGACGAGATCGGCCTCTACCGACGCCTGCGCGAGACTTCGGCCGCGCGGCCGAAATTCGTCTTCCACGACGGCCCGCCCTACGCGAACGGCAACCTCCACATCGGCCACGCGCTCAACAACATCTTGAAGGATCTGTGCGTCCGCACGCGCCAGATGGCCGGCTTCGACGCCGACTTCCGTCCCGGCTGGGACTGCCATGGCCTGCCGATCGAGTGGAAGGTCGAAGAGGAATTCCGCGCCAAGGGCCGCAAAAAGCAGGACGTGCCGCCGGCCGAGTTCCGCGCCGCCTGTCGCGCCTACGCCGAGACCTGGATCGAGATCCAGAAGGGCGAGCGAAAGCGCTTCGGCATCACGGCGGACTGGGATGATCCCTACATCACCATGGCCTATGCGTCGGAAGCCGCGATCGCCGCGGAATTCCTCAAGGTGGTGCGCGCCGGTCTCGTCTATCGCGGCTCCAAGCCCGTCATGTGGAGCCCTGTCGAACGCACCTCGCTCGCCGAGGCCGAGGTCGAGTACCAGGAGAAGACGTCGACGACGATCTGGGTGAAGTTTCCGGTCGTCTCGCAGCCCGACGTCTCGATCGTCATCTGGACGACGACGCCTTGGACGATCCCTGGCAACCGCGCGATCTCGTTCTCCTCGTCGATCTCGTACGGTCTCTTCGAGATCCAAAGCCTCGAACAGGGCCTCGCGTTCGAACCTTGGGTGAAGCCGGGCGATAAGATCGCCATCGCGGACAAATTGGTCGACGACGTGATGAAAGCCGCCAAGGCCGCGACCTTCACGCGTCTCGGCGATTTCGACCCCGCGGGTCTCGCGTGCGCGCACCCGTTGCGGAACTGGCGTCCCTCTCCCCCTGTGGGAGAGGGTGGATCGGCGCGCAGCGCCGAGACGGGTGAGGGGAGAACCGCCGCCGCGTCGGCCCTTCACCCCTCATCCGGCGCTAACGCGCCACCTTCTCCCACAAGGGGAGAAGGCGCCTATGCGTTCGAAGTCCCGCTGCTCGCTGGCGATCACGTCACCGACGACGCCGGCACGGGCTTCGTCCACACCGCGCCGGGCCACGGCGCGGAAGATTACCTCGCCTGGATGGCCCATGGGCTCAGCCAGGCGGACATCCCGTTCACCGTCGACGAGGACGGCCGCTACACCAAGGAGGCGCCGGGCTTCGAAGGGCTCGAAATCCTCCAACTGGAAGGCAAAAACGCCGGCAAGGACGGCCCCGCCAACAAGGCCGTGATCGAGGCGCTGATCGAAGCGAATGCGCTGCTTTCGCGCGGGCTTTTGAAGCACCAGTATCCGCACTCCTGGCGCTCGAAGGCGCCCGTCATATTCCGCAACACGCCGCAATGGTTCATCGCCATGGATAAAGCCGGCCCGCGCGGAAAGACGTTGCGGGAGGAGGCGCTCGCGGCCATCGATATCGTCGACTGGGGGCACGAAGCGGCAAAGAACCGGATCCGGAGCATGGTGGAGACGCGGCCCGATTGGCTGATCTCGCGCCAGCGCGCCTGGGGCGTGCCGCTCTCCATGTTCGTGCACAAAGACACCGGCGCCATCCTCAAGGACGACGCGGTCGACGCCCGGATCCTGGAGGCCATGCAGCGCGACGGCGCGGACGCCTGGTACGCCACGCCCGCGGAGGTCTTTCTCGGCGCCGATCATCCGGCTGCGGACTATGAGAAGGTCGAGGACATCCTCGACGTCTGGTTCGATTCCGGCTCCTCGCACGCCTTCGTGCTCGGCCAGCGTCCGTCGCTGCCGCGGCCGGCGGACCTTTACCTCGAGGGCACCGATCAGCACCGCGGCTGGTTCCAGTCCTCGCTGCTCGAATGCTGCGCGACGCGCGGCGAAGCGCCGTTCAAGGCGGTGCGCACGCACGGCTTCACGCTCGACGAAGACGGGCGGAAAATGTCGAAATCGCTCGGCAACATGCTGCCGGCGGAAAAGCTCTTCAAGGATTACGGCGCCGAGCTCGTGCGCCTCGTGACCGCAAGCGTCGACTATTCCGACGATCAGCGGATCGGCAAGACCATGTTCGAACAGTGCGGCGAGACCTACCGCAAGCTGCGCAACACCAAGCGCTACCTTCTGGGTGCGCTCGGGGGCTTCGACGAGGCCGAGCGCCTTGCCTTCGGACCGGACTGGCCGCTGCTCGAGCGCTGGCTGATGCACCGTTTGTGGGAACTCGACCGCGATGTGCGCGCCGCCTATGCGGCGTTCAATTTCCGCGATGCGCTCACCGCCATCGTGGAATTCTGCAACGTCGACTTCTCGGCCTTCTACGTCGATGTGCGCAAGGACAGCCTCTATTGCGACCGGCCCGACGCGCTGCGTCGCCGCGCCTGCCGCACTGCGCTCGACGCCGTCTTCGAGCGCCTGACGATCTGGCTCGCGCCGATCATGCCGTTCACGACCGAAGAGGCCTGGCGCAACCGCTTCCCCCACGAGGCGTCGGTCCACCTGCGCGTCTTTCCTGAAACCCCATCGGACTGGCGCGACGAAAGCGCCGCGGCGGAGATGGCGAAGCTGCGCGCCGTGCGTGCGGTCGTCACAGGGGCGCTGGAGATCGAGCGCAAGGAAAAGCGCCTCGGCTCGAGCCTGGAAGCCGCCCCCGTCGTGTGGTGCCGCGAGGCGGATCTGGCCGAGGCCCTGCGCGCGGTCGAGTTCGCCGACCTGTGCATCGTGAGCGGCATTGAGATCGAGGTCGGCGCCGGACCGGCCGACGCGTTCCGCGACGAAACGCAGGGCGTCGCCGTCGAGCCCAAGCCGGCGCTGGGCCGAAAATGCGCCCGCTCGCGGCGCATCCTCGCCGAGGTGGGAACCGACCCGCGCTATCCCGACCTGTCGCTCCGCGACGCCGAAGCCGTCGCCTGGTTCGACGCGCGCGCCAGGGTGAGCTAAAGCCTTCGCTATGACAGCCGCGCCCGCCGCCCCGTTCCGCCCGATCCTGATCGGCCTCGTCTTTGCGGCGGCGATCGTCGCCGCCGATCAAGCCTCGAAAACCTGGATCCTCGAGAGCGTCAGGCTGGCCGACATCGGCAAGATCGAACTCTCGGCAGTCTTCGATCTGACCTACGTGCGCAATTACGGGGTCAGCTTCGGGTTGCTCAAGGCCGGGTCCGGGAGCGAGCGCTGGCTGCTGGTCGCGCTGTCGGTGGCGATTTCGGGGCTGTTCTTCAACTGGCTTCGCACAGCGCCGCGGGTAACCACCGCGCTCGCCCTTGGGGCCGTCATCGGCGGCGCCATAGGCAACATGATCGACCGCATACGTTTTGGCTACGTCGTTGATTTTTTGGACTTCTCAGGGCTCTACTTTCCCTGGGTGTTCAATGTCGCCGACGCCGCGATCACGATGGGCGCCATCGGTCTTGTACTCGACTATCTCGTCTACGGCGAAGGTGCGCCTGCCGCAAAAAAGGCGTCCAGGTGAGCGTTTGTCTTGGCGAACGGCGCAACGCTTTCTAAAAGCGCAGCGGACCATCAAGGAGCAGGCATGTCCTACGGGCCCTTCAAGAGCGCAGTGACGATCGCGGCCATCGCCGCCGCAGCCGTTTCCGTCACCGGCTGCGCCGGCGTGCGTCAGGCGATCGGCGCCGACAAGGTCGCGCCGGACGAGTTCAAGGTCGTCACCAAGGCGCCCCTCGTCATGCCGCCGGATTACCAATTGCGCCCACCGCGTCCCGGCGCGCCGCGGCCGCAGGAACTCGATCCGGACGGCCAGGCCCGCGCCGCCGTGTTCGGCCAGGATGTCGGCCGCGCCGCGACGGACGGGGAAAAGGCCCTGATCGCCAAGGCCGGCGCCGACGCCGTCGATCCAGCCGTCCGCGCCCAGATCGACCTCGAAGCGGGCGGCATCGTGCGCAAGCCGGAATCGTTCGCGAACCGCGTTCTGTCGTTCGGCTCCGACGCCAAGCCCGAGGCCGCAACGCCGCTCAACCCCGAGACGGAATCGCTGCGCCTCGCCGAGCAGGAAACGATCCGCAAAGCCACGGGCGGCGGCGCCGTCGTGATCCAGCGCAAAGACACGACGAAGTCCAAGCTCCCGGGTCTTTGATCCGGGCGGCACGGGCGGGGCGTGCTAGGCTGAGGCGGTCGATTCGACCGCGTCCGGTCTGAGCAAGTGCGTGCCCCCTGTGCCGATTCGCCGCCTCCCGCCTGAAGCCGTCAACCGCATCGCCGCTGGCGAGGTGGTCGAACGGCCGGCGGCGGCGGTCAAGGAACTGGTAGAGAACGCTCTCGACGCCGGCGCGCGCCGCATTCGCATCGCCGTTGAGCGCGGCGGTATTGCAAGCCTGACCATCGAAGATGACGGATGCGGCATTGCGCGCGAGGAACTGCCGCTCGCCGTCGAGCGCCACGCCACCTCCAAACTCGCCCCCGACGACGCCGGCGACGTGGACTTGTTGAACATCTTCACGATGGGGTTCCGCGGTGAGGCGCTGCCTTCGATCGGCGCGGTGGCGCGTCTGTCGATCGCGTCACGAGCGCGCGGCGCAGCGGACGCCTGGCGGATCGAAGTGGAGGGCGGCGCCGTCGCCGAACCGCGCCCGACGCCGTTCCAGGCAGTCGGTTCGGGCACGGTCGTTGCGGTGCGCGATCTCTTCTACGCCACCCCCGCTCGGTTGAAGTTCCTCAAGTCCGAGCGCGCCGAGGCGATGGCGATTACCGAGACGATCAAGCGCCTCGCGATGGCGCGCGCCGACGTCGCTTTCATTCTGGAATCGGACGGCCGCACCGTGCTGCGCTATCCCGCCGAGGACGATCCGGAGCGGGAAGGCCGCCGCCGTCGACTGGCGGCTGTGCTCGGCGCGGATTTCGCGCCCAACGCTGTCGAGATCGACGCTGCGCGCGGCTCGGCGCGCCTCACGGGGTTCGCCGGCCTACCGACCATGAGCCGCGGCTCGGGCGAGCACCATCATCTGTTCGTCAACGGCCGCCCGGTGCGCGACAAACTCGTCGTTGGCGCGGTGCGCGCCGCCTACCAGGATTTGCTCGCGCGCGATCGCCGGCCGGTCGTTGCGCTCTACCTCGATCTGCCGCCGGATGAAGTCGATGTGAACGTCCATCCGGCCAAGACGGAAGTGCGTTTCCGCGACGCCTCCGCGGTGCGCGGGCTGATCGTCGGCGCGGTCTCCCATGCGCTCGCGGGGGCAGGCCATCGCGCCTCAACGACGGTCGCCGCCGATGCGCTCGGCGCGGTGCGCAGCGCGACGTTCGGAAGCGCCGCCGCACGGCCCTACGCGCCGGTCCAGCCCCCGCTCGGGGCCCTGCAAGCCTGGACCCGCGCCGAGACCGCGCTCGCCTTCGCCGAACCGTCGGCGCGCGTCGAGGCCGCGCCGGATTTCGCCGGGGCGATCGTCGATCCTCTCGATTTCCCGCTGGGCGCGGCGCGCGCCCAGGTGCACGAGACCTACATCGTGGCGCAGACGCGCGACGGGATCGTCATCGTCGATCAGCACGCCGCCCACGAGCGCCTTGTCTATGAGCGCATGAAGCAGGCGCTCGAGTCCGGCGGCCCGGTCCGCCAGATGATGCTCATTCCGGACGTCGTCGAACTCGACCCCAACGATTGCGAGCGTTTGACGGCGCGGATCGACGAATTGGCCGAACTCGGCCTCGTCATCGAGCCGTTCGGCCAGGGCGCGATGATCGTGCGCGAAACGCCGGCGCTGCTTGGGGAGATCGACGCCCGCGGCCTGTTGCAGGACCTCGCCGACGACATCGCCGAGCTAGGCGCTGCCCACGCCTTGAAGGAGCGCCTGGAGGACGTGTGCGCGTCGATGGCCTGCCGCGGCTCGGTGCGCGCGGGGCGCCGTCTCGCCGCGCCGGAAATGAACGCCCTGCTGCGCGAGATGGAACGCACGCCGTTTTCCGGACAATGCAACCACGGTCGGCCGACCTATGTGGAGCTCAAGCTCGCCGATATCGAGCGCCTGTTCGGCCGTCGCTGAGCGCACGCGCTCGTGACCGCGATCGGATTGGCGTTTGCGCCGCTTATGCTAGCGTGCGCGCCATCACGCCGTCAGAACGGATGGCGCAAGATAGGGGGCGTTCGGCATGCGGTGGAATTTTATGGTCGTGGCTGCCTTCGCCGCGGCTTCGGTGGGCGTGGCTGCGGCCGAGCCGCTGACACCCAACGCGATCTGGGCGATGACCCGGCTTGGCGATCCGGCGCTGTCTCCGGACGGCAAATCGGCGGTGTTCGCGGCCACGACCTATGACGTGCCCGCCGACAAGGCGAACGGGGATCTCTGGCTGCAACCGGTCGCCGGCGGCCCGGCGCGCCGGCTCACCACCGATCCCGCCCGCGAGAGCGAACCGACCTTCAGCCCGGACGGCAAGACGCTCGCCTTCGTCGCCAAGCGCGATTCCGACGCCGCGGCGCAGATCTATCTCCTGCCGGTCGACGGCGGCGAGGCGACACGTCTCACGGACGTCCCGACAGGCGTGTCCAAGATCCAATGGATGCCCGACGGCAAGGGCGTCGCCTTCGTCAGCGCGATCTGGGCCGACCTCGCCGATTGGGATGCGCAAGCCAAGCGCCTGAAGGAGCGCGAAACGTCCAAGGTCAGCGCCAAGGTCTGGACGAAGTCGCCGGTCACGGATTGGGACGTCTACACCAACGATCGCCAGTTCCACGTCTTCATCGCGCCCACGGACGGTTCGGCCGTGCGCGCGGTGACGCGGTCGTCCGGCATCGCGGCGCATGTGCGCGTCCAGGGCGGCGACCCGTTCGACATTGCGCCGGACGGCAAGCAATTCGCGGTCGTCGCGAACTCGGATCAGACCGGCGTGCGCGCCAACCAAGACATCTACCTCGTTCCCGCCGAAGGCGGCGCCGCGAAGAACCTGACGCCCGGCAATCCGGCTTCCGATTTCGATCCTCTGTTCAGCCCAGACGGCAAGCGCCTGACGTTCCTGCAGCAACGCACCTTCGGCTTCTACGCCGACACAGCCCGCCTGATGATGGTCGATCGCGCTTCGGGCCAGATCCAAGGCCTCACCGAGACCTTCGATCGATCCGTATCCGGACTGGTTTGGCGAGAGGATTCAAGCGGCCTCTATGGCGATATCGGCGACGCCGCCGTGCACCGCGTCTATCGCTTCGACCTGCGCGGGGGCGCGCCGAAAGCGATCACCGGCGCGGAGGATTTCGGCGGGCTGGCGGTTGCGGGCAAGGGCGGCGCGGAAACGCTCATCGGCCTGCGCCAGTCGTTCGATTATCCGGCGGAACTGGTGCGGATCGATCCGCGCAACGGCGCGGTTTCGAAGCTCTCCACGTTCAACGACAAAATCCTCGCCGGCGCCGAACGCGGCAAGGTTGAAAGCGTCGTCTACAAGGGCGCGCAGGGCGCCGACATTCAGATGTGGGTCGTCTATCCGCCTGGCTTCGATCCGAACAAGAAGTATCCGTTGATGCTGCTGCTCCACGGCGGCCCGCACAATGCGATCACCAACGCCTGGACCTACCGCTGGAACGCGCACGTCTTCGCCGGTTGGGGCTACGTTGTGGCCTGGCACAATTTCCACGGCTCCTCGTCGTTCGGGCGGAAATTCACGGATTCGATCACCGCGAACTGGATGGATCTGCCTTACGAAGACACCATCAAGGCGGCGGACTGGTTCCTCGCCAAGCCCTGGATCGACAAGGAGCGCACGGTCGCGGCCGGCGCGTCCTACGGCGGCTATCTCGCCACCGTTCTGCTCGGCAAGCCGCATCCGTTCAACGCGCTCGTCGCCCATGCGGCCGTCTACAACAATTACACCCAACTGGCGTCGGACGGCTGGGCCAACCAAAGCCGCTACCCGGAGTATTGGGAGGACCGCGCGGCGTTCGAGAAGACGTCGCCGCACCTCTACGCCGCCGACTTCAAGACCCCGACCCTGGTGATCCACGGCGCGCAGGACATGCGCGTGACGCTCAACAACGGCGTCGAATTGTTCCAGACGCTGCAGAAGAAGGGCGTGCCATCAAAGTTCGTTCTGTACCCGGACGAAAACCACTGGGTGTTGAAGCCGCAGAACTCGATCCATTGGTACGGCGAGGTGCGCGCCTGGGTCGAGAAATACGCCGCCCCCGGCGCGCGCCCGGCGTCGGCCGCCGGCGCTGCCGCCAAATGACGCGCGGCGGGCGTTAGTTCACCGCGCCGCCGAGGCGATAGCCGACGGCGACGCCGAGGCGGGTCTGGTCGCGTGCGCCGCGCAGGCGCACCAGCGGGCTTTCTGCGGCGTCGCCGAACAGCCGGCTCTGCTCGGCGAACAGAGTGAGCGTCGTGCGCGGCTGCGGGCGCAGAACGAGCGCGCCCGCAAGCCCGGCGCTCTCGAGCCCGCTCTCCGGAGCGAAACGCGCCAATCCGGACCGCGCGCTCTGGGCCGCGTCGACGCCGTAGAAGGCCTGCAAATAGGTCGCGTCGGCAAAGCGCACGCGCGGCCCCGCCGCCGCCGCCAGACGTTCCGAGAGGCGGAACCGCAGATCGCCGCCAACCTCGGCCACCGCGCCTTCATGCCCACCCAGGCCCTGCCGCACTTCGAGAGAGGCGCGCGCGAACCGCCAGGATTTCTCTGCGAACCCGCCGACCTCGATCGTCGGATCGACGTCGCCGAGTCCTTTGAGCTTCGCCGAACGGCCCTCGTCGCGTCCGAAATTGAGCTTGGCGTACGGCCCCACGCGCCAGCCGCCGTCGGTGACGAGGTTGACGCCGACGCCGGTGCGGACCGAGGCGAAAGCGCGGTTGCGCCAGCGCACGTCGATGTCGGGCACAGCCAAGGCGCGCAGCGTATCCGCCCCTTCAAACGTCGGCCCGACGAGCGCTGCGGCGCCGACCGTGACGCGCCAGTCGCCGGATGCCGAAAAGCGCGGCAGCGTATCGATATTGCTCTCCGGCGCGGTGACCTGCGCGAACGCCGGAGCGGCTGCGGCGAGCGCAAGGCCAACGGCGGCGGCGTGAACATTGATGCGCATGAAAGCTCCTGTGTCGGGCCCCAGGTAGGGCGCGAAGGCGCCCAGGGCGAGCGTGCTCGTGTGATCGTTACCTTTTCTGCGGCGGTCCGAGTCGTTAAGACGGCGCGGCGGGCAGGGGGCCCGACGCCGCAGAAGGCGCCGCATGGCCGACGTGTTCATCTCCTACGCGAGCGAAGATCGCGACCGCGTCCGCCCGCTCGCGCAAGCGCTCCAGCAGCGCGGCTTCAGCGTCTGGTGGGACCGCGCGCTCGCGGCCGGCGATGATTTCGCCGCCGTGATCAAGGCCGAGTTGGACGCCGCCAAGGCGGTGATCGTGGTCTGGTCGCGCGCATCGGGCGCAAGTCCCTGGGTGCGCGACGAGGCCGGGCGCGCGCAGGAGAGCGGCCGGCTGTTGCCCATCTTGCTCGATCCGGTCGAGATCCCGCTCGGTTTCGGCCAGATCCAAACCGAGGACCTGACCGCCTGGAACGGCGCGCCGCAGGCTGCGCAGATCGACATCCTGGTCGAAGCGCTAAAGGCGCGCATCGCCGGCGCCCCTGTCGACGCCGCCGCCATCGCCGCTAAACGCGCGCGGCTTGGAGCGCGCATTCGCCTCGTGTCCATTCTGATGGCCGTCGCCGCCTGCGTCGTCATTGCGGCGGGCGTCGTCTTCATCACCTCGACACGCACGCCCGCGCCAGCGTCCGCGCCGGTCGCCGCCGCTCCCCCGGTCGATCCGCTCGTGCAACTCCTCAAACTCGTGGACGAAGGCAAGATCAGCGGCGAGGAGGCCGTGCGCCTCGCCGAGCTCCTGCAAAAGCAGGCGTTCGCCGACGTGCCGGAGGCGACGGGACCCGGCGCCGGCGCTGCGCCGAGTTTCGCCGCGCGCCTGTCGCCGGATGCGAGTGCGGCCGTCGAAGCGGCCTCCACCGGCTTTGACGCCGCCGCCCGCGAGACCTTCGCCGAGGCCGCCGCCCAGCTGCTGCAGGACCCCGATCCGCGCGTGCGCGCCGCGGTGCTGACCGCCGCGCGCCCGCAGACGCGTTCGAGCGGCATGCAGACCTTGTGGGCTTTGGCGGTTGAAGGCGGGCCGACGTCGGCGGCGATCTACCGCGCCTGTGGCGCGCTGATGGCGGCGGTCAATGATCCGCTGGCCCGCGAGGCGCTCGAGAAGGCGCAAAAGCTCAATCCCCAGGACAAGCGCATCTGGCGCATGTTGAGCGTCGCCTATGCGCGCGAGCAGCGCGGCCGGGACGCTGCGGGCGCGGCCTTGGTCGGCGACGGGCTGGACGCCGCCGCCCAGGGAAAGCGCGAAGAGGCCGCGCGCACGCTCGAAAGCGCGCTGCCGTATGTCGATCAGAAGCCCGATTCAAAGGCCTTCGTTCTTGGTCAGTTGGGCGACGCCGCCGCCGCGCGCAGCGACTGGAACACAGCCGAAGCCCGCTACAAGGAGGCGGTGCGGCTGCACTCATTGGTCAAGGATCCCGGCGCCATGGCGGTCGAAGCCGCAAAGCTCGCGCGCGCCCATCTCGCGCAGGGCCATGCGCGCGAAGCCTGCAAAACCCTCGAGAAGGCGCGCGATGCAGGCGCCGTTGTAGCGGCCCAAGAAATGGACGCGGCCTGCCGCCCCGCCGCGACCGGCGGCGTCGGTCCACCGGGGCCGCTGCGGATCACGCCACCGGCGGCGACGCCTCCGGGGTGAGGAACAAGACCTTCGCCGCGCCATAGGTGCGCGTATCGAGTTCGGTGAAGCCCGTGAGCGCGGGCGTCTCATCGGCGCCGACTTCCAGAACGATCAGCGCGTCGGGCGTGATCCAATCGCCGCGCACCAGCCCGGTCAGCGCCGGTAGGGCGAGGCCGCGGCCGTAGGGCGGGTCGGCGAACACGAGGTCGAACGGCGCGCCCACGCCCGCCGGCTTGACGCCCAGGTCGGTGGCGTCCCGGCGATGGATGCGCGTCGTCCCGAAAAGGCTGAAGGCCTCCACCGTGTCGCGGATGGCGCCGCGCGCGCCGGGATCAGTCTCGACGAACAGCGCGAACGCCGCCCCGCGCGATAGGGCTTCAAAGCCGAGCGCACCTGACCCGGCGAACAGATCGATGACGCGCCGATCGGTCAGGCCAGGGCTCCACGGCGCATGGTCGAGGATGTTGAAGATGGCCTCGCGCGCCCGATCGGACGTCGGGCGCGTGTCTCGACCTGCGGGCGCTGAGATCGCGCGCCCTTTGAACCTTCCGCCGACGATACGCATGCTTCCCCTCTGGCTGTCGGCGGCGGCGATGACAAGAGCCTTGACCGCGCCGCAGTGGTCGCGTTGAAGCGCGCTTTCCGCGCACGCGGCGAGCGGGGGGCTCGCTTCCATGGTCTTCGACATCGCAGCACTGGTTCAGGTCATCCTGATCGACCTCGCCCTGGCGGGGGACAACGCCGTCGCCGTCGGTCTCGCCGCGGCGGCGCTGCCGCAGGCGCAACAGCGCCGCGTGATCGCACTCGGCGTCGCCCTGGCCTTGGTGCTGCGGATCATCTTCGCGCTGACGACCGTGCAGCTCCTGCAGGTGAAGGGGCTGCTGCTCGTGGGCGGTGTAATGCTCTTGTGGGTCGGTTGGCGGATGTGGCGCGACATCAGCGCCCACCAATCGCTGCAGGCCGGGCTCGCTCAGGCGGGTGGGGAATCGCATCCAGGCGCCCATGCGGCGCCGGTGAGCTTTGGGCGCGCGCTTCTTTCGATCGTCATTGCGGACGTCTCGATGTCGCTTGACAACGTGCTTGCGGTCGCGGGCGTGTCCCGACACGCGCCCGCGATCATGGCGCTGGGACTTGTGTTGTCCGTGCTGTTCATGGGGCTTGCGGCTTCCGTGATCGCGCGCGTCATCGACCGCTTCCGGTGGATCGCTATGGTCGGCGTCGTGGTGATTGTGATCGCTGCGGTCCGCATGATCTGGGAGGACGGCCATACGCTCGCGCCGGCCCTGGTCCCGGCGATGCCTACCTGGCTCGGGGCGCAGCCCACGCCGCACTGAACGCGCGCTTAGACCGAGCCGCGGCGGCGCAGGAACAAGCGCACCGCCTCTTCGACCTCATGCGGCGGGTCTTCCAGAATGCCGATCCGCACGCGCAACGTATCGACGTCGACCAGGCGCCACAGCGGCGAGGCGAGGGCGCCTGAGGGCCTCGCCTGCAGCGCCCGCACGCGCACCAGGAGCGCCGGGTCTGCGCGGCTGTCGGGATCGCGGCGCGCGCTCGCGACATTCGCCCACGGGATCGGTGCGAGCCCGTCCAGAACAAGTCCGCGGTCGGACAAGACGATCGCCGGCCGCTTGCGCCGCCTGATCGTGAAAATCCAAGCTGAAACGAGCAGGGTGGCGAGCGCGACGAGCACGCCGATGGCGATGTTCTTCGTCAGGGCGGCGCCTGGAACCACCAGGATCGGCGCGACGAGGCAGCCCATATTCGGCGCCAGCAGCACGCCCCTGCGATAGCGGCTCGTGAACGCCCGTCCCGCGACGTCGTCGGCGCCGGGCGCAGGCGTCATGGCGCGCCGATCTGGCCGCGGTGGCGCAAAAGGTGATCGGCGAGCACGCACGCCATCATCGCCTCGGCGACCGGCGCGGCGCGGATGCCGACGCATGGATCGTGGCGCCCCTTGGTGGCGACGTCGGTCTCCTCGCCCTGCGCCGTCACGGAGCGGCGCGGCGTGAGGATCGAGGACGTCGGCTTGATCGCGATGCGCGCGACGATGTCCTGGCCGGTGCTGATGCCGCCGAGCACGCCGCCGGCATTGTTGGAGAGGAACACCGTCTCGCCATTCGGGCCGCGCCGCATCTCATCGGCGTTGGCGATCCCGTCGAGCGCGGCGGCCGCAAATCCCGCCCCGATCTCCACGCCCTTGACCGCGTTGATGCTCATGAGCGCAGCGGCGAGGTCGGCGTCGAGCTTGCCGTAGAGCGGCGCGCCGAGCCCGGCCGGCGCACCCTCGGCGACCACTTCTACGATGGCGCCGAGCGAGGAATGGGCCATGCGGGCGGCGTCGAGATCTTCTTCCCAGAGCGCGGCGGTCAAGGCGTCCGGGCACCAGAACGGATTGCGCTCGGTCTCGTCCCAGTCCCAGCGGTCGCGGTCGATCGCGCGGGTCCCGATCTGCACGAGCGCCGCCCGAATGCGCACCGCGCCGCCCAGCACCTTGCGCGCGACTGCGCCGGCGGCGACGCGCGCGGCGGTCTCGCGCGCCGAGGAGCGCCCGCCGCCGCGGTAATCGCGCACGCCGTATTTGGCGTCGTAGGTCATGTCGGCGTGGCCCGGACGATAGGCGTCGCGGATGTCGGCATAATCGCCCGAGCGCTGATCGACGTTCTCGATCATGAGCGAAATCGGCGTGCCGGTGGTGACCGGCCCGCCGTGCCGGGCGCGCACGCGCTCGTCCTCGAACGTCCCGGAGAGGATTTTCACCGCGTCCGGCTCCCGCCTCTGTGTGACGAACCGCGACTGGCCGGGCCGGCGCCGGTCGAGCCAATGCTGGATCTCGGCCTCGACGAGCGGCAGTCCGGGCGGGCAGCCGTCGACCACGCAGCCGAGCGCCGGCCCATGGCTCTCGCCCCAGGTGGTTACGCGGAAAAGATGCCCGAACGTGTTGTGCGACATGCCCCCTTCGTTCCCGGAAACCGCGCGCGACGCAAGGGTGGGGGGCGATGGGCGCTTCAGGTCCAAGAGCATTTCCCCCAACAGCCGCTCCGCCTGGACTTCTCGGCCATCCCGAGCGAGAAGTTAACGGGGAGCGAAGCCATGCCATCTTTGTTGCGGGCGATCGCGGCGCGCGGTCGGGATCCGAAGGCGGCGCAGAGGGCGGCGCTGATGTGGCGCGTCCTTTCGGGCCTCGCCCTTTGCGCCTGCGCGTTCGCCGTCCTGCGGCTGACGACGGTCAGCGCCGGGTTGTCCTCTCTCACCACGATGGCGATCGCCATCTCGATCAGCCTGATCGCCTCCGCTGCGGTCGCCTCGTTCGATGAACTCAGCGATCTCTCCGAGCAGCGCGCCCGCGATATCGACGCGCAAAAGATTTTTGAGCGCCTTCAGCGCAACGAGGCGCCGCCGCGCTACGCCGTGTATCTGCGCCCGTTTAGCTCCACCAATCAGATCGATACGGTGGCGGTGTCGGCGATGATGTCCGGCATCGGCGGTTCGGCGCTCGGATTCTCGGTCACTCGGTTTGAATTGGAACAGCAGATCGAACGCGCCACGCGCCCGCTCGGTCCGCTCGTCTGCCTTGGGGAGGGGCTCGAGCATGTCGGCGCGGGGCGCCTGGAAGTGTCCGACGAAGCCTGGCGCGAGGCCGTGCTGTCGCTGTGCGCCAAGGCGGCCTTGATCGTCATGCTGCCGTCGTCGCGGCCGGGCACGCTGTGGGAGATCGAGCACATCCTCGACACCGACGCCGTCACCCGCACTGTCTTCATCGACCCGCCCAATTCCGTTCTGTCCGACAAGCGTCGCTACGATCAGGCCGGGGAATGGCGCGCGGTCCGCGACGCCTTCGCCGCGCGCGGTTTTGAGCTGCCGGCGGACAACAAGGTCGGGCGGTTGTTGTTCTTCGGGCCCGATCGCAAACCGCAAATGACGGCGCTGCTGGACATCGACGCCGAGGACAACATCCGAAAATTCTTCAGATCGGTCATTCAACGTCAGGGGCAGGCGACATGAACAGGTTCCTTCAGGCGCTGATCGCGATCAGCGGCGTCGTGATTTCGGGCCTTCTGGGCTACCAGAGTCTCGAATCCGGGCGTCGCCAGCAGGAAGCGACGATGATCGCGATCATCTCCGATCAGATCTCCAATCTCGCCCAATCCTGCCAGCGCAGCGAGACGTCCGTCGGCCTCGCCGCCATGGCGATCGAGGGGCTGCAGCCCAGCGCCCAGGCGACCTATAAGGAATTGCTCGCCCAGGCGATCGACGGCTGCGCTGCGCAAACCGAGGACGTCGCAGCCGCGCCGGCTCCGGCCGCCCCGGCCCCCGCGCCAGCGCAACAGCAACAGCAGCAGCAGCAGGCGCAGGTCGCCCTGCCGCGCGCGCTGGAGCGCAACACCTGGGCCAATAACGCCCCCGTGGCCGGCGCGGCTCCGCCGCCTCCGCAGGCGCAAATGCAGATCGAGCAGCGCGCCGAAATCGTGCAGCGCAACCTCGAGCTCAAGTCGCAGGAAATCGGATCGAAAATGGCGCCGAGCAAAGAGATCGCGCGGCGCTGGTTCGCGGTCCTGGCGTCCTACAAGGTCGGTGAAGAGGAGAAGTTCGTCGTCGAGGACGTCGTCCGCTTCAACAAGATGCTCAAGGAAAGCGGCTCGACGAGCCTGAAGGTGGGCGTCTATCGGACCAAGCTCTCCAACCATTATGCGATCGTGCTCACACCGGCCGATGGCGACGCAGACCGCACCAGCGCGCGAACGCTCGCCGGCCGCGCCCGTGAGCTGGGGCTTTCGCCCGATTCCTTCGTGCAGGAAGATCGCGATTGGGTTCCGTGCACCGCGGTCGCGACGATCGAACAGGTCCAATCCTGCAAATAGGGCGCGGCGTTCGCTAGGACGTCACGGCGTGTGCGCCGGCGAGGCTGGTCTTCAGCCGGCGCCGGCGCCATCTCTTGCCCATGAGCACCGCCGACGATTTGATCCCGCCATCGCCCACCGCCGCTGAATACGCCAAGACCGCCGACCAGGGTCCGGCCTTCATTGACGCCGATGAGCCATTCGAGCTGTTCGCCGCCTGGATGAAGGAGGCGCGGGCCAAGGAGATCAACGATTCCAACGGCATGGCCCTCGCCACAGTCGACGAGACCGGCCTGCCGGACGTGCGCATGGTGCTCTTGAAGGACTTCGATCCGCGCGGCTTCGTTTTCTACACCAACTTCGAGAGCGCCAAGGGGCGCCAGCTCCTGGCCAATCCGCAGGCCGCGCTGTTGTTCCATTGGAAATCGCTGCGCCGCCAGGTCCGAATCCGCGGCGCCGCCAGCCAGGTGACGCCGGGGGAGGCCGACGCTTATTTCGCCGCCCGCGATCGCGGCGCCCGGATCGGCGCCTGGGCCTCGGATCAGTCGCGCCCAATGGCCGACCGGTTCGACCTGGAGAAGCGCGTCGCGCAGAAGGCCGCCGAGTTCGGCCTCGGCGAAGTGCCGCGCCCTGCGCATTGGAGTGGCTGGCGCGTCGCACCGCTCGCCATCGAGTTTTGGCGCGACCGGCCGTTCCGCCTGCATGAACGGTTGACGTTCACCCGTGCCGCCCAGGACGCGCCTTGGACGAAGGCGCGACTCTATCCCTGAGCGCTGCATCCCTGTGGAAGAGTCCGGAATTTGTGAGCAAGCCGGCCGGAAAGGCTAAGGCGCGTTCATCTTTACCAAGTTTTCACTGCAGGGCGCGCTCACTCGGCTACGCTATCGATAGATTCGGGGAGCCGAAAATGCGCAAGGGTTTGATTGGCACGGTGCTCGCGATCGCGGCCGGAGCCTCTGCTATTCTTCTGGCCGGGCTATCGCGCAAGCGTCTGGGACCGTCCCCAGTCGAGCCGCGCTTCGCCACGTTCGACGCCTCGGCCCGCGCCGTTTTGTCCCCGGTCATCGTCGCCCGCAGCTCGTCCTTGTGGACTGACGCGCTTGGAACCATGTGCCGCGTCGCCCATGTGCACGGCACAGGCGCGATCGCTACAGCCGAGTTCGGCGGCCTGATGCGCTTGTCCCTGCGCGCGGCCCAGCAGCGGGCGCCGGCGATCGCCGCGCGGGCAGCGGCCTGGGTGGCGCGCGATCAGCTCCTGGTCGCGGCCGCCAACGACGCCGACGTCGCCGACCAATTCGTCACGATCGAGCCTGGCGCGACGCCCGTGGTGCGGCTCATCAAGACCGGATCGATCCGTCCGCGCCGCGCGACGTTCGGCTCGGTCGAGGCCGTCGCGGCCTGATTGCGCGTTCAGGGCTGAACGCTGCGTTACATTTCCGTCTGCGCCCCTTTGCCGCCGCGTCAGGCGCATCTAGACTAATGCGCTAGGTTTGACCGCCAACCGCCCGTAGAGGCGGCGAGGGGAGATGCGCATGCTCGGCTTGATGCAGGACTGGTCCTTGACGCTCGACAAGGTGCTCGACCACGCCGCGACGAATTTTCCCGATCGCGAGATCGTCAGCCGCAGCATCGAAGGCCCGATCGTCCGGATCGGCTACAAGGACGTCCGCACCCGCGCCAAGCAGGTCTCGCACGCGCTCGTCCACTGCGGCGTCGGCCTCGGGGACCGGGTCGGGACGCTCGCCTGGAACACCGCCCGCCACATGGAAGTGTGGTTCGGCGCCATGGGCATCGGGGCGGTTCTGCACACGCTCAATCCGCGGCTGATGCCCGAGCAGATCGCCTGGATCGCCAACCACGCCGGCGATGAGGTCCTCTGCTTCGACCTGACCTTCCTGCCGATCGTCGAGAAGATCCGCCCGCTGCTGACGACGGTGAAGCACTTCGTCGTGTTCGCAGACCGCGGCGCCGCGCCTCAATGCTCGATCCCCAACCTCGTCGCTTACGAGGACTGGATCGCCGATCGCCCGGCCATCGTGTCGTGGGGTCAGTTCGACGAAAACACCGCCGCAGGCCTTTGCTACACGTCCGGCACGACGGGCAATCCCAAGGGCGTGCTCTATTCGCACCGCTCCAACATGCTGCATGCTTTCGCGGCGAACGGCGGCGACGCGTTCGGCCTGCGCGCCCGCGACGTCGTGCTTCCCATCGTGCCGATGTTCCACGCCAACGCCTGGGCCTTGACGTTCATCTGCCCGATGGCGGGCTGCAAGATGGTCATGCCGGGCGCCAAGCTCGACGGACAATCCGTGTACGAATTGCTGGAGAGCGAACAGGTTACCTTGTCGGCGGCGGTGCCGACGGTGTGGCTGATGCTCACGCAATTCCTGCGCGAGAACAAACTCAAGCCCACGACCTTGAAGCGCGTCATCATCGGCGGCTCGGCGGTGCCCGAAGCGATCCTGCGCGCCTTCGAGGAGGATTTCGGCGTCGAGGTCGTGCACGCCTGGGGCATGACGGAAATGAGCCCGATGGGCACGCTCTGCACCATGGGGCCCGATCAGGAGCGCCTCGACCACGAAAGCCGCATCAAGCTGAAGCTCAAGCAGGGGCGGGTGCCGTTTACGGTCGAGATGAAGATCGTCGACGACCAGGACAAGGACCTGCCGCGCGACGGCAAAACCTTTGGCCGCCTCCTGGTGCGCGGTCCGGCGGTCACGAAGTCCTATTTCAAGGGCGAAGGCGCCCGCCGCGCCGATGGCGCAGCCCTCGATGACGACGGCTGGTTCGACACCGGCGACGTCGCCACCATCGACGAGGCCGGCTTCATGAACATCACCGACCGCGCCAAGGACGTGATCAAGTCCGGCGGCGAATGGATCAGCTCGATCGAGATCGAAAACATCGCCGTCGGCGCCCCCGGCGTCGCCAACGCCGCGGTGATTGGGATTTATCATCCGAAGTGGGACGAACGCCCGCTGCTGATCATCCAGCCCAAGCCCGGCGAGACGTTGGACAAGGCCGCCGTCCTGGCCTTCCTCGACGGCAAAATCGCCAAATGGTGGACCCCCGACGACGTCGCGTTCGTCGAAGCGATCCCGCTCGGCGCTACCGGCAAGATCAACAAGCTCGCGCTGCGCGAGACCTTCAAGGACTACCGCCTGCCGACGGCGCAGGCGGCCGAATAAGGCGGCGCGGGCGGGGCATAGGAGGCTATGTGCGCGCCTGTTGAGCCCACCGCCCCGAAGCGCAATCTTGGCGCAGCCGTGTTGCGCGGACTCGCGGGCCGTTGCCCCGCGTGCGGGAAGGGCGCTGCGGTCGCGTTCTACATCAAGCCGCTCGCGGTCTGCGGAGCCTGCGGGGAGCGCCTGGCTGCCTATCAGACAGCCGATTTTGCGCCCTATCTCGTCACCGGGCTCGTCGGGCTCATTTTCATGCCGCTGACCCTGACGTTGACGCGCGCCGGCGCGAGCGGGGCGGGGCTGCTCTACGCCCTGATTCCGGCCGCGCTCACGGTCGCCGCGTTGGCGCTGCCGCGCTTCAAGGGCGCTGCGATCGGACTGTTCTGGGCGCTCGATCTGCAGAGCTAGCGCCGGTCGCGTTCGCTCAGGCAGCGGCCGCTTCGTCCGCATCTGGGCCTGCGGACATGGCAAGCAGCTTCTCGATGCCTTGAATCAGCGTTTCCGGGGTGAACGGCTTGGCGATGTGGGCGTCGCAGCCGGCCTCGATCGCAAGCGTCACATGATCCTGCATGGCGTTGGCGCTCAGCATAGCGATCGGCGTGCGTCCAACCGCGCCAACGCGCTCCAGCGTACGGATGGCGCGCGCTGCAGCAAGCCCGTCCATGACCGGCATTTGCATGTCCATGAGCACGAGATCGAAGCTCCCCGTCTGGAACGCCTTCACGGCATCCAGCCCATTGCCGGCGATGACCAAATCCACGCCGAGCGGTTCGAGGATCAGGCACGCGACGCGTTGGTTGGTCGGATGATCCTCGGCGAGCAGGATGCGCAAGGGCGCGCCGTCGCTGACGGCGGAGGCGGTGGCTTCGCTCTCCGGTGCGGGCGCCTCTCGCCGGTCGAAGTCCGCGAGCGGCATGGTGCGCTCCAGGTCGACCTGGAAGGTGAAGACCGAGCCTTCGCCCGGCGCCGATGTCGCGGAGACTTGGCCGCCCATAAGTCCCGCCAGCGATTGGCAGATGGCGAGACCAAGGCCTGTGCCGCCGAAATTGCGCGTGATCGAGGCGTCCGCCTGCTCGAAGCGCGTGAACAGGCGCGCCGACGTTTCGGCGTCGAAACCGATCCCGGTATCGGAGACCGTGACCGTCAAGCGCGACGGCGCGTCGGGCCGGTCCTCGACGTCGACGCGCACTTCAACGGAGCCGGACGATGTGAACTTGATGGCGTTCGACGTCAGGTTGGAGACGATCTGACGGAACCGCACGACGTCGCCTTCGAAGAACCCGCGCGCATGCGGCCCGAAGCGCACGTCGAACGCGATGCCTTTTTCGTCGGCGCGCACGCGCATCAACTCGGCGGCGGTGTCGATGGCGGCGCGAAGATCGAAGGATTCGACATGCAGTTCGAGCTTGCCCGCCTCGATCTTGGTCACGTCGAGAATATCGGAAACCAGCCGCTCCAGCGTCTCCCCGGAGGCGCGGATGAGCGCCGCCATTTCACGCTGACGCTCATCCAAAGGCGTGCGCTCAAGGGCGCCCGCGACGCCCACAACGCCGTTGAGCGGCGTGCGGATCTCATGGCTCATGTTGGCGAGGAAGGCGCTCTTGGCGCTGGCCGCCGCTTCAGCGACGTCGCGGGCGCGCGACAATTCTCGCGTGCGCGCCGCGACGCGTGATTCGAGACCGTCCTGCACCTCACGGCTGCGGTTGCGGTAGTCGCGCAAAGCGGCGGCGAGCTCGCGAATCTCGTCGGGCGCATCGTCCGCGATCGCCAAATCTTGCTGCGTCGGAGGCGCGTCGAGCGCATGCTGGGCTTGGATAGCGCGCAACGGCGCAATGACCTTGCGATGCACGAAAAGGGAGAACGCGGCCAACATCGCGGAAAGAATTCCAATGACCGCAAGCGCCAGGATCGGCGCGCCGCGCGCCAGAGCATCGGCGGCGCCCGGCTGGTCGCGGATATAGATCAGGCGCCAATCCGTGTACGGCACCCGCGCCTGTGCGGCGATGTGGTGCAAATGGCCATCTCGCAGAAGGCCCGCGTCGCGCGAGTCTGCGGCGATCAGCCTGCGCATCAGCGGCCATTGATAGGCCTTGGCGACTGCGGCGACGTCTTCGGACGACGCCGTTTCGGCCGCGCCAAGACCGGTCGCGGCGATGATGCCGTGGTCCAGGGACGCAACCAGCACGGCGCGTCCGGCGTCCTGATGGTTGAGCAGGGCGCCGAAGCGGTCGTTCATGACCATCGTCGTGCCCCAACCGCCGCGCACCGCCTGGTCGAACCGGAGCGGCGTTTGACATCCGGCCACCAGCGCGCGGCCGCTCGGGTCCCAGATCGCGCGCGTAAGCGGCAGGCAGCGCAGGCGACCGTCCGGATTTTGCGTTGGCGTCACGCCCCGCGCCATCGGCGTGTTCTGGAAATTGAAATCGGGTCCCGCTTGGCGGCGATAGAACATCAGCCGATCCGCGCGCGTCGGCGCGAACACGATCACGTCGTTGGTCGCGGTGAAAAAGGACAGGCCCTCCGACTGCGGTTCGGTGAGGGCGACGGTCTGCAAGGCGGTGAGCGCGGCGACCAGTGCGCGCCGGCGCTCGGCTGGCATCGGGCCCGGGGCTACGTACCCGCCAATTCCGTGGATGGCGCCGAGCGCCGGGTCGTTCGCGCCGTCGAACACCTGATCGCGCGTCCGCCAGGTTCCGTCGGGGAGAGCCGCAAACGCCGCTTCAAAGCGCCTGTTAACCGTGCTGGCGTCGAGCGTCGCGAACGCCCGATCGTAAATGGCCTGCGCCGCCTGATGCGAACGGGCGATCCGCTCGAACCGCGCTTGCTCCTGCTCGGCGCGCACACGCACCAGCGCAAGCTCGCTCGCCGCGACGTCAGTCTCGTGGCGACGGGACAGGACCTCCCAGACGCCGAATGCGATGAGGGCGGCGCTGGCGACGAAGGTTGCCGCCAGGAAGAGCGCCAATTCGCGCGCCAAAGATCGGGTGCGGGCCTTCATCATCTATGAAGACCATCAGTAGGCTGAATACATTCATACCGGGTAAAGGCGAACACCGCCCTTGGGCCCTCACGGCCCCAATCGCGGGGTCGGGAGGCTCAGACCGCCAGGCGCTCGGCGATCTGCACGGCGTTGAGGGCCGCGCCCTTGAGCAGCTGATCGCCGCAGACGAACAAGGCGAGCGTCTTACCGTCCGGATCCGACAGATCGGCGCGGATGCGGCCGACGAGCACGTCATCGGCCCCGCTCGCCTCGATCGGCATCGGAAAGCGATTGCCGGCGGCGTCATCGACGAGGCGAAGCCCCGGCGCGGCCGCAAGCGCCGCGCGGGCGGCGGCGGGCGTCACGACGGCGTCGAACTCGACGCTCATGGCGATGCCGTGCGCGCGCAGTACGGGTACACGGATGCAAGTGGCCGAAACGCGCAGGTCCGCGCGGTCCATGATCCTGCGGACCTCCTTGATGACCTTGGTTTCTTCGCCGTTATAGCCGGTCTCCGGATCGATCGGCGTGTTGTGGCTGAAGAAGTTGAAGGCGTACGGATGCGGCAGGACGCGCGGCTCGAAGGGGCGGCCGTCGAGGTAGGCGCGCGTCGATTCCTCCAGCTCGCGCATGGCCGGAAGTCCGGCGCCCGAGGCGGCCTGATAGGTCGCCGCATTGATGCGGGTGATGTGCGCAAGCCCGGCGAGCGGCGCCAAAGCCACCGTCATGATCGCGGCGACGCAGTTCGGATTGGCGACGATGCGGGGGCGGGCGTCGAGCAGCGCGCCGTTCACTTCCGGCACGACCAGCGGCACGGCCGGGTCCATGCGGAACGCGGAGGAATTGTCGATCACGAGGGTTCCGGCGCGCACGGCGCGCTCGGCCGTTTCCTTCGCCACGTCCGCTTCGACGGCCAGCAGCGCGACATCGACGCCGGCGAAGTCGAAGCCGTCGAGCGCCTTCATGGTGAGATCGCGGTCCTGGAAGCGGGCCGTCTTCCCCGCCGAGGCGGCGGAGGCGAGCAGGTGCAGCTCGCGGATGGGAAACTGGCGCTGCTCCAGGCAGCGGATCATTTCGGAGCCGACCGCGCCTGTAGCCCCCACGACGGCGACGGACTTCGGCGAGGACATGGCGGGCTCCAAAGGAAAGCGGGAAGGGGAAAGGGCGGCAGCCTTAGCGCAGGCCGGAGCGAATGTTGAGTCACCCGCCTGCGCGCATCGCGCCGATCGCCGCCCGGGCCAGGGCGTCCGCCCGCTCGTTCATCGGATCGCCCGCGTGGCCCTTAACCCAGCGCCAATCGACCTCATGCCCGGCCCGCGCCGCGTCCAGGCGCAGCCAAAGGTCGGCATTGGCCACCGGCTTCTTGTCGGCGGTCTTCCAGCCGTTGCGCTTCCAGCCGTGGATCCATTGGGTCACGCCGTTGCGGACATATTGGCTGTCGGTGTGCAGCACGACGCGGCAGCCGCGCGTCAGGGCCTCGAGCGCGGCGATGGCGGCCATCAGCTCCATGCGGTTGTTGGTGGTCGCGCGGTCGCCGCCGGACAGCTCCTTTTCGACCGCGCCGAACTTGAGGATCGCGCCCCAGCCGCCGGGCCCGGGATTGCCCGAGCAGGCGCCGTCCGTCCAGATTTCGACGACGCTGGAGGGTTCGGCCATGAGGGATGCAATCCTGAACGCGCTTGGCGCGACGACGCGCTCATCTACCCTCGCTCGCGCGAACCGCGCCAGCCTGCCCTCGACTGCCCCACCTCGTCATCCCGGGCGAGCGTGAGCGAGACCCGGGACCTCGTGCCGGGTCCTGAACAAGGTCCCCGCTCTCGCTTCGCTCGGCGGGGATGACGAGGTGGGAGCCGCCGAAAGCCTGCCCTTAACGAATCGCTAAGGTTGATTGCACAGGGTGCCCCGCTCGCGAATTCAGAATGAAGGGGAGCGCGATGGGTGCGCGTCTAGTCTCGATCATCAACATGAAGGGCGGCGTCGGCAAATCGACCACCGCGGTCACCCTCGCCGAAACGCTCGCCGTGCATCACCGCCGGCGCGTCCTTCTGATCGACCTCGATCCCCAGACCAACGCCTCGATCATGGTCGGCGGCCCGGAGCGCTGGAACGCCGCGCGCAAGGCCGATCGCACGCTCGACGCCTTCTTCGACGCCTACGCCACGGGCGAAAAGCCGGCGCCGCTGAAATCGCTGGTCGACAAGCAGGTCACCGACCTCAAGGACAACAAGGGCAAGGTCGACGTCGATCTGATCGCGGCCGCGCCCGAGCTGCGCTACGTCGAGCGCGACATCATCGAGAAATTCGTCAAACAGCAGCTGCATCTCGACGCCATCCAGAAGCGAATCTGCCAATGGTTCTCGCAGGGGCTGAAGACGATGTCGGATTCCTACGATGAGATACTGATCGATTGCCCGCCCGGCATTTCGCTGTTCGCCGAGGCGGCCTTGATCTCGTCCGACGCCATCCTCGCGCCGTCGATTCCCGATTACGTCTCGCGCCTCGGTCTCATCGCGTTCCGCCGCCGCGCCATGACGATGGTGCGCGATCGTCGCGGCGGCGCGCCGACGGCCATGTTCGTGCTCGCCACCAAGTACGACGAGACCTTCTCGCTGCACCGCTCGGAAGCGGCGCTGCTTAAGGAAAATCTAGGCGCCGACATGTTCGATCTGAAGATTCCTCAGACGGTCGACATCGCCCGCGCCGCCGAATGGTCCGACGTCAAGCGCACGTTCGAACAGAAATACGCCGCCGCCGCGCCGACCATCCAGGCGCTGGGGGAGGAGTTCCTCGCCAAGACCCAAAAGCTCGCGATGGCGGCATGAGCCTCAACCGGACGATCGACAGGCTCGCGCGCGCGATCAAACGCGAGGCCGCCCGCAATCCAGGCTTTGCGGCCAAGCTCGACGCCGTGCTCGCCGCCCACACCTCGCGGCGCGCCGATGACGACGCCCGCGAAGCGGCTGACGCTGCCGAAGCGGCCGTTGCGGCCGCAGCGGCGATGGCCCCTCCGGACATTAACCCGATCGCGCTCGTCAGCGCCGACGGCGCCGATGCGCTGGCGGCGGCGCTGGCGTCCGACGTCTGGACCGCGGATGCGCTGCGTGCGCTGGCCAATGAACATAACCTCGACCCGGCCGATGAACTGGCCGAAGCCGACAAGACCGACGCGCTGGCGCACATCGTCGCCGCGGCGCTGCGCCGGGTGGAGCGCGACCGCAAGCTGTTCGACTACTAGGACCGGCGCGGCGGGGCCCATGGCGCGGCCCTTGCATTTCAGCGCGCATGGACCGCGTCATCGCCATCCAGCACCTGCGCGCAGTCGCGGCGTTCAGCGTTCTCGTTTTCCACGCGCTGGAATCGACGACGCATCGCTTCATCGTCGGCGCGGCCGGCGTCGACCTGTTCTTCGTCATCAGCGGCTTCGTCATGGGCCTGTTGCTCGCCGATCCTGCGGCGCGGCCCACGTCCTTTCTGCAACGCCGCTTCCTGCGCGTCGCGCCCTTCTATTGGCTCGCCACCTTCCTGACGGCCGGGCTCTGGGCCCTTCGGCCGGACCTATTTCCCTGGATGAGCGTGACGGCGCCCGACCTTGTCCGGTCGCTGCTGTTCATCCCCTACGTCGCCGCGCATGGATCGAGCCCCGTCCTTCTGCAGGGCTGGACCCTGAACTACGAGGCGGCCTTCTACGTGCTTTGCGCGGCGGCCTTGTTCGCCGCTCCCGCGCGCCGCCTGGCGCTCGTGGCGGTCTCTCTTTTGTTTGTGGGCGCATTGCCCGCCGTGATCGCGCCGCAGGGCGTGATTGCCGCCACCTTGGTTAATCCGCTCGTCGTCGAGTTCGCTGCGGGCCTCGGCCTCGCGCTGGCCTGGCGCCGCGGCTGGCTGGCGTCGGCACGATGGGGGGCGGCGGCCATTGCCGCCGGCCTGACCGGGTTCGCCTTCGCCCAGGTCAATGGGATCGATCCGGCCGGATATGCGCGGTTGGCCTGGTGGGGGGCGCCGGCCGTGCTGATCGTTGCTGGGGCGCTTGCGGTCGAGGGGGCAGGGCGGCTGCCGCACCTGCCGGGCGGGTCTGAGCTGGGCGACGCCTCCTATGCGCTTTACCTCCTGCACCCGATCCCGCTCGCGACGTCCGTTGCGCTTCTCCCGGCCGCGACGCCCCATGCGATCCGCATCCCGTTGGCGATTGCTGCGGCCGTGCTTTTGGCGCTGACCGCGCACCGGTTCATCGAACGACCGCTCCTTGCGGCGATGCCCGGGCGCCGCGCCTCGGCCCGCCGCCAGGGCGGCGCGTCCGCCGGCGAGCCTGTCGTTGCGGCGGCTCTGCTCCCGATTGCCAAGCCGCAACGTCGCCATTAGCGTCCGCCCGCGCCCCGTTCGGGGCGATTTCTTTCGTTATCTGCGGCGCGGGGCCCATGTTCGAGAAGATTTTGATCGCCAATCGCGGCGAGATCGCAGTCCGCATCATCAAGACCTGCCGGCGCCTCGGGGTGAAAACCGTCGTCGTCTATTCCGAGGCCGACCGCGACAGCCTCGCCGTCGAGATGGCCGACGAAAAGGTCTTCATCGGCCCGCCGCCCGCCGCCCAATCCTATCTGGTCGCCGAAAAGATCGTCGACGCGGTCAGAAAGACGGGCGCTGAGGCCGTGCACCCGGGCTTCGGCTTCCTGTCCGAGAAGGCCGAGTTCGCCCAGCTCCTGGCGGACGAGAAGATCGTCTTCATCGGTCCCAATCCGCACGCCATCCGCGCCATGGGCGACAAGATCGAGAGCAAGAAGACCGCCGCCGCGGCCAAGGTCTCGACCGTGCCGGGCTTCCTCGGCGAGATCGAGGACGTGAAGCACGCAGCCCAGATCGCCGAGGAGATCGGCTATCCGGTGATGATCAAAGCGAGCGCCGGGGGCGGGGGCAAAGGCATCCGCGTGGCGTTCGACAAGAAGGAGCTCCTTGAGGGCTTCCCGGCGGTGCGCGCCGAGGCCAAGAACGCCTTCGGCGACGACCGGGTCTTCATCGAGAAGTTCGTCCTCAATCCCCGCCACATCGAGATCCAGGTCCTCGGCGACAAGCACGGCGGGATCGTCCACCTGTTCGAGCGCGAATGCTCGATCCAGCGCCGCAACCAGAAGGTCATCGAGGAGGCGCCGTCGCCGCTGCTCGACGACAAGACCCGCAAGGCGATGGGGGAACAGGCCGTCGCGCTCGCCAAGGCGGTCGGCTACGACAGCGCCGGCACGGTGGAGTTCGTCGCCTCCGGCGCCGACAAGAGCTTCTACTTCCTCGAGATGAACACGCGTCTGCAGGTCGAACATCCGGTGACCGAGATGATCACCGGGCTTGATCTCGTCGAACTCATGCTGCGCGTCGCCGCCGGCGAGAAGCTGCCGTTCGCGCAGAAGGACCTCAAGATCAACGGCTGGGCGGTCGAGAGCCGCATCTACGCCGAGGATCCCTACCGCAACTTCCTGCCCTCGATCGGCCGGTTGAAGCGGTATCGTCCGCCCACGGAAGGCCGCACGGGTGCGGTCAGCGTCCGCAACGACGCCGGCGTGCGCGAAGGCGACGAGATCTCGATGTTCTACGATCCGATGATTTCGAAGCTCGTCACCCACGCGCCGACCCGCCTGGAAGCGATCGACGCCCAGGCCGGCGCGCTCGACTCCTTCCTCATCGAGGGCATCCAGGACAACATCCCGTTCCTCGGCGCCGTGATGGAGGAAGAGCGCTTCCGCTCCGGGAACTTCACGACCGGCTACATCAAGGAGCAGTTTCCAGAGGGCTTCCAGGGCGTTGCGCCGCGCCCGGAGCAATTGGACCTGCTCGCCGCCTGCGCCGCCTACGCGCATGCACTGGACGATCGTCGCGCCAGCGAAATCAGCGGCCGCATGAACGGCGCGCGCGCGGTCGCGACCGATTGGGTCGTGATCGCGGGCCCCGCAACCATTCCCACCGAAGTGCATCTGACTGACGGCGGCGCGAACGTCGCGATCGGCGGTCGCACCATTCCGCTGCAGACCGATTGGCGTCCGGGCAAGCCTGTGATCGAGGGCGAATTCGCCGGCGCGCCGTTCGCCGTGAAGATCGCTAGGCGCGCCGAGGGCTATGTGCTGCGTCTGCGCGGCGTTGCGCTCACCGCGCTCGTGGCCTCGCCGCGCGGCGCGACGCTGCGCGCGCTGATCCCCGAGAAGCAGGCGGCCGACACCTCCAAGCTGATCGCCTCGCCGATGCCCGGTCTCGTCGTCTCGATCGACGTCAAGGCCGGCCAGGAAGTGAAGTCGGGCGAGGGTGTGGCGATCGTCGAGGCGATGAAGATGCAGAACATCATCCGCGCCGAGCGCGATGGCGTGGTGGCCAAGGTGGCCGTCGCCGCTGGCGCGAGCGTCGCCGCCGACGAGGTGCTGATCGAATTGGCGTGAGGGGTGTAACCGGCCAATCGGCGCAAGCGTAGCGCTTGGCCGATCGGAGGCCCGCATGCAAATCGTCAACGGCTACGTCTGCCGCGACTGCGCCGACGTGGCGCTCGCCAAGCGCAACATCGACCCCGCCCATCCCAAGGACGACCCGTCGCGCGCCGCCGTGGCCGCCCGCCGCGAGGACGCCAAGCCCGCGCCGCATATGGGCATGTTGATCGACCTGCGCGCCTGAGCACGCTATTCGCGCGCCCCCACCTCGTCATCCCGGGCGAGCGTCAGCGAGACCCGGGACCTCGTTCCAGGTCCTCT
>JBMOIB010000022.1:0-32611 GCA_049317545.1 Caulobacterales bacterium | reverse complement strand
TTCAGCTGGATCGCCACCATGTGGGGCGGTTCGCTGGAGTTCAAAGTGCCGATGCTGTGGGCGATCGGCTTCATCTTCCTGTTCACGGTCGGCGGCGTCACGGGCGTCGTGCTGTCGAATTCCGGCATCGATACGGTGCTCCACGACACCTATTACGTCGTCGCGCACTTCCATTACGTGCTGTCGCTCGGCGCCGTGTTCGCGATTTTTGCGGGCTTCTATTATTGGATCCCGAAGATGAGCGGCTACCGCTACAACGGGTTCCTCGGCGGCCTGCACTTCTGGATCACGTTCGTCGGCGTGAACCTGATCTTCTTCCCGCAGCACTTCCTCGGTCTGCAGGGCATGCCGCGCCGCTACGTCGACTATCCGGACGGCTTCGCGCTTTGGAACCAAGTCTCGACCTACGGCTACTTAGTGACCGTGATCGGCGTTGTGGTGTTCATCATCATGCTGGCTGAGATGTTCATCGCGCGCCGCAAGGCCTCGGCTAATCCTTGGGGCGAGGGGGCGACGACGCTCGAATGGACGCTGTCGTCTCCGCCGCCGTTCCACCAATTCAACGAGCTGCCGAAAATCACGGCAGAGAAGCATTGACGATGCGCCAGCCCCGGTCTGGCCAGCCAGACCGGGGCTTTAGCTCTCGCCCCACTTCGTGGGCATTTCCGAGGATCGCGTCCTGAGCCTGATCGCCGCTCCCGTCGCCCGCGCACCCAGCGCGATGGACTACCTGATGCTGATGAAGCCGCGGGTCATGTCGCTCGTGATCTTCACGGCGCTGGTCGGCTGGCTCGTCGCGCCCGGCGCGAACGATCCGATCCTGGGGTTCGCGTCGATCCTTGCGATCGCCGCCGCCGCCGGCGCCGCCGGCGCGCTCAACATGTGGTACGACGCCGACATCGACGCCAAGATGCGCCGGACCCGCGCGCGCCCCGTGCCCGCGGGACGCATCGCCGGCGACGAGGCGCTCGCGCTCGGCCTCGTCGTTTCGATCCTTTCGGTGCTCGTGATGGCGCTCGCCGCAGGATGGTTCCCGGCCGCGCTGCTTGCATTCTCGATTTGGTTCTACGCCGTCGTCTACACGATGTGGCTGAAGCGGCGCACGCCGCAGAATATCGTGATCGGCGGCCTCGCCGGCGCCTTGCCGCCGGCCATCGCCTGGGCGGCCAAGACGGGCGGCTTGGCGCTCGATCCGATCATTCTGGTGGCCATCATCTTCATGTGGACGCCGCCGCATTTCTGGGCGCTGGCGCTCTACCAGCGCGGCGATTACGCCGCCGCCGGCGTGCCCATGCTGCCGGTTTCGCACGGCGCGAAAGCGACCCGCGCGCAGATCCTGATCTATTCGCTCGCGCTCGCCCCGCTCGGCCTTGCTCCAGTCGCGACCGGGCTTGGCGGAATGATCTATGCGATCGTCGCGACGGCTGGCGGCGCGCTGTTCGCGCTGCTCGCTGTGCGCGTCGCGCGCTCGCAGGCCGGCGAGCAGCTCGACGCGCCCGGCGGTCCTGATCTCTACGCCGTCAAGCGCGGCGACAAGGCGGCGCGCGATCTGTTCGCGTTCTCGATCCTCTATCTCTTCCTGCTTTTCGCAGCGCTCTTCGCCGAGCGCGCTTTCGGCCTCTTCATGCCGCTCGTTGCGCCGTCGCTCGGCGCGCTATGGGGCGCGTGACCGTGAACGCACCGCCCACCGAACCGCCGCCCCCGCTCGATCCGCGCGTCGCCCAGGGTCGGCGCAACGTCGTGCTGGCCGCGAGCCTCATCGGGTTTGTGGTGCTCGTGTTCTTTATCACGCTTGTGCGTTTGAAAACGTCCAGCCTCGACGGAGGGGTCTGACATGAGCGATCTTGAGAATCGCCGCCGCGCCCGCACCGGCTGGATCGCCGCGTCGGTCGCGCTGTTCATGGTCGGCGCGAGTTTCGCCGCTGTGCCGCTCTACGAATGGTTCTGCAAGGTTACGGGCTTTGCAGGTACGACGCAGGTCGCGTCTAAGGCCCCAACCCGGGTGCTCGACCGCACGATTGAAGTGCGGTTCGACGCCAACCATGCGCCAGCCCTCGGCGTCGAATTCAAGCCGCAACAGAATGCGCTGCGCGTGCGCCTGGGCGAGACGGGCCTCGCCTTCTACACCTTCAAGAACTTGTCGGATCGGCCGATCACGGCGATGGCGTCCTACAACGTGACGCCGCACACGACCGGGCAATACTTCGTCAAGATGCAATGCTTCTGCTTCCAGGAGCAGACGTTCGCGCCGGGCGAATCCGTCGAACTGCCGGTCGTGTTCTTCGTGGCGCCCGAGCTCGCAGACGACCGCGACACGCGCGATCTGTCGACGATCACCCTCTCCTACACCTTCTTCGAGGCGAAAGAGGCGCGGTTGAAGACCGCGTCGATCAGCCCGCCTTGAGCCCATTGACGGCGCAGTCTAAACACGCGCCCAACATTGCATGAACACGGGCCGCGGCCCGCAGGGAACGGAACCATGGCAAGCTCCAGCGAGGTCAAGCACGACTACCACTTGGTCGACCCGAGCCCGTGGCCGTTCACGGCGTCGGTCTCGCTGTTCGTCATGGCGGTCGGCGGCGTCGCCTACATGCATGGCCTCGTCGAAGAGGGCGCGGGCGTCGCGCAAATTCTGTTCGGCAAGGGCCATCCCTGGGTGCTGCTCGCGGGCTTCGTCGGCCTCGTTGCGACGATGTTCGGCTGGTGGGGCGACGTCATCCGCGAAGGCCGCAAGGGCGATCATACGCCGGTCGTCGACATGCACCTGCGCTACGGGATGATCCTGTTCATCGCGTCGGAAGTGATGTTCTTCGTCGCCTGGTTCTGGGTCTTCTTCGAGATGACCATCTTCCATGAGGTCCGCGCCGACTGGATCATCCAGGGCGACGCCGAGGCGATGAAGGCGTGGGCCAATTGGCCGCCGCCGGGCGTCGAAACCTTCGATCCCTTCCACCTGCCGCTGATGAATACCATGATCCTGTTGCTGTCGGGCACGACGGTCACTTGGGCGCACCATGCGCTGCAGCAGGGCGACCGCAAGGGCGCGACCCTCGGGCTGTTCCTCACCGTTGCGCTCGGCCTGCTCTTCACGTGCGTGCAGGTGTACGAATACTCCGTCGCGGGCTTTCATTTTGGCCGCACCGACGCCGTGCAGGAAGCCAACCTTTATGGCGCGTCCTTCTTCATGGCGACCGGCTTCCACGGCTTCCACGTCGTCGTCGGCACGATCTTCCTGCTCGTCTGCCTGCTGCGCCTCCTGGGCGGCGGCTTCACGCCGCAGAAGCACTTCGGCCTCGAAGCGGCGGCCTGGTATTGGCACTTCGTCGACGTGGTGTGGCTGTTCCTCTTCGCGTTCGTCTATGTGACGCCGCGCCTCGCTCTCGGCGGGTGAGCACCGTCAATCCGTTTGTCGCGGTGCTGAAGGGCCGCTGCCCGCGGTGCGGCGAGGGGCGGCTGTTCGAACGCTACCTGCACCTCGCGCCGGAATGCGGCGCCTGCCGCGAGGACTTCCGCAGCGCCGATGCGGGCGATGGACCGGCTGTGTTCGTGATGTTTGCGGTCGGCGCGATCGTTGTCCCGATCGCGTTCATCCTCGAATTCGCCGCTCATTGGCCGACCTGGGCGACCATCTCGGTGGTCGGTCTCCTGACGATCGGGCTGTCCTTGGCGCTGCTGCCATCGTTCAAAGCGATCTTATTCGCGCTGCAATGGCGCCATGCGGCCGGCGAAGGTCGCCGCGACGATCAGGCTTGAGCCCATGTTGACGTTCAAACCGGCGCCGGCGCTCACCGCGATCGCGGCTGTCGCGCTCGTCATCCTGATGATGCTCGGGTCGTGGCAGTGGGCGCGCTACACCGAAAAGATGGCCGCGCGCCTCCGCGCGCCCGCGGTTGTCGAAGCGCTCATCGCCGAGGCGCCGCGCGGGCCTGTGCAGTTCGTCTACGGCGTGCTCGACGGCCGCGCCGGCTGGCGGATCCTCACGCCGGTCCCGGACGGTTTCGACGCCGTCCTGTTCGTCGATGGCGGTTTTGCGCCGGGCCTTGCGCCGCCTGATCGCGCGAGCCTGCCTCCGAGCCCCGCGATCGCTGTCGGCCGGCCCTTGCGGGGGATCGCTCTGACGCCGCGCCCACCCGGACCTTTCGCGGCCAGATCAGACGCCAGCCGCGGGCTCTGGTATGCGATGGACCTTCCCGCAATGGCGCGCGCCGCCGGCTATGCGCGCGCCAACCCCTATGTCCTCGCCGCGCCGTATCTCGGCGTCGACGGCCGGCCGCGGCCCAATCCGTTCGCCGCGGCGCTCGATCCGCTGCCGCCCGAGCGGCACATCGGCTATGCGCTGACGTGGTGGGGCCTCGCAGCGGGGCTGGTGGTGATTTACGTTCTGATGCATGCGCGCAGCGGGCGATTGTCGTTGGCGCGTCGGCCGGCGGAGCCTACCTGATGCGCCCCTCATGACGCGCTACATCTCGACCCGCGGCGCTTGTGCGCCAGTCTCCTTCCTCGACGCCGTGCTCGCCGGCCTCGCCCCCGACGGCGGGCTCTATGTGCCTGAGACGTGGCCGACGCTGGCTCCGGACGTGCTGGCCCGCGCCGCGACCGCGCCCTATGCCGAAACCGCCGCCGCTGTCCTGCAGGCCTTCGCCGGCGATGACCTGACGTCCGCCGAATGCGACGCCATCGCCAAGGCGGCCTATGCCTCGGGCGCCTTCCCGCCTGCGGTGACGCCGCTCATCCAGACCGGCCCCGGAGATTGGCGGCTCGACCTCTCGCTTGGCCCCTCGCTCGCGTTCAAGGACGTCGCGATGCAGCTCATCGCACCGCTTTATGCGCACGCGCTGGCGGTCCGCGACGGGCGATTGAGCGTGGTGTGCGCCACCTCCGGCGACACCGGCGGCGCGGCCGTGGAGGCGCTGAAAAACCATCCGCGGATCGACCTCTTCGTGCTGCTTCCGGAAGGGCGCGTCTCGCCGGTCCAGCAGCGCTTCATGACGGCTTCGGGCGCGGCGAACGTGCACCCCGTGCTCGTCGCCGGCGATTTCGACGATTGCCAGGCGATCGTCAAAGCGCTGTTCGCCGATCGCGCCTTCGCCGATCAGGCGCAGCTGTCCGGCGTCAATTCGATCAATTGGGCGCGGATCGTCGCCCAGGCGGTGTATTACGTCGTCGCAAGCGAGGTCTTGTCGGGAACGCCGAATTTCGCGGTGCCGACGGGCAATTTCGGCGACGCGTTCGCCGGCTACGTCGCCAAGCGCATCGGCGCGGATGTCGGTCAGATCCTGATCGCCACGAATGCCAACGACATTCTCGCCCGCACCCTCGCGACCGGAACCTACCAGCGCACGGGCGCCGCTGCGGCGACGCTCAGCCCAGCCATGGACATCCAGGTCGCCAGCAATTTCGAGCGGCTCGTGTTCGAGGCGAACGGTCGCGACGCCGAAGCGACGGCGCGTCTCTACGCCCAGTTCGCGCAGAGCGGGACGATGACGCTCTCGGACGCGGCGATGGCCCACATCCGCGCCGGCTTCGCCGCCGGAAGCGCTGACGACCGCGCCACGAAAGACGCCATGCGCAGCGCGTGGCGCGACGGCGCCGGCGACATGATCTGCCCGCACACAGCGGTTGCGCGCGCGGTGCTCGCCAAGGTCGGGCTCGCAGCGCCGGTCATTACGCTCGCCACCGCGCACGCCGCCAAGTTCCCGGAAGCCGTGGCCGACGCCATCGGCGCTGCGCCGCCGCTGCCCTCCTGGTGCGCGGACCTGTTCGAACGGCCGGAAACCTTCACGCGGGCGGCCAACGACGCGACAGCGATCAAGACGCTGATCGCGCAACGGAGCCGCGCTTGGCGCAGCTAGAGCCAGAACTCGCGACGCTCGACAACGGCGTGCGCATCGCGCTCGATCCGATGCCGGGGCTTGCGACGGTCGCGGTCGGCGTGTGGGTGCGCGTCGGCGCCCGCTGGGAACGCGCGAACGAAAACGGCATTGCCCATCTGTTCGAGCATATGGCCTTCAAGGGCGCCGCCGGACGCGACGCCAAGACGTTCGCCGAGGCGGTCGAAGCGCTCGGCGCCTCGCTCAACGCCGCCACCGGATACGAGCGCACGAGCTATTACGGCCGCGCGCTCGCCGAGCATGCGGGCGCCGCGCTCGATCTCGTCTGCGACATCATCCTCGCGCCGCACTGGGCGCCGGCTGATCTCGAGATGGAGAAGGACGTCGTCGCCCAGGAGCGCGGCGAAGCCTTCGACCAGGCCGACGATCGCGTCTTCGAGGCCCACCAATCGCTGGTGTTCGCCGGGCAACCGATGGGGCGTCCGATCCTGGGCGAGGCCGCCACCATCGCGGACGTGACCGTCGATGCTTTGAACGCCTTCCGCGATGCGCATCTGACCGCCGACCGCGTCGTCATCGCCGCCGCCGGCGCATTCGACCGCGCCGAAATCCTCGACGTCGCCGCGCGGCGGTTCGGCGGATTGCGACGCGGCGACCTCGGGCCGCCCGATCCGGCGCGCGCGGTCGGCGGATCGGTCGGCGAGGCGCGGCGCAATGAGCAGGTCAATCTGACGCTGTCCTGGGACGCGCCCGCCGCCGGCGCCGCCGACGCATTCGCCGCGCGCCTGCTCGCTGAAATTCTCGGCGGCGGCATGTCCTCGCGCCTGTTCCAGGAGGTGCGCGAAGCGCGCGGGCTCGTCTATGCGATCGACGCCTATCTCGACGGCTACGAGGACGTGGGTCGGCTTGGCGTCTACGCCGGCTGCGCGGCGAAGAACGCCCGCGTGGTCGCCGATCTCGTCGGCGATGCTTTGGTCGACCTCGCGAAAAATGGGCCGCGGCCGGCCGAACTCGCCCGCGCCAAAGCGACCTTGTGCGCGAGCATCCTGATGGGCGCGGAAGCGCCGCTCTCGCGCGCCGAGGCGCGCACATCACAAATCTTCCTGCGCGGTCATCTGGTCGATTTCAGCGATCTGCGCGATCGGATCCGCGCGGTCACGGCCGACGAGGTTCAGGCTGCCGCCGCCCGCGCGGCGGCCTCGGCGGGTGCGGCTGCGGCGGTAGGTCCCAAATCCGGGCTTGGCGCGGCGACCTCGTTTGCGGCACGTTTCCCCGGTTAGCGCCCGTTCGGACGGCGCGGCGGGCCAAGGTTGGCGACATGGCGTTTCTTATGGGCGACGGAACTCCAAACCGGGCGCGGATCATCCCGTCCGGTCCGATCCTGTTGCGCCCTCCCGAAGCGCGCGACTATGCGGCCTGGTCTGCGCTGCGCGGCCAGAGCTATGACTTTCTTCAGCCCTGGGAACCGACCTGGGCGGAGGATGAGCTGTCGCGCAATTCCTGGCGCGGCAAGCTGCGCCGCTATCTCGAAGACGCCCGCGACGGTCGTTCCTACGCCTTCCTGATCTTCCGGATCGACGACGAGGAACTGGTCGGCGGCATCACGCTTTCGCGCGTGCACCGCGGGGCGGCGCACATGGGCTCGGTCGGCTATTGGATCGGCGCCCCGCATGTCCGTCAGGGCTTCGCGACCGCCGCGCTGCGCGGCCTCGTCCGCCACGCCTTCGATCCGCTGGGCCTTGGGTTGCACCGCCTTGAGGCGGCCTGCATTCCCGAGAACGAACCGTCGCGGCGCGCGCTCGAGCGCGTCGGGTTCGCGATCGAAGGGCGCGCCAAAAGCTATCTGCGCATCAACGGCGCGTGGCGCGATCACTTGCTCTTCGGCCTCCTGAACGGCGATGGTGCAGGGTGAGTCGAATTTATCCATCCGATGCGGCGATCGCCGCCGAACTCGACGGCGCGCTGGCGAGCGGCGCTTTCGAAGCCGTGTTCCAGCCGATCGCGCGCCTGACCGACGGCGCCCTGGCCGGGTTCGAGGCGTTGGCGCGCTGGCGCAGGCCAGACGGCGAATTGTGGGGGCCGGATCGCTTCCTGCGGATCGCCGAAGCGAACGGAAAACTGCGCACCATCAGCCGCTTCGTGCTCGCCCGCGCGGTCGAGCAATTGACGCGCTGGCGCGTGCTTACGCCGTCGGCGCAGGGCCTGTTCCTGTCGGTCAACATTTCCGGCGCCGACCTCGAGCAGGGCGACATGGTCTCCGAAGCGATCATGCTCGCGCAAGCCGCGCGCCTGCCGGCCGGCGCACTCAAGCTGGAGCTCACCGAGCACCAGATCCTCAAGGACCCCGACGCCGCCGCGCGCGCCTGCACGCGGCTGCGCGACGGCGGCGTCGCCGTTGCGCTCGACGATTTCGGCGCCGGCTTCGCCTCGCTCGCCTGGCTCGCGCGCCTGCCCGCCGACACGCTGAAGATCGACCGCTCCTTCGTCGCTTCGATCGTCAAGAACGTCCGCGCGGAGAAGATCGTGCGCGCCATGATCCTGCTCGCCCATGATCTGGAGATGGACGTGATCGGCGAGGGTGTGGAAAGCCACGACGTGCGCGAACGCCTGCGCGATCTGAACAGCGATTATGCGCAGGGGCATTTGTTCGCGCCGCCGCTCTCGGCCCAAGGCGCGGAAGCCTTGATCCTGACGCTCGCCAGCGCCGATCCGCTCGTCAGCCTAAGCTGAGACAGCTCAGGCCCTGCCGGTTTCGCCCGAGAACTGAATCGGATCGAGGCCGATGTCGCGGATCGCCTCGGCCCATTTGGTAGCGTGGCGCGCCCCGTAGACGATCCCTTTTTGCGCCTCGCCGACCAGCCAGACGTTGTGCGCCAGCTCGTTCTCCAATTGCCCGGGTCCCCAGCCAGCGTATCCGAGCGCGAGAACATATTCGCGCGGCGCCTCGGCCCCGCCGAGCGCGTCGAGCACCTCGCGGGTGGCGGTTAACCGGACGCCCGGCGCGACGTCCTGCGTCGAGGGGCCGGCGGCGAAATCCTCCGAGTGCAGAACGAACCCGCGGTCGGGCTTCACCGGGCCGCCTTCGAGTACGGGGCGCGCCGGCACCCTACGTTTAATCTCAACCCCGAGCTGGCCCAGGACGTCGCCGATCGTGACCGCCTTGCGCGGCTTGTTCAAAACGACGCCCATGGCCGCTGATCGGGTGTGCATGCACAAGAGCACGACGCTCTTTTCGAAGCGGGGGTCGCCGATGCCGGGCATGGCGATCAGAAACTTGCCCGTGAGAGAGTGCAGTCCCGGCATGGGTGATCCTTTGAACGGATGCTCGCCCAAGGCGGCGGCGTGCGCAAGGTCGCCAGCGGCGCCGCAGCGGTGTATGAGTGCGCGCCTTTCCTCAGGAGACCATCATGATCAAAGTCGGCGATCGCCTTCCCGAAGCCGTTTTCATGGCCGCAACGGCTGAAGGCCCGCGTCCGATGTCGACGGACGACGTCTTCAAGGGCAAGACCGTCGCGCTGTTCGCGGTGCCGGGCGCCTTCACGCCGACCTGCTCGGCCAAGCATTTGCCGGGCTTCAAGGACAAGGCCGCCGACCTCCAGGCGCATGGCGTCGATACGATCGCCTGCACCTCGGTGAACGACGCGTTCGTCATGGGCGCCTGGGCCAAGGACCAGCAGTCCGGCGACAAAATCCTCATGCTCGCCGACGGCAACGGCGCCTTCGCCAAGGCCGTAGGCCTGGAACTCGACGGCTCGAAGTTCGGCATGGGCACGCGCTCGTTACGCTATTCGATGCTGGTGAAAGACGGCGTCGTCGAGAAGCTCAACGTCGAAGAGGGCGGTGAGTTCAAAGTGTCCTCCGCCGATTACCTGCTCGGCCAGCTGGCCTAACCAACAAACCCTCCCCCAGCGGGGGAGGGGTGGGAGGGGGAGAGTGCGCGGCGCAGTCTGCGGTCTCCCCATTCCTGACCCATCCCCGCTGCCGAGGGGGATGGCGCCGGCTCAGCCGCGCGCGGCGTCGAGGATTATACGCACACGGGTCAGCACTGGCAGGATCGCTTCGAGTTCGGCCGGCGAAATCTGCGCCATTAGGTCCGCGAACAGCGGCTCGACCTTGGCGATCGAGGCGTCACGCGCCGCGCGGCCGGCGGGCGTGAGGCGCACGATCTTGCCGCGACCGTCGGCTGGATCGGCGTCGACGCTGACCAGGCCAAGCGCTTCAAGCCGCTGGAGCGTGTTCGTCATCGCGCCCTTGGTCACCTGGAAGGCGCGCGCCAGACGCGCCGGGCTCGACTGGGCGAGATCGAGGCGCACGAAATGGTTGAGCACCGCGAAGCCGGCGGCCGAAAGGCCTTCGGGCAACACGCGCTCGAAGGCCGTCCGGCTCAAATGCTCGATGATCCCGATCTCGTTGAAGAACAGGAACGGGATCGGTGCATCCTTCACGCTCGCAAATGCTCCGCAAGGCCGCGCCGCGGCGCTGGAGGTTGATCTTCGAGAGGCCGGCCGATCCGCACGAGCATTTGGATCGGCGCCTCGGGCGTCGCGCCGAGCAGCGCTTGAGTCTCGCGGTAGAGATCGCCGACTTCAGCGTACTCTTGCAAGGGCATGCTCCAGGGATGAATGCCAAGACCCGCGGCGTTCGCAGCGAGATTGAGGCGCGCATAGGCGCGTCCCACGGCGATCTGGGCGGCGCGCGAATTGTCGCCCGCGCGCATCCATAGAAACGCCGGCGATGTATCAGCCATCGCCTTCCAGGGCTTCGCCCCTTCGGCGTTCGCCTGCGAATTCGGATCGAGCAGCGCCTTGCGGTCCAGCGCGCCGATCGCTTTCAAAAGCGGTACAAGCGGCCCGTCGATCGAGATGCCGTCGCGGTGCTGCGCGATCTCGGCCTTGCCGATCCGCATGACGGCGACCGACTCGGCAAGTGCCGCGGGAGTAGCGGTCTCTCGCGTCCAGGCGCGCCAGACGAGGTCGCGCATGCGCGCCGTTTCCGCGGGCGTCGCGGTATGGCCATAGGTGAGGCCCGCGCCGCCAGCTTGCGCGGCGACCTGGTCGAGCGTGGCGGCCGAAGGCGGGGCCGCGAGGTCGTATTTCATCCGATTAGTCCGCCTGCGGACGATTTCGGCGTACAATGGGTCCTTGGCGATCGTTGGGTCGGCGACGAGACGCACGTTGGCGATCGGCCGGGCGTCCAGCCGCGGCTGCGGCTCGCCTTCTGGCCAAAGATTGATTTCCGCGCGATGCCCGTTCTCCCGGGCCGCGATGTCGAGGAGTTCGAGGAAGGCGCCGCAGCCGATCGTGATCTGGCGGTTCGGCGGGTCGGTCGCGGGCAGGAGACGCGTAAGGTCGGCGCGCAGCGTCAACGTATCTGCGCCTGTCAGCTCCACGAGCCAGGGCTGCATATTGTGCGGGTTCGGCGCGAGGATGGCGTGCGCCAGCGCGTGGCGGCGCGGATCTGCCTCTCCGGCGCCGGGGCTGCGCCAGGCCGCGATTGGATCGGGGAGGTCGGCCGGCGCGCAGCCCGACGGCGCGGCGAGCGCGGCGCCCAGCGGAGCCGCGGCGAAGAGTTGAAGGACGTGGCGGCGGTCGAGGCGGGAGGAAGGCATTGGCGGCTCCAATAGTTCAACGATGAACTAAATAGTCGAACGTTGAACTAAATGCAAGGGGCTTATGGGCCCGGCATCGGCCCAGCGCCGTCCGCTTCTTCTGGGACCGCCTCGGCCCAGACGTCGGCGAACCGGTAAAGCGGCAGGAATGCCGCCAAAAACTCCCGGCCCAACGCCGTGAGGGCGTAGCCCTGCTTGGCCCGCTCGACGAGGCCGGCGGCGCGCAGTTCGTCGATCCGCGCCTGGAGCACCGTCGGCGAGACCCCGTCGCACGCCTCCCGCAGCGCCCGCGAGCGCAGCGGCGCGTCGCGCAGCTCCCAAAGAATGCGGAGCGCCCATCGCCGACCGATGAGATCGAGGAGACGCATGATCGGGCGCTTCGACTGCGCATCCATGCAGGGGCCTCTTGATTCGCTACAAAAACGATAGCAATGTTTGCTATTGAAACAATAGCGCAAGCGGCGGCCCGCCGCGAGGAGATTTCCCATGTCCCGTCTGTCGCCCCTCGACGCCCCGTACGCCGATGACGTCCAAGCCAGCTTCGACGCGATCATGCCGCCTGGTGCGCCACCGCTGCTGCTGTTCCGGACCTTGGCGCGAAGCCCGCGCGCCTGGCGGAAGTTCCGCGCCGGGTCGTTGCTCGATCGTGGGCCGCTCAGCCTGCGCCAGCGCGAGATCGTCATCGACCGCGTCTGCGCCCGCGCCGGCTGCGGCTACGAGTGGGGCGTGCACGTCGCCGCGTTCGCCAAGGCCGCGCGCCTGACCGAAGCCGAGATCGCCGCGACCGCCGCCGCCGATCCCGCCTGCGCCAGCTGGAGCGCCGAAGAGATCGTCCTTCTTCGGACGATCGACGCCCTGCACGACCGCGCGACCCTCAGCGACGACGAGTTCGCGGCGCTCGCGGCGCATTTCGACGCCGACCAGATTTTTGAAATCCTGTTGCTTGCCGGCTTCTACCGAACGGTCGCCTATGTCGCGAACGGGCTCGCGCTTCCGCCTGAGCCCGGCGCGCCGGCGCTTCCTATTGGCGATTGAAAAAGCGCGGGCGCTTCACCCCTCATCCGGCCCTTCGGGCCACCTTCTCCCACAAGGGGAGAAGGACCTCTGCGGCGCCCTTCTCCCCTTGTGGGAGAAGGTGGATCGCGCGCGGAGCGCGCGAGACGGATGAGGGGAGCCTAAGCGCCGTAATCCGCCGGCCCGAGCGCGCGGCGGTGGAACTCCAGCTTGTCCGCGTATTCCAGCGGATCCTTGCGCTTCACGAGCGCGCCGGGCGGCGTGGAAAACCAGTCGTGCAGGCGGGTCGCGAAGAAGCGAAGCGCGGCGCCGCGCGCCAGCCCTGGAAGGGCCGCGCGCTCGGCGGGCGTCAAAGGGCGCTCCTTCTCATAGCCCTGCACCATCGCGCGGGCCTTGGTGATGTTGAAGCCGCGGTCGGTCTCGAAGCACCAGGCGTTCAGGCAGATGGCGAGGTCGTAGACGAGCGCGTCGGTGCAGGCGAAGTAGAAGTCGATCAACCCGGCGACGTCGTCGCCGAGGAGCAAGACGTTGTCGGGAAAAAGGTCGGCGTGGATCACGCCGCGCGGCAGCCCGAGGCGCGCCTCATCCGCGATCCAGGCGTCGACGAAGGCGAGGTCGTCCTCGATAGCCGCCGCCAGCCCGGGGCGCAGTTCGTCCGCAGACGGAAGGTGTGGGCGGATGAGCGGCGCCCAGGCGGTCGGGCCGAGGCTGTTGGCGCGGGTCAGGGGAAGGCCGGCGAGCGCGCCGTGCATCTGCGCGAGGGCCGAGCCGAGGGCCCGGCACTGTGCGACGTTTGGCCGACGTGGCGACACGCCCTGGAGGAAGGTGATGATGACGCAGGACTTGCCGCGCGCGACCGACAAGACCTCTCCGTCGCGCCGACGCACCGGCCCCGGCGCGGGCAGCCCGGCGTCCGCCAGCGCCCCCATGACCCCCATGAAGAACGGCAGATCGGCCGGCGAGACCCGCTTTTCGAAAATGGTCAGGATGAACCGCCCGGCCGGCGTTTCGAGCATGAAGTTCGAGTTTTCGACGCCCTCGGCGATCCCCTTGAAGGCGAGCGCGGGGCCAAGATCGTAGTCGCCGAGCAGGGCGGCGAGTTCGTCGTCGGTGAGATCGGTATAAACGGCCATGACGCAACTTATCGCCGCCGGCCGCGTCTGGCGACGCTATCGGCTCAAACCGCGCCGCGAATGTCCTGGATCTGGCGTTTGGCGTCGAGCGCGACGGCGATTTCGGCGCGCCGCCCGCCGGCCAGCATATGCCGGGTGATCCGCTCATAATGCAGAACGAACCGCTCGATATTGGCGCGCACTTCTTTGGGCAATGCGTCGGGCGCAAGGCCGCGCAGGTTCGCCTCCTGCTCCATGCGCCAGCCCTCGACCACGCTGAAGTCGGGGGCGTCGAGCGCGATGATCGCGTCGAGGCGGGCGAAAAACGTGGCGTAAGGGCCGGCGAGCTGGGCGTTGACGTAGCCGCGCCAGGCGCCATTGCGGTCGTCCTTGGCTTCGAGGTCGTTGATCGGTTCGGCGAGGTCGGCCTCGTCCTGCGGCGTCGCGCCGACGCACCAGCCGTCGATCAGCGTGACATTGGCGGTGCCCAGGAACTGCGGCCAGAGCGGCGATTTGACCGGCGCGTCAGCCACCTTGTCGAACCGCGGCAGGGGCGTGCGATCCCTCCCGCGAGCGGCTTCGAGCTGCATGATCGTGCGCTTGCCGAGTTCCAGATCGTGCGTGCCGGGCGCGCCGCGGGTTTTGAACAGTGGGCTGACCTTGTCCGACAGGGCCTTGCGCACGACAGTCGTGACGTAGAGGTCGTCGAGCGAGAAGTGGGCGACGCGCGGATCGGCCTTGGCGATCGCGGCGGCGAGCGTCGATTTCCCTGACCCCTGTGCGCCGGAAAGGCCGATCCGCACCGGGCGCTTGAGCCGCTGGATCAGGGTGCGCGCCGTCTCGCGCACGAGATCGATCAACATCGGATCGGCGGCGGTCACTCCGCCACCACGCGCGGCAGTTTGAAGACGACGTCCTCAAGGGTCACGCGGACTTCCTCCACGCGCACCTCGAAGCGCGCCGCAAGCGCCGCGATCAGGCCCTCCACGAGGTCTTCCGGTGCGCTTGCGCCGGCGGTGACGCCAACGGTCTCAGCGCCCTTGAGCCAGGTCCAGTCGAGCTCCTCGGCCGAGCCGATCAGCCGCGCGTCGCGCGCGCCGGCGCGTTTGGCGACCTCGACCAGCCTGACCGAGTTGGACGAATTGGGCGCACCGATCACCAGAACGAGGTCGGCGCCGGCCGCCAACGCTTTGACCGCGTCTTGCCGGTTGGTCGTGGCGTAGCAGATGTCTTCCTTGTGCGGCGCGGCCATGTCGGGGAAGCGCGCCTTGAGGGCGGCGACGATTTCGGCCGTATCGTCGACCGACAGGGTGGTCTGCGTCAGGAAGGCGACCTTGGCGGGATCGCGTGGGGCGTAGCGGGCCACATCGTCGAGTGTTTCGATCAGGACGATCGCGCCCTCTGGCAATTGGCCCATGGTGCCGATCACTTCGGGATGGCCGGCATGGCCGATCAGGACGATTTCACGGCCGGCTTCGAAATGACGCTCGGCCTCGACATGGACTTTGGAGACCAGCGGGCAGGTGGCGTCGACGTAGATCATCTTCCGCCGCTCGGCGTCGGCCGGGACAGCCTTGGGAACGCCATGGGCGGAGAAGATCACCGGCCGGTCGACCGGGCATTCGTCGAGTTCCTCGACGAACACGGCGCCGAGGCGTTCGAGCCGCTCCACCACGTGGCGATTGTGGACGATCTCATGGCGCACATAGACAGGCGCGCCCCATTTTGCGATCGCCTGCTCGACGATCTGAATGGCGCGATCGACGCCGGCGCAGAAGCCCCGGGGGGCCGCGAGCAGGATCTTCAGCGGCAGTTTAGGGGCGGTGTCGGCGCCGTCGGCAGGCATCCTGGGTCTCCTGTCGCGGCGGCCGGGCGTTGCGGGGCGCTGCGCACGCTTGTATGAGCCGCTATATCGGGTCGGACCGCGCTTCGGCCAGCCCTTGCGGTTGCGCCCGCACCCTATTGCGAAGGATGCCCATGACCAAGCTGAGCCTCGCTCTCGTTGCGCTCGCCGCCCTGCCGCTCGCCGCCTGCGCCTCGGGCGGGCGCGACAAGCCGGCGGTCAGCGCGCCGGCGACTTCCACCGAGGCTCCTGAAAAGAAGGGCTTTTTGGCCCGTCTGGGCGGCGATGGTCAGGTCCCGAACGCCGGGCCCTGCCCGCTGATCGGCGTGCTCTACGACAACGCCCGCGTCGTCCAGTTCGCCACGGCGGAAGAGCGCTACGTCAACGTGGCCTATACCGGCGAGATTCGGTCGGTGCGCGGTCTGTGCCGCTATGTCGGCACGGACCCGATCGTCATGAACCTGGCCGTCGACATGGCGTTTGGCCGGGGGCCGAAGGGCTCCGAGGTCAACCATACCTACCGCTATTGGGTGGCCGTAACGCGCAAGGACTCGGCGCCCATCGCCAAGGAATACTTCGAGGTCAACGCCAACTTCACGGGCGGCGCCGATCGCGTCGCCGGCACCGACGTCATCGAGCGGATCGTCATTCCGCGCGCCTCCGAGACGACGTCGGGCGCCAATTTCGAAATTCTCGTGGGCTTCGAACTGACGCCCGAGCAGCTTGCCTTCAATCGCGACGGCAAGCGCTTCCGGGTCGACGTCGGCAACTGAGCCTGTCTGCTCGAAAGCCCATCTGGCCATGTCCGATCTCGCTGCACTGCTGAGCGACGCCGTCGGCGCCGCGTTCGCGGCCGAGGGGCTAGACCCCGCGTTCGGCGCCGTGCGCCGGTCTGACCGGCCGGACCTCGCACCGTTCCAGTGCAACGGCGCGCTCGCCGCAGCCAAAGCCGCCGGCAAACCGCCGCGCGCGGTCGCCGAGGCCGTCGCCGCCCGGCTTGTGGGCTTCAACGTCGAGATCGCCGGCCCAGGCTTTCTCAACTTCCGCGTCGACGACGCGGGCCTCGCCGCGCGTGCGCAGGCGATTGCCGATGATCCCAAGGTCGGCGCGAGCCTGGTCGCCAGCCCGCGCCGCGTGATCGTCGATTACGGCGGACCCAACGTCGCCAAGCCCATGCACGTGGGACACCTGCGCGCGTCGATTATCGGCGAGAGCGTCAAGCGGCTGTTCCGCGCCCGCGGCGACCTCGTCTGGGGCGATGCGCATTTCGGCGACTGGGGCTTCCAGATGGGGCTCATGATCGCCGTCGTCGAAGACGAATTCGGCGACGCGTTCGATCCCGCCAAGCTGACGCTCGACTGGATGCAGGACCGCTATCCCGCCGCCGCCGCGCGGGTGAAGGACGATGCGGCGTTCCGCGACCGGGCGCGCAAGATCACCGTGAAGCTGCAGGAAGGCGATCCGCGCTTTCGCGAGATCTGGGGCCATTTGCGCGCGATCTCGATGGCCGCGCAAAAGGACGATTTCGCGGCGCTCGGCGTCGATTTCGATCTCTGGAACGGCGAGGCCGACGCCGATCCCTACATCGCCGGCATGGTCGAGGATTTGCGCGGCAAGGGCCTGCTCGTCGAGGACCAGGGCGCGCTCGTCGTGCACGTGTCCGCGCCCGGCGAAGTGAAAAAGAAGAAGCTCGAGGACGGTTCGGTCGTCGAGGCGCCTGCGGTGCCGCCCCTGCTCGTCGTGTCGAGCGAGGGGTCGGCCATGTACGGCACCACCGATCTCGCCACGATCGTCCAGCGCGCCAAAGAGCTTGCGCCGGACCTTTGCCTCTATTGCGTCGATCAGCGGCAGGCGGACCATTTCGAGCAGGTGTTCCGCGCCGCCGGCAAGGCCGGCTACATGCGTCGCGACCAGCTCGAACACATCGGCTTCGGCACGATGAACGGGGCGGACGGCAAGCCCTTCAAGACCCGCGCCGGCGGTGTGCTGCGTCTCGCCGATCTGATCGAACAGGCGCGCGAGAAGGCCCGCGCGCGTCTCGCCGAGGCCGAGATCGGCGCCGATTATCCGCCGCAGGAGCGCGAGGACGTGGCCCGCAAGGTCGCGGTCGCGGCGATCAAGTTCGCTGATCTGCAGAACTTCCGCGGCACGAGCTACGTCTTCGATCTCGATCGCTTCATGAGCTTCGAGGGCAAGACCGGCCCCTATCTGCTCTATGCGATCGTCCGGATGCGGTCGATTTTGCGCAAGGCCGAAGAGCAGGGCTTGAAGGCCGGCAAGATCACGGTCGCAGCGCCCGCCGAGCGGGACCTGGCGCTGGCGCTCGACGCCTATTCCGGCGCGATGGAGACGGCCTACGACAAGCGCGCGCCGCACGTGCTGGCCGAACATGCTTTTACGCTCGCGCAGGCGTTCAGCGCCTTCTACGCGCAATGCCCGATCCTGCCGGAGCCGGACGAAAGCGTGCGCGCCTCCAGGCTCGCGCTGACAGATGCGACGATGCGGCAATTGAGCGCTGTGCTCGACATTCTCGGCATCGAGGCGCCGGCGCGCATGTGAGCGCAAAAGGTCTGCTTCAATCGCACCCGGCGATGCGGGCGTCTGCGCCGGCGAGCGGTTTGCCGTTGACGTAGACGGACGTCGCGCCGCCCACGACCACGCCGACCTTGCCGTTCGGGCAGGCGACGCGCGCGCCGAGCACGAGCGCCGGGCGGCCGTTGATCATCACGTTCGTCGACCCCTGCACCGCGGGCGCGCAGGCGCCGTCGCCCAGGCGCGAGGCGGGCTTGCCTTCCGCGAGCACATTGGTCGAGCCGGTCCCTACGACGGTGCATGCTGCAGCGGGCGGTGGGGATGGAGCCGGCCTCGGCTTGGCGGGAACCGCGACGCCGCCCGCGGCCGCGAAGATCAACGCCAATGCGAGAGACGTCATGGCCATGTCGCGCGCTCCAGGATTTCGCCCGCCAACTTACCAGACGCCGCCTCAGCGTGCGAACCTTGCGCGCATCACTTCCCGCTCGTGAGGTCCTGCGCGCCCGCGTCGGGCTCGGCGCGCGGCGATGCGCGCACCACCGGCTTCGGCGCGCCCGGCGCGCCGTCCATCTGGTAGGTGACGTTGGTCGGGAAGGGCATCGAGATCCCGGCGCGGTCGAGCGCCTCTTTGACGCCGCGCAAGAGATCGAACCGCAGCACGTACTGGTCGCTCGTGGCGCACCAGACCGAGGCGATGATCTTGACCGAGAAATCGCCCAGCGCTTTGACCTTCACCAACGGCGCGGGTTCGCCGAGCACGCGGCGATCGGCGCGCACCGCGGCGTCGATCACGCCGAGCGCCGCGCCGATGTCGACGTCGTAGCCGACGCCAAATTCCAGATCGATGCGGCGGGTCGGCAGGGCGGTGAAGTTGCGGATCGGCGCCCCCCAGCATTGGCCGTTGGGCAGAACGATCTTCACATTGTCGACCGTGACGAGCTCGGTGGTGAAGATGTTGACGTCCTTCACGACGCCCGTTTGGCCGGCGACGTCGACGAAATCGCCGAGCCTGTAGGGCCGGAACAGGGCGAGCATGACGCCGGCCGCGACATTGGAGAGCGTGCCCTGCAAGGCGAGGCCGATCGCGAGTGTGGCCGCGCCGAGCACCGCGATGATCTGCGTCGTCTGCACGCCGAACCGGTCCAGGACGGCGATGCCGACGATGGCGATCAGGCCCCAGCGGACGATCGAGGCGAAGAAGGCCGCGAGGGTGTCGTCGATCCGTTTGTGCCGGCGCGCGATGCGGCGGACCCAATTGGCGACCCGGCCGGAGAGCGACAGGCCGACAACCAAGAGCGCGAGCGCGATCGCAGCGTTGATCGCGCCATCGATCATCGCATCGGCATGCTTCAGCCAGAATTCGTGCGGCGCCATGGGCTCCTCGGGTGAAGCGCGCTTCTAGCGGGCGGGACGGGGCCTATGGAAGAGGCGCCCTTTTCTCGCCTCGTCCGTCAGCTTACGGTCCCGCCATGATTGAAGCCGAAGCCCTGGTCTATGAATACCCGACGAAGCGCGCCCTGGACGGGGTGTCGTTCGTCGTCCGCCCAGGCGAAGTCATGGCGCTCGTCGGCCCCAACGGGGCCGGCAAGACGACGCTCCTGCGCCTCCTCGCCGCGCTTGACCGCCCGTTTTCCGGCCGGGTGCGGGTCGATGGCCGCGACGCCGTGGCCGCCCCGCGCCAGGTGCACGAGCGCATGGGCTATCTGCCGGACTTCTTCGGCCTCTACGATGAATTGAGCGTGGCGCGCTGCCTCACCTATGCGGCCCGCGCCCGCGGCGTCGCGCCGGACGCGGCGCGCGCTGCGGTGGAGAAGACCGCCGCCCGCGTCGGGCTTTCCGATCGCCTCGGCGCCCGCGCCAGCGAATTGTCGCGCGGCTTGCGCCAAAGGCTCGCGATCGGTCAGGCGATCGTGCACGAGCCGACGGCCCTGCTGCTGGACGAGCCGGCCGCCGGCCTCGATCCGGAAGCGCGTTCAAACCTTTCGGGCCTGATCCTGAGCCTCGCCGCCGAACGCATGGCGATCATCGTCTCGTCGCACATTCTGTCCGAACTCGAAGATTATTGCTCGGCGATGCTGATCCTGCGCGACGGCAAGCTCGTCGGGGACGGGCCGCTCGCCGCCGGAGCCGTCGGTCGCGCCAAGGTGCGGATCGGTCTCGCCGCGCCGGATCCGCGTCTTGCGGGGATACTGGGCGCCATCGCGGACGTGCTGGTCGAAGATGCAAACGACGCCGGCGCCTTGATCGAGACGCGCGACGATCGCGGCGCGATCGCTGATCTGTTGGCTGCGCTGGTGGGCGCTGGTCTGCGCGTCGCGCACTTCGCCGAGGAGAAGCCGTCCCTCGAACAAGTCTATCTTGGCGCGGCGCGGGAGACGGCGCGATGAACCCGGAATTCGAACGCAATCTCTGGCTTGAGTTCAGCGTTTCGCGCGCCGCCGTCATGCCGCTCGTGATCGGCCTGGTGCTGGGGCTCGCGAGCCTCGGCGGCAGCGCCAAATCGATCGCCGACACCGCGCTTGCGACGTTCTTCGTGGTCGCCGTGGTCTGGGGCGCGTTCAAGGCGGCGCGCACGGTCACGGATGAAGTCCGCGATCGCACCTGGGACGGCCAGCGCATGTCGGGGCTTTCGCCGATCGCCATGACGCTCGGCAAGCTGTTCGGCGCGACGATCTTCTGCTGGTACGGCGCAGCGATTGCGCTTGCGGCCTTCATCGCGGCGCGCCTCGTCAGCCCGGCGGACTCCAATCTCCCGCTGTGGATCGAAGTTCTGCGGGTTATACTCACAGCTGCTTTGGCGCACGCGGTGGCGTTCGCTGCGAGCCTTGCCGGCGCGCGCCGGCGCCGCGGCCAGGCGCGCATCGATTCCTTCCTGTTCTTTCTTGCTGGCCTTGGCGCCTATTACGCCGCCGAAAGCGCGTCTGGGGTTTGGAACGTCGTCTCGAACGTCGTCGATGAGGTCGGCGCAGGTCGGCCGCCGATCGTGTGGTGGGGGACGAGCTTCGACGGCGGTCCGTTCGCCATCGTCTCGACGGCGCTGTTCGTCGCGCTCGCGATCCTGACGTCTTGGCGGCTGATGCGGGTTGAACTGCAGGCGCCGGCCCAGCCGATCGCCTACGTACTCATCGCCGCAAGCGGCGTGCTCTGGTTCGCCGGATTTGGCGAAGCGCCGGTCGATCGCGCGATTGCGGCGACGTCGGCCTTCATCGCGATCACCTGGGCGACGGCCTGGATCGAGCCGAAGGACGTCGTGGCGTGGCGGGCTCTCGCGCGCGGTGGGGCGGCCTCGCTCTGGCCGGCCGCGCCCTTGGGGCTTGCGATGACCGCAGTCGCTGCTTTGACGACCGCTGGGCTCATCCTTGTGAACGGACCGACCAAGGACATCGGCAGCGCGTTTGCGCCGCTGGCGCTCGTCGCGTTCCTTCTGCGCGACATGACGATCTTCGCTTTCTTTCATCTCGGCGAGCGGGCGCGTCGCGCCGATTTCTCGGCCGTTTTGACGATCGTGCTGCTCTACGTGCTCGCGCCGGGCTTCTTGTCGGGCATGGCCGGTTCCGACGCGATCCGCGCCGTTTTCATGCCCGATCCCAGCGGCGCAATGACGCTGCATATTGTGTCGCTCGTTTCGGCCTTGGCGCAGGCCGGCGCGTTTGCGGCGGCGGCGCTGGCGCGGTTGCGGGCGCGCGCGGCGGGACTTGCGCCGCAGCCGACGTCGGGGTGGCGCGCGCGCGGCGCCTAAACATGCGTTCGTTCAACGGCCGCCGCGTGCGCCAAGCCTGATTGCCGATGCCGATCGAATCCCTGCCTCCCTTGCCTGCGGCATTCGACTATGCGGGCGTCGCGGTATTTGCGCTGACCGGCGCGCTCGCCGCCGCGCGCGATCGCCATGACATCATCACCTTCTGGTTCTTCGCGGTCGTGACGGGCGTCGGCGGCGGCACGCTGCGCGATCTGCTGATCGGGGCGCCGGTCTTCTGGATCGGCGAGCCCGCCTATCTTGGAGTCAGTCTGGCCGCTGCGATCCTCGTGTGGTTCGCGGCCCCGCGTCTTGAGCGCGCCGCGGTGCTGACCTGGCTCGATGCGATCGGGCTCGCCGCCTATGCCGTGGTCGGCGCCGGCAAGGCGCTGTCGCTTGGCGTCAATCCGATCATCGCCGTGGCGATGGGCGTGCTGACGGCCTCGTTCGGGGGCGTCATCCGCGATGTCCTCGCCGCGCAGCCGTCGGCGCTTTTGAAGCGCGAGATCAGCATTTCGGCGGCCTTGTTGGCGGCGGGCGGGTTCGTGGCCCTGAACGCGCTCGGCGTCGATCCGATCTGGGCGGGCGTTGCGGGCGCTGCAGCCGGCTTCGGCCTGCGCGCCGGCGCGCTGCGCTACGGCTGGGCCTTGCCCGCATTCGAAGCGCGCAGCGACCGAAACGAAGCTTGAGCTCGCGCGAAGTTTTGCACGGCTTCAGTCGCGTTCAGCTCGCGGCGGCAAAAGGCGCTCCAGCGTCTCGATGACGTCGGCCTCCGCGGCGGGCTTGTCCCAGCGGATGCGGGCGATGCGCGGGAAGCGCATGGCGAGGCCGGAGCGATGTCTGGTCGAACGTGCGAGGCCCTCGAAGGCGATCTCAAGGACGAGGCCGAAGTCGCGCGACGCCGCCACCACTCGCACCGGGCCGAAACGCTCGCCGCCATGGTCGCGGACGAATTTGTCGAGCAGAACCAATTCCTCGTCGGTGAAGCCGAAATAGGCCTTGCCGACCGGCACGAGCTCCTCGCCGCGCCAGACGCCGAAGGTGAAATCCGAATAATAGGAGCTGCGTTTGCCGTGGCCGCGCTGGGCGTACATCAGCACGCAATCGACCGTGTACGGATCGCGCTTCCACTTCCACCATTGGCCCTTCGGACGGCCGGCTTCATAGGCGCTGTCCCAGCGCTTGAGCATCAGCCCTTCGACGCCGGCTGCGGGCGCCGCCGCCCTTGCGGCGCGCAGCTCCTCCCAGGACGTCGCCTCCACGAGCGGGGACAGATCGATGCGGGGCGAGGCGGCTGCCGCGATCAGGCGTTTGAGGCGGGCCCGCCGCACGCGAAATGGCGCGGCGCGCAGATCCTCCGCGCCGTCGAACAAAACGTCGTAGGCCCGGATGAAGGCCCAATGGCGCTCGATCAGCTTGCGGTCGACGGTCTTGCGGTTGAGCCGCTGCTGCAGATCGTTGAACGGCGCGACCGCGCCGTCTTCGCTGCGCACCAGCAATTCGCCGTCGATGGCGCCCTCAAACGTCAGAGCCTCGATCAGTTCAGGGAAGGCGGCCGAGAGGTCCTCGCCGGCGCGCGAATAGAGCCGGCGCACGCCGCCCGTTTGAGCTGCCTGAACGCGGATCCCGTCCCATTTCCACTCTGCCGCGTAGGCTGCTGCGTCGAGGCGGGTGATGTCGTCCTCGTCGAGCGGATGGGCGAGCATCACCGGCCGGAACGGCGCGTCCGATCCCGCCTGCGGCCGCGGGGCTGCGCCCTCGAGCCAGGCGAAGAGGTCAAGATAGGGCGGCGTCAGGCCATGCCAGATCTCCTCGATCTCGGCGACGGGCTGGCCGTAGCCGTCTGCCAGCGCCTGCTTCACGAGCCTAGCGCCCGCCCCGATCCGCAGGCCCCCGGTGACGAGCTTTAGGAGGGCGTATCGGCCATCGGCGTCGAGCGCGTCGAGAAAGGCTTCCAGACGCACGGCGATCTCGGAGCGCTTGGCGCCGCGCAAGGCCTCCACGACCTCAGAAAGCGTCGGCGCGCGGTTCGCGCCCGGGCGCGGCGGCCATATCAGGGCGATCGTTTCGGCGAGGTCGCCGACATAATCGTAGGACAGGGCGAAGAGCTCGGCGTCGACCCGTTCGGCGACGAGTGCGCGAAGAACCGCGGGCTTGGCGGCGCCGAGATCGAGGCTTCCGGCCACGGACGCCAAGGCCCAGCCGCGCTCCGGGTCGGGCGTTGCTTTGAAATAGTCCTGCAGCAGGACGAGCTTGCCGTTCCGGCTTGGTGTAAGCAGAAGGCTCGCGAGGAGAGACGCGAAGGCGCGCATCGGTAGCGCCAGTCTAGTCCGTCAGCCCGCCTAGGGCGAGGGCCAGACGACCGGAACGAGGGGGAAGTCATGCGCGTGGGCGTCGTCGCGGCTTGGGGAGCCGGGCTCGCATCGATCGGGATCGGCGCGGCCTTTTTGACCGCCGGGTTCGGAGGATCGGCCGGCAAACCGAAAATCCAGGGTCTGATGGAGACCTGCCCGCCCGCGGTGTCGATCGCTCCGCGTGGGCCCGGCCAGCCGACGGACGATATCCTCGGGGTCCGCCTCGGCTTCACCATCTCCGACGTCACCGCCACGCTCAAATGCGTCGACGAGAGCTACAAGGTCCGCTTCGAATCCGTCTGGCACACGATGGAGCGCGGCGCCGCCACCAATCAGCGTCAGCTGCTCTACGCCGAACGCACGCGCGAGTCGGTCGCCGTCGGCTTCATCGGCGCGCCGGGCCAGGAACGCGCCGCCGCGCTCTGGCGCACGCTGCGGTATGAGGCGCGCGAGGCGCCGACCCTGGTTGCGGCCGAGGCTGAGCTGACCCGCCATTTCGGCCCGCCGCAGCAGGCGACGAGCACCAGCGTGCGCCGCATTCTGGTGTGGGCCTATGATCCTAACGGCCTCCCGATCAAGTCCGCGCCCGACGGATCGAGCGCCGGGGGCGTTTTCAAGCGGGTCGGCGACTGGATCGCCGGCGCGATCACGATCCCTCAGTGTGCGGAGCACCTCAAAGGCTCGCCGCTCGACCGGCCGGAGTTCGACGCCCAATGCGGCCTCACCGTCCGCGCGGAGATCGAGGCCGACCTGCAGGCCCCGACGAAGGTCGCCGCCGTCAAGATCGCGCTCGCCGATCAGGCCCGCGCCAAGGCGCAGATCGAGGCCTATCGCGGCACGCTCGAAAAGCGCTGAAGTCCGCCCTGCGGCCCATAACGCAGACGTGACCGCACGCCCACCGCGCCGTCGTTAGGTTGGCCGCCGATCCAATTTCGGGCGCGCCCATGCAGACCACTGACGCTTCTACTCCGCCGCGCAAGCGCGGCGCGCTCGATCTGGTCGAGCGCTTCGGCAATGCGCTGCCCGACCCGGTCTTTCTGTTCATTTGGCTCATCGCCATCCTGATCGGCGTGTCTGTGGTCGGCGCGCAGGCGCAATGGGCGGCCGAGCATCCCGTCAGTGGGGAAATGCTCGTCGCGCAGAGCCTGCTGTCGGAAAAGAATCTCACTTCGCTGTTCGTCGACATGCCGCGCACGCTGACGAACTTCCCGCCGCTCGGGCTCGTCTTGACGGTCATGCTCGGCGCCGCGATCGCTGAACGTACGGGCTTGTTCGCCGCCGCGATGCGCGCCTCGCTCGCCAACGCGCCGCGGGCGATCCTCACGCCCTTCGTGGTGTTCTTCGGCATGTGCGCCAACCATGCCTCCGACGCCGCTTATGTCGTGTTCATCCCACTGGCCGGCCTCGTCTACGCCTCCGTCGGCCGCCATCCGATCGTCGGGATCGCCGCAGCGTTCGCGGGCGTCTCGGGCGGCTTCTCCGGAAACATCTTCCCCGGCCAGCTCGACGTGCTGCTGCTCGGCATCACCGAGCCTGCGGCGCGCCTGATCGACCCGACCTGGACGATGAACCCCCTCGGCAACTGGTGGTACATCGTCGGCATGGTGGTGCTGTTCACGCCGATCGCGTGGTTCATCACCGATCGCATCATCGAGCCGCGCCTCGGCGCCTGGACGCCGGCGCCCGGCGCGCCCGTGCAGGCCGAACTCGAGAACGCCGCGCTGACGCCCCCCGAAAAGCGCGGCCTCGCCGCCGCCGGCCTCGCCACATTGTTCGTCGTCGCAGGGTTCGCCGCGCTCGCGCTCTGGCCCGGCTTCACCCCGCTGATCGACGAGACCAAACCGGGCCCCGAGCAGCTGACGCCGTTCTATCGCGCCCTCGTCGGCGGCTTCATGCTCATCTTCCTCGCCGCGGGCTGGAGCTACGGCGCGGTCGCCGGCACGGTGAAAAGCCACCGCGACATCGTCGCGATGATGGGCGAGGGGATGAAGACGCTCGCGCCCTATCTCGTGCTCGCCTTCTTCGCCGCGCACTTCGTCGAGATGTTCAAGTGGTCGAACCTCGGCCCCATCCTCGCGATCCATGGCGCGGAAAACTTGCGCCAGCTGGACATGCCGGCCCCGGCGCTTCTCGTCTCGGTGGTGGCGATGTCGTCGGGGCTCGACCTCTTCATCGGCTCTGCGAGTGCGAAATGGAGCGTGATGGCGCCGGTCGTCGTGCCCATGCTCATGCTGCTCGGCGTGTCGCCGGAAATGACCACCGCCGCCTACCGGATGGGCGACAGCGTGACCAACATCATCACGCCGCTGATGGCGTATTTCCCGCTGATCCTGGCCTTCGCGCAGCGCTGGGATCCGCGCTTCGGCATCGGCTCTTTGATGGCGACGATGCTGCCGTACTCCATGGCCTTCCTTGCAGCCGGCCTCGCGATGACGGCGGCGTGGGTCTACTTCGACATCCCCGTCGGGCCCGGCGCGCCGGTGAGTTATGAGATTCCGGCGGCGGTTAAGTAGGCGCTTCACCCCTCATCCGTCTCGCGCGCTCCGCGCGCGATCCACCTTCTCCCACAAGGGGAGAAGGACCTCTGCGGCGCCCTTCTCCCCTTGTGGGAGAAGGTGGCGCGAAGCGCCGGATGAGGGGTGAACCCCGCCCTCACCCGCCCTTCGCGAACATCTCCCTCGCCCGCGCATAATCCGCCTTGCCGTTCGGCGCCCGGGGTACGACGTCGACGACTGCGATGTCGCGCGGCGCCTTGTAGGCCGCGAGCTTGTCGCGCACGTGGGCGATCAGATCAGCTGGCGGAGCGCTGCGGTCGGCGGCGAAGCCCACGACGGCCGCGATGCGCTGTCCGAACCGCGGATCGGGCATGCCGAAAACAAGCGCGTCCTGCACGGCCTCGTGCGTCTTCAGCGCCTCTTCGACCTCCTCGGGATAGATCTTCTCGCCGCCGGAATTGATGCAATGCGAGCCGCGCCCGAGCAGCTTGATCGTGCCGTCCGCCTCATAGGTCGCGTGATCGCCCGTGACGACGTAACGCTCGCCGTCGATCATGACATAGGTCTTGGCGGTCTTTTCGGGATCCTTGTAATAGCCTCTCGGCAGGAAGCCGGTTTTCGCGACGAGGCCGATTTCGTCCGAACCCGGCGCAATCGCGGAAAAATCCTCGGCGCGCACGATCTTCGTCTGCGGCGCGTCGAAACGGGCTTCGCGCGGCGGCAGGTCCTTGGTCGCGACGCTGACGCCGAGGCCGGTGCCCTCCGAGGCGCCGAAGCTGTCGAGCATCATCGCGTTCGGCATGAACTCCAGGAGGCCCGCCTTCACTTCCGGGCTCCACATCATTCCGCTCGACAGGACGAACTGCATCTGCTCGACGCGATACCGCGCCGGATCGGCGCGCAGGGCATCGAGCAGGGGGCGCGCAAAAGCGTCGCCGACGATGATGAAGCCGCCGCACTGCCAGCGCGTCACCGCATCGAGCGCCGCGGCCGGATCGAACGAGGGATTGGCCGTGACGACGACGGGCGCGGCCTTCGACAACGCATTGACGCCCGAGAACAGCCCCGTGCCATGCATCAAAGGCGGCGCGACATAGACCGGAAATCGGCCTTCGCCGGATTTGATCTGGGCGACGAGGTCATCGATCGTCTCGGGCACGGGCAAGCCGAGGGCCGGGGAGCGCGATGGCCCCAGCGCGCCCCAGAAGGCGGAGGACGGCCACATCACGCCTTTCGGCAGGCCAGTCGTGCCGCCGGTGTAGAGCAGGAATTCATCTTCCGAAGATCGTTCGATGCCCAGCGGCGCACCGTCGCCCGCGCACAAATCTTCGAACCGCGGCGTATCGCCGTCCGCCCCGCGCGCCACGGTCCAGAGCCTCACCTTCGGGCAGCGCGGTTTCAGCGCGGTCGCGAGCGGCGCGAATGCGGCTTCATAGAGCACCGCCTCTGCGTCTGAATTGTCGAGCAGGTAGGCGAGTTCGTCGACGCCGTAGCGATAGTTCACGTTCACATGCGCGCAGCGGGCCTTGAACGAGGCCGCAAAGCCCAGGAGGTATTCCGGCCCGTTGCGCAGATAGTGCGCCACCTTCGCGCCCGGTTTTAGTCCGGCGGCGATGATGGCCCGCGCCAGTGCGTTCGATTGCGCGTCGAACTCCGCCCAGGTGGTCGCTGCGCCGTCGCAGATCACCGCTGAATCGTCTGGCGCGGCGGCGCGTGCAACGGCGTCGAAGACGTCCCCGAAACTTACGGTCATGGCGCTCTCCCTGATTGGCGCGGGTCTTCGCCCGTCTTGATCCGATCATGGCGCCGCCCGGCCCCAGCGCCAAACGGGCTGATGGACAGGAGGAAGTCCGACGCCGTTCCCCTGCCCAGCGGGGAGGGGCCAGGGGTGGGGAGAGCGTGCATTGACGTTTCAAACTTTCATCGCGCCGCGCCCCTCGCCCCCTCCCAATCCTCTCCCGCTGGGGGAGGGCTTGGCTATTGAAGCAGCACGCCCCGTGCGCTTTGCGAAGCCCGCCCCAAACGCTACATCCCCCTCATGACCGAACCCGCCCGTCTCGTCCGCGCCGCCGTCCTCCTGATCGGCGACGAGCTCCTCTCCGGCCGTACGCAGGATTCCAACCTGCAGACGATCGCCAAATTCATCGCGCCGCTTGGCGTGCAGATCGCCGAGGCGCGCGTCGTGCCCGATGTGCCGGAGACCATCGCCGCGGCGCTCAACGCGCTGCGCACGGCGTACGACTACGTCTTCACCACCGGCGGCATCGGCCCGACGCACGACGACAAGACCGCCGACAGCGTCGCGCTCGCCTTCGGCGTCGGCATCGACGTGCGCGCCGACGCGCGCGCCATACTGGAAGCGCACTATAAGACGACCGACCTCAACGAAGCGCGCCTGCGCATGGCGCGCATTCCCGACGGCGCGACTTTGATCGCCAATCCCGTCTCGAAAGCGCCCGGCTTCCAACTCGGCAACGTCTTCGTCATGGCCGGCGTCCCCACCATCATGCGCGGCATGCTCGAGGACGTCGGTCCGCGGCTCGAGGGCGGGGCGGTCGTGGGAAGCCGCACCGTGCGCGGGCGCGGCCTGCGCGAAGGCGATCTCGCCGCCGGCCTCGCCGCCCTCGAAACCAAACATGCGGGCGTCAGCTTCGGATCCTATCCCTGGTTCTCGCCGGAAGGCTTCGGCGCGCACCTTGTGGCGCGGAGCGCCGATCCTGAGGCGCTCGCGGCGGCGGAGATGGACCTGATTGCCTTCGTGCGCGAACTTGGGGTAGAGCCCGAGATTGTGGAAATCTGACCTGCAGTGGTGCGGGCCGCTCTTTGTTTTACGCCGCGAATGCTCCGCGCGTGTCGCCGTTATTCCGGCGCGCGGACGCCCCCCGCATGCGCCCTTCGTTTCCGCTCAGCTTGAAGACCGCAACCATATCCAGAAGCTCGCGGGCGTCACGCGCCATCTGGTGCGTCGCGGCCTTTGTTGACTCTACCATTCCGACGTTCTTCTGCGTGCCCTGATCGATCTGGCGCACGGTTGCGGCGACTTGCGCAAGGCCCGTCGCTTGCTGGTTCGCGGACAGGGCGATCGCTTCGATGCTCTCGTTGATGACGGACACGCGCTCGATGATGAGCCGCATCGCCGCACCCGTATCGGTGATGACGCGCACGCCTTCGGCGACCTGAACCGAGCTGGCGTTGATCAGGGCCTTGATTTCCTTGGCGGCATCGGAAGCGCGTTGCGCGAGGCCGCGCACTTCGAGCGCCACGACCGCAAAGCCTCGCCCTGCCTCACCGGCCCGCGCCGCTTCGACGCCGGCGTTCAGCGCGAGGAGATTGGTCTGGAACGCGATCTCGTCGATGACGGCGATGATCTGTCCGATCTGCTGTGAAGTCTGCTGAATGCCGGAGACGGCATCGATGGCGCTACGCATCAGGCCGTCGCCCGTCTGAGCGGCTCGCCGCGCGCAGTTTGCCTCGTCTGCGGCCGTGCGCGATCCTTGGGCAGTCTGCAATATAATGGACGTGAGCTGTTCAACGGCGGCGGATGTCTCGTCCAGTGCTGCGGCTTGGTGCTCGGTCCGACGCGAAAGGTCGTCCGCTGCTGCGCTGACTTCCGCCGCTGCGGCGCTGACGCTGTAGCTGGAGCCGCCGATGCGCGAGACGAGTTCATTAAGTCGTTCGACGGCCGCATTGAAATCGTCTTTGAGCCGGTGGTAGCCCTGAGGAAACTCAGTCTGGATCTTGTGCGTCAGATCGCCGTTCGCGAGATGCGCGAGGCCATTGGCGAGCGCGTCGATCGCAATCTTCTGATCGTGGCCTGCCGCCTCGAAGGACGTGCTCATCGCATCAAGCCGGCGTGTGAGATCCTCTTGGAAGCCTTCCGCCTCGGATTGCAGCCTGGCTCGTTCGATAGCACTCATCCTGAATACCTCGATCGCGCGCGCCATGTCCCCGATCTCGTCCTGGCGCTCGAGGCTTGAATTGGCAATCGCCGTTTTCCCGGTCGCCAGCGCCCGCATTACGGCCGTGGTCTCGACGATCGGGCGAACAATGCGCCGCGAAATCAACCAGAGGCCGCCGAGCGTGGCGAGCAGCGCTGCAATGGATCCAAACAGAATCAGGACGGTCATAAGAGTGTTCAGCGCTTTCGATTCTTTTTCGAGACGCGCATTCATCGCGTTTGCAGCCTCAACGAGCTTGTCGATTTCGCCACGGTGCGCTTCGTATGCCTTGGAGACTTCGGAATAGGCGGCGGCTGTGGATATAGCGTCGCGCGCCTCGATCGATGGCAAGAGCTGGGATTCGACAAGCGCCCAGAAACGCATCGCTTCCTGATGGGACGTTTCCGTGATCAGTCTGCTGACGTTTTCCGGCAACTCCGTCTGCGCCTTCCAGAAGGCGACGCGCGCCAGATAGTCGGCTTTCAGGCGCTGGAGTTTCGCTTTGGCCGACGCCGCTTCGGCTGGATCGAGCGTCGCCTTCGTCGCGACGAGATAGGCCTCGATCAGATAGGCCGGCGGCGGGAGAATGTCCGCGACAAGGTCCTTGCCGTTGATGATCTCCGAATACTGCGCGCTGCCAATCCTCAATTGTTCTTTCGCAATCAATCCGACGCTGACCGCGAGCATCAGCGCAAAGCAAATCAATGCCGCCAGAACGGTTAGAAGGCTCCGAAGCCGCAGCGTTTTCATTTAGGTTAACCCCGAGCGATTACGAAAATATGGCTGCTTCGCGGTCAATAACTCGTAAAAAAACGGCTATCGCGACATCGCAAAGGCGCACGCGACCCCTGGATGTGGTGCGCGCGCAGGATGCCGGATTCGGTCTGGCCGTCGGCGGCCCGCGTGTTCGGCAAAGGGCGCGCTGCGCTGCCCTTGGCTTGACCTGTCGCGGGACCTCAGTTCATGTCCGACGACCGCCCGCTTTCGTCTGGTTCGCTCTGGCGACGGTCCGGGCTGGGGGCGGTATCTGGGCCGTCTTTGGGGGACGGGCGCGGCAGGCTTCCAGCGGGATTGCCCGCGCGGACGTGGCGAAACCGGTAGACGCAGCGGACTTAAAATCCGCTTCCCTCTGGGAGTGCGGGTTCAAGTCCCGCCGTCCGCACCAACATTAGATCGGCATGGAGGCCGCGCGGCGGCTTCCGTCCGCGCCGCGCCCGGGGCAATGTCGCTGCATGAGCCTCGCCGACGCCATCCGCACCATTCCCGATTATCCCAAACCGGGCATCCTCTTCCGCGACATCACCACGCTCCTGGGGGACGCCAAGGCGTTCCGGCGCGCGGTCGATGAACTCGTGCAGCCGTTCGCCGGGGCCAAGATCGAGAAGGTGGCGGGCATCGAGGCGCGCGGCTTCATCCTGGGGGGCGCGGTCGCCCACCAGTTGTCGGCCGGCTTCACGCCCGTGCGCAAGCGCGGCAAGCTGCCGGCGGCCACGCTGCGCCAGACCTATGCGCTGGAGTACGGCGAGGACGAGGTGGAGATCCATCTCGACGCGCTCGGGCGCGGCGAGAGCGTGCTTCTGGTTGACGATCTCATCGCCACCGGCGGTACGGCGGAAGCGGCGATCAAGCTCTTGCGGCAGGCGGGGGCCAATGTCGTCGGCGCGGCGTTCGTGATCGATCTGCCCGACCTTGGCGGCGCGGCGCGGATCGAGTCGCACGGCGTTCCGGTGCATGCGCTGGTGCGCTTTCCAGGACATTGAGGGCCAGGCTCAGGCCGTTTGGACGGCCATCCAGACGGCGATGGCGGCGATGGCGATCCCGGCGATGCGGCCCGCGGTTCGGTTCTGCGCAAGCCGGTGGGCGCTCGCGGCTGCGAACACGATCCCGACGTGCACAACCAGCGCCACGAGGAGATGGAGCGACCCGAGCGTCAGCGCCTGAACGGCGAAACCTGCGTGATCGGGGCGGATGAAGGTCGGCAGCAGGGTGACGTAGAATACCGCCGCCTTTGGGTTGAGCAGGTTGGCGACGAGGCCGCGCAGCGCTGCGCGACGCAGATCGGATTCGTCCGGCGCCGGCGCATCGGGTTTGGCCGGTTCGCCCCGCCAGGCTTCCCACGCGAGCCACCCGAGATAGGCCACGCCGCTC
>JBMOIB010000021.1:0-32745 GCA_049317545.1 Caulobacterales bacterium | reverse complement strand
TCGCCACCTTGTCATCCCCGCCGAGCGAAGCGAGAGCGGGGACCTTGTTCAGGGTTCGCGCCAGGAACGAGGTCCCGGGTCTCGCTCACGCTCGCCCGGGATGACGAGGGGGGGAGGCCGGGGCACGGGTTTGCTTGGCGGGAGCGGGGCGCGCGTGCTAGCCCCAATCTCGTTTGTTCAGCCAAGGGCCCGTATGACCGTCTCCGCCAAGTCCGCCGCGCCTGAGCGCGCTTCCGCCTATGATCGCGAGGCGCTTCTGGCTTGCGCGCGCGGCGAGTTGTTCGGCGCGGGCAACGCCCAGCTCCCGGCCCCGCCGATGTTGATGATGGATCGGATCGTGTCGATCTCGGCCGAAGGCGGCGCGTACGGCAAAGGCCGCGTGGTCGCGGAGTTCGACGTGACGCCGGCGCTCTGGTTCTTCGCCTGCCATTTCGAAGGCGATCCGGTGATGCCGGGCTGCCTTGGCCTCGACGCCATGTGGCAGCTCGTCGGCTTCCATCTCGGCTGGCTCGGCGCGCCGGGGCGGGGCCGTGCGCTGGGCGTCGGCGAGGTGAAGTTCTTTGGACAGGTCACGCCGGCGGCGCGTCTGATCCGCTACGAAATCGATCTGAAAAAGATCATCCTTCGAAAGTTGATTCTCGGCGTCGGCGACGGCGCAATGCTGGTCGACGGCCAGCCGATCTATTCCGCGAAGGATTTGAAAGTCGGCCTGTTCAATGCCGAACAATTGGCCGCCGGTTTAAAATAGACCCGAATGGGCGCCCGGATGCAGTCAATCATAAGGGGGAAAACGTGAGGCGAGTCGTCGTCACCGGCATCGGAATCGTATCGTCGATCGGCGACAATACCAACGAGGTCGTCGCAGCGCTGCGCGAGGCCAAATCCGGCGTAACCCGCGCCGAGGATTACGCCGAGCTCGGCTTCCGCTGTCAGGTGCACGCCAAGCCGGCGCTTGATTGGGAGACGGCCGTCGATCGCCGCGCCGCGCGGTTCCTTTCGCAGGGCACAGGCTATGCGCATGTGGCGATGGAGCAGGCGATCGTCGATTCCGGCCTCGCGCCCGACGAGGTCAGCCACGATCGCACCGGCATCATCGTCGGCGAAGGCGGCCCCTCGACGCGCGCCATCGTTCAGGCGGCGCAGATCGCCAAGGAAAAAGGGCCCAAACGCGTCGGGCCGTTCGCGGTGCCGAAAGCAATGTGCTCGGGCCCTTCAGCGGCGCTCGCCACCTGGTTCAAAATCCGCGGCGTCAATTATTCGATCAGCTCTGCGTGTGCGACCAGCGCCCATTGCATCGGCGCCGGCGCCGAACAGATCCAATGGGGCAAGCAGGACGTCGTCTTCGCCGGCGGCTGCGAAGAACTCGATTGGACATTGTCGGTGCTGTTCGACGCCATGGGCGCGATGTCGTCGCACTTCAACGAGACGCCCGCCGTCGCGTCGCGCGCCTATGACCGCGACCGCGACGGCTTCGTGATCGCCGGCGGGGCGGGCATGGTCGTGCTCGAGGAATATGAGCGCGCCAAGGCGCGCGGCGCCAAGATCTACGGCGAACTGGTGGGCTATGGCGCGACCTCGGACGGTTTCGACATGGTGGCGCCCTCCGGCGAAGGCGCCGCACGCTCCATGCGCATGGCGATCAAGGAGGCTGGCGGCCGCAAGATCGACTACCTCAACACCCACGGCACGGCGACGGAAGTCGGCGACGTGCGCGAAATGGAGGCCGTGCGCGAAGTGTTCGGGGCGGCGGCGCCGATGATCTCGTCGACCAAATCGCTCACCGGGCACAGCCTCGGCGGCGCCGGCGCGCAAGAGGCGATCTATTCGCTCCTGATGATGAACGCCGGCTTCGCTGCGGAAAGCGCGCACATCGACAATCTCGATCCGGCGTTCGCCGACATGCCGATCCTGCGCAAGCGCCACGACGGCGTGATCGAAACCGCGATGAGCAACAGCTTCGGCTTCGGCGGCACCAACGCGACCCTGGTGTTCGCGCGCGTCTGAGCACGCGTCGCGCGGCGTCGCCCAGATCGGGAGACGCGGCGAACCTTACGCGCCGTGTCCCGCTTACTCTTCGATCGTCGGCCCGCGCGGTCGGCGGAGGGGAGATGCGGGATGCATTTCGCGATTTCGACGCGGCGTCTCGCCACGCGCGGCGGCGCCAAGTTTTTCGACCCTGAACCCGGCGAGCCGTCGTTCCTGATCGCGCCGGACGACGCCGGCGCCTTCGCGCCGGAACATCGCGTGAGCGGGGGTGAACCGGGCAAGCGCTGGGCGCAGCAGGTGCTCGCGCGATTGCCGCCGGCGGAGGCGAGACCAGGCAAGCGCCTCGACCGACGGGCCGGCGACATCGTGTTCTTCGTGCACGGCTTCAACACCGACGCCGCCGACGCGCTTCGCACGCACAAGAAGATCTCAAGGGCGCTCGCAGACGCCGGCTTCGCCCATGTGTTCGTCAGCTTCGATTGGCCGTCGAAAGGTTCGCTCGCCAACTATATCGAGGACAGTCTCGATGCGGCGAAGGCGGCGCCGGCGCTGGTGGAAACGGGCATTGCGCTGTTCGCTGGCCTCAATCTTCCCGATTGCGAGACGCGGGTTCACGTCATCGCGCACTCAATGGGCGCCTATGTGACGCGCTGCGCGTTCGACTTCGCGCCGCATGACGAGAACGCCCGCCAACGGGCCTGGATGGTCAACCAGTTGGTGCTGATCGCCGCCGACGGCGGCGCGGCTTCGCTCGCCGGCGACAAGGCGGCGCGCATGCTGGCCAAGGCGCAACGCACGACCAATTATTTCAGCGGCTATGACATTGCGTTGGCGACGTCCAACGCCAAACGCTTTCTGACCTCGCCGCGGGCCGGCAGGTGGGGCGCGCCGGAGGCGGTCCGAACCAGGATCGCCGACGTCGATTGTTCGCCGCGTTATGCGCGGCTGGCGAGGCGCGAGACCGCGCCGATCGACAGCCATGCCTGGTACTTCGACGATCGCGAAGTGTTCATTCCCGATCTCGTCGCGACCTTGCAGGGGGATATTGACCGCAGTCTGCTGGCGAAACGTCAGCGCGACCCGGACAATCCCGGGCGCTTTCTCCTCGAGGAGCGGGGCGCGCGCGCTTGACCGCCGGGGCGCGGGCTTCTACCCCGCGCCTTTGCGATCGAGGAGCGCACCATGTCCGACTGGACTTTCCCCAAAGGCGATCTGATGGCCGGCAAGCGCGGTCTGGTCATGGGCGTCGCCAACGACAAGTCGATCGCCTGGGGCATCGCCTCGCAGATGGCCGCGCAGGGCGCGGAACTGGCGTTCACCTACCAGGGCGAGGCGCTGGAGAAGCGCGTGCGGCCGCTCGTGGAGAGCATCGGCGCGCAGACCATGCTGGAATGCGACGTGACCGACGACGCCCAGCTCGACGCGGCGTTCGACGCGCTCAAGACGCGCTGGGGCGGGCTCGACTTTCTCGTCCACGCGATCGCCTTTTCCGACAAGAACGAACTCAAGGGCTCGTTCGTCGAGAACACCACGCGGGAGAACTTCCTGCGGACGATGGACGTGTCGGCGTTCAGCTTCGTCGCCTGCGCCAAGCGCGCGGCGGCGATGATGAAGCCGGGCGGCGCCATGGTGACGCTGACCTATCTTGGCGCCGAGCGGGTGCTGCCAAGCTACAATGTGATGGGCGTCGCCAAAGCGGCGCTCGAGGCCTCGACGCGATACATTGCCCGCGATCTCGGCCCGGCCGGCATCCGCGTCAACGCGATCAGCGCGGGGCCGATGCGCACGCTCGCTATGGCTGGGATTTCCGGCGGGCGAGGCCTGCTTTCGACCGGGCGCCAATGGAGCCTGATGAAAGAGGACACCAGCATGGAGGGCGTCGCCGGGGCCGCGCTGTGGCTGCTCTCCGATCTTGGCCGGTCGACCACCGGCGAAGTGGTGCACGTGGACGCCGGCTTCCACATTGTCGGCCTGCCCGAGGGCGTCGAGCCGGGCTGAGGGCTCGCGCTGCCCCTCCCCAGCGGGGAGTGCGAGGAGGGAGCACGCGGGCTGAACCTGGGTGGCGGGGTTTTCTCCCCCTCCCAACCCTCCCCCGCTGGGGGAGGGCGTTGACGGCGCGATCCGGTTCCAGTGCGTGCGCCTGTCCCCCTCCCCAGCGGGGAGGGGCAAGGGGTGGGGAGAGGGCGCACCGGCCGCGCCGCATCCGCCATCTCCCCCTCCCATCGCTCCCGCGCCGGAAGAGGGCTTAGACTGCGCGGCTTTCCTTCGGCAGCAGGGCGTCGATGCTTTGGAAGCCCGGCAGCGCCTCGACGCGCGCGACCCAGGCCGCAACGTTCGGCCAATCCGCGAGCGTGTGGCCGGCATGGGGCGCGTAGCCGACGACGCCGTAGACGTCGACGTCGGCGAAGGTCGGGCCGCTGCCGCCCGCCAGCCAGGACTTGCCGGCGAGGTGCTTGTCGAGCTCGGTCAGCGCGGCTTTGCCCTCGGCCGTGTAGTGCGAAACGATTTCTTCGTGGGCCTTGGCGAACCCGAACTTGAACGCCCGGGGGCGATAGATGCCGCGAGCGAGGCGATCGTTCGACCAATAGACCCACTCGCGGGCGACCTGACGCTCAGCGGCGTCGGCGCCGAGGAGTTTGCCGGTCGTTTCGGCCAGATATTCGAGGATTGCGGAGGACTGGCACATCATGGCGCCGGTCTGGCGGTCTTCCAGGCAGGGGACCTGGCCGAAGCGGTTCTTGGTGAGGAATTCCGGGCTCTTGTGGGCGCCTTGCATCATGTTGACGTGCTCGTAGTCGAACGCGGTTCCCGTGAGCGTCAGCATCAGGCCGACCTTGTAGGTGGGGCCGGACGCGAAAATGCCGTGCAGAACATAGCGGGTCGTCATGTGAATCTCCGGACTGGCGAAACGGCAGCGCCCGGTTTTTACGCCCGCGGCGGGAATGCGCCAAGCACGGCGCCGCAGGATGCGACCGTTTCGCGCTTGACGTCGGGGCAGTCATATGACGAAATCAAGACGTGGTCCGTTGCAAATGCGGTTCCGGCCCGTCTTCAGAAGCTCTGCTTCGACCCTCATCTTGGGCTGGTCAAGTATTCGCTGCAGCGTGACCTGGCGACAATCGGAGAGCGGCTTTCAGGCCGTTCATCGGCGGCCGGCGCGAACGAGCGCTTCAGCATGGCAGGGTCGAGCTCTGAACAAAGCGTGAACGTTGGCTCCGGTTGCCGTCCGCGCGCCGCCGCCGTAAACCATGCGCGCTAGCGGGAGTTCCCATGCATACGCGCGACCTAGGCCGGACCGGGATCCGGATCACCGACATCTGCCTGGGGACCATGACCTGGGGCGAGCAGAACGACGAAGCCGAAGGCCATCGCCAGATGGATTACGCCGTCGAGCGCGGGATCAATTTCTTCGACACCGCCGAAATGTACGCAGTGCCGCCGCGGCCTGAGACGCAAGGCTCCACCGAGCGGATCATCGGGACCTGGTTCAAGGCGCGCGGCAATCGCGACAAGATCGTGCTCGCCACCAAGATCGCCGGCCGTTCGCCGATGACCTGGGTGCGCGGCGGCGACGAGGCGCTGCTCGACGGCGGCCTGACGCGGCACACGCGCAAGCAGATCGATTTCGCGGTCGAGGCGAGCCTGAAGCGGCTGCAGACCGATTACATCGATCTCTATCAGCTGCACTGGCCAGATCGCGGCTACGCCGGTTTCGGCTTCCAGACCTATCAGGATTATCCGCAGGACTATCTGCCGTTCCAGGAGATCCTCGAGTCGCTCGGCCGGCATGTCGAGAAGGGGACGATCCGTTCGATCGGCGTCTCCAACGAGAGCCCCTGGGGCGTGATGGGCCTGGTGCACGCCAGCGAGGTCTCCGGCCTGCCGCGGATCGCCTCGATCCAGAACGCCTACAATCTCGTCAACCGCGTCTTCGAATATGGCCTCGCCGAATGCTGCCTGCGCGAGGACGTGAGCCTGCTCGCCTATTCGCCGCTCGGGCAGGGCTATCTGACCGGCAAGTATCGCAATGGCGCGCTGCCGGAAGGCTCGCGCAAGAAGCTGTTCCAGCGGCTGCAGCGTTATGAACGGGCAGGCGCCGATCAGGCGTTGGCGTCTTATCTCGACGCCGCCGTCGAGCTCGGCGTGACGCCGACGCAGCTGGCGCTCAAGTTCTGCCAGACCCGCGCGTTCATGGGGTCGGTCATCATCGGCGCGACGAGCATGGCCCAGCTGAAGGACGACCTCGACGCGTTCGACATCGTCTGGACCGATGCGATGGAGACGCGCGTCAACGCACTCCACACCGCCCACCCCAATCCCTGTCCGTGACGGGAATGCTATAAGAGGGCTGCGAGCGATTCCGCGCGCATCGACAGAAAGGCTGCGCCATGGCCGAATCCACCGCCGACGCCAACGCTGAAGACATGTTCGATCAAGCGCTGGCGATCGCCGACAAACACCTCGACGCCGCGCTCGACGAGGCGGGGCCGCTGGCCGATTACGTCGCCGTCGCGATGGTCGAGGCCGCGGTCAACGCCGCGGTCGATGCGGCCGGCCATGAGGACATCGCCAAGGTCCTGCGCGAACTGGCCGACCAGATCGAAAAAGACGCCGAGGAAGGCGAGGACTGAATGGGCCTGCGGCTGTTCGCGGCCGCGCCGATCCCGGACGACATAGGCGTACGGCTCGCGGCGTTGATGCGCGGGCTGCCGGGCGCGCGCTGGACGCCGCGGGAAAACCTTCACGTGACGCTGCGCTTCTTCGGCGAGCTTGACGAGACCGTCGCCGAAGACCTCGACGGCGAGATCGACGCCGCGGTCTCGGCCATGGCGCCGTTCCAGGTCCGCCTCAAAGGCGCCGGCGCGTTCGGCGGCGCGGACCCGCATGCCGTTTGGATCGGCGTCGAGGACGACACCGGCGGGCTCGCCCGGCTCGCCGACGCCTGCGAGCGGGCGGCGCGGCGCGTCGGCCTCAAGGCCGAGGTCCGCAAATTCACGCCGCACGTGACGCTCGCCAAGCTCCGCTTCGGCGACCTGGACAGGGTCATGTCGTTTCAGGCGCGCTGCGCGCTGTTTGAGAGCGCAGCGCTCGAGATCGCCGGGTTCGGCCTGTATTCGAGCCGGGTTCGTCAGGGCGCGGCGAGCCTTTATCGTCTGGAGGCGGAGTATGCGCTGCAGGGCTGAGGCATTCGGCGCTGCGCCAAGGGCGCCCGGGCAGCGACAAAGAAAAAGGCCCGGCCTTGCGGCCGGGCCTTCACATTATGCGACGAAGCCGGACTTACGAGGTCGGCTGGGTCTTCGCAGGCTGCGTCTTCGGCGCCGGCGTTTGGAGGACCTGTTCGGTCGGCGCGGCTTGGTTGCCGGCCATGCAGCAACGGACCTTCATCTCGAGGACGCGGTCGTTGAAGCGGCACTGCTTGTCGTCGACTTCACGCAGGATCGAGGGGCCGCCAGCGCGATAGGTGTAGCGCGACTGGGTGCAGCTCACGAGCGAATAGCCCGGCGAGCACGTGCCGATATTGGTCTTGTTGAGGGTGCGCGTTTCGCAGAACATCTGGTCCTTTGCGGCGGCCGCGGCGACGACGGCCTGGTCGGCGATCGCGCGGGCTTCGGACAGCTTCAGATCGGTCTGGGCGAGCGATTTGCGCGTGCCTTCGATCTCGATGTTGATCTTGCAAACGTCCTTGTTGGCGTTCGAAGCGTCAGCGCAGTACTGGCCGACCGTTTGCTCTTTCGGAATGGTTTGGCAGGCGCCGGCGAACCCGGCGACGGCGACCACGGCGATAATGGCTTTCCAAGACATGGAGGACCCCGTTTTTGTTTTTACGACGAGAACGGCGCACCGCCCCGCCCGGACCAAGACAACTCAACCCAGCCGATTATTCGGTCTCTGTCCGGATGATCGATCGTCCGGAAGCGAGAAGTTGGGCTGACCATAAGGCCGTTTACACAATCTCGCCGCGGCCGTTCCACCACAATATGAACGAATTGTCGACTTTCGGCAGTGCACGGAGGGAATTCAGATGACTTCGCGCATCTTCATTCTGACTGGAGCCGGCGTAAGCGCCGAGTCCGGCCTTGGGACTTTCCGGGACAAAGACGGGCTCTGGACGAAGGTCAATCTGGCCGACGTGGCGACCCCGGAGGGCTTTGCCCGCAACCCGAAACTCGTCCTCGACTTCTACAATGCCCGGCGCGCCAACATGGTCACGGCGTCTCCGAACGCAGCGCATGCGGCGCTCGCCAGGCTCGAACTCGCCTGTGAGGCGAGTGGGCGGGGGCTCGTTCTGGTGACCCAAAACGTTGACGATCTGCACGAACAGGCAGGGTCGAAGAACGTCGTCCATATGCACGGGGAGTTGCGCAAGATCCGCTGCGAGCGCTGCGGCGTGGTCGTCAGGTGGGATGATCCCGTAACGCTCGACACGCGATGCCCCGGCTGCACGCGCGCCGGCCATTTGCGGCCACACGTCGTCTGGTTCGGCGAAATGCCCTTCGAAATGGACGCCATTTTCGCGTCGCTCGATCAGGCGGACCTTTTCGTCAGCATCGGCACCAGCGGCTCGGTCTATCCGGCGGCGGCGTTCGTGTCGCAAGCGCGGCTGCGCAAGGTCCGCACTGTCGAACTCAATCTCGAACCGAGCGAAAATGCCGACGCCTTCGACGAAAAGCTCTATGGTCCGGCTAGCGTTGTGGTCCCAAGCTTCGTGGATCAGCTGACGGGAGGCCCCGGATGGTAACGGCTCGATCGATTGCAGGTCTGGCGCTTGCGCTTGCGCTCGCCGCGTGTGCGGGCTCGCAGCCCCTTCCTCAACAGCGCGCGCCCGGCGCTTTGCCGCCGCCGGCCGACGCCGGCGCCGCGCCCGATCCTGCGCCGGCGCCCGGCGCCGTGGGACGCCCGATCATTCCTCCCGCCCCGACGCCCGCGCCGCCGATCCGGCAAGGCGACGTCCAGGTTCAGCCGGAAAAGGTCGCGACGCCTTCGGGCGACGTACGCACAGCTTCGCAGCGGGCCGAGGACATCGCCGCCTGGGACCGTTGCGTCATCCGCGCGCAAGGATCGTTCGAAGGCCCGGGCGGCCGCGCCAATCCCGTTGGACCTGATCCAGAGGAATATTGCCGCTCCCGCATGGGCATGGCGAACCGGACTGCGGTTCCGCAGAAGCGCGAGCGCTAGTCCTCAGCCTCGAGAAGCGCGTCGATGCGGTCGTCGTCGAGCCCGAAATGGTGGCCGATCTCGTGCACCAGAACGTGCGCGACGAGCTCGGCGAGGGGCGTGTCGCCGCGCTCGATCCATTCGTCGAGGATGGCCAGACGATAAAGGAAAACCATCGGGATCGACGGCGTCGGATCAGCGATTGAGCGCTGCGTCAGGTCGACGCCGGCGTAGAGGCCTGTGAGGTCATAGGGGCTTTCCAGATCCAGGGCGGCGAGCGTCTCTTCGTCGGCGGCGTCTTCGACGCGGATCACGACATCGCCGGCCAGCGCGCGGAATGGCGCCGGCAGCGCGTTCCAGGCGGCGCGCGCGAGCGTTTCGAGATCATCGAGCGACGGAGGCAAGTCGTGGTGAGCGATCATGCCCTTGTCTAGCTGCGGCGTTGCCTGGATGCGAGCCGATCGCGCGGCTTTGCCTCCGGCGCCCGGCGGGGCATGGTTCGGGAGGAGGATCATCTATGCCCGATCTCAAGGACCCCGCGCTGTTCGCGTCCGGCGCGCCGCACGCGCAATTCGCGCAGCTGCGCCACGAAGACCCGGTCCACTGGAACGCCGAGCCGGACGGGCCGGGCTTTTGGGCCGTCACGCGCTATGCCGACATCGTCGCCGTCTCGACCGATCCGGCGACGTATTCCTCCGCCCGCGCCCACGGCGGCCATCGCATTTTCGACGAGGATCAGGCCGCCAATTCCGCCGTCGAGACCTCGATGATCTCGATGGATCCGCCGGAGCACCTTGCGTATCGCCGCATGGTCATGCCGGGCTTCGTGCCGGATCGGCTGCGCGCCATGGAGGCTGGCGTGCGCGCGCGGGGCGTGGCGCTGATCGAATCCTTGAAGGCCAAATGGGAGGCGGGCGGCCGCGCGCCTGTCGATTTCGTGGAGGGCTTTGCGGCGCCGTTTGCGATCCAGACGCTGGCCGAATTGTTCGGGGCGCCGATGGCGGACGGCGATCGCCTGTTCGAATGGTCCAACGCCGTGGTCGCCGAAGACGATCCTGAATTGCGTCCCAGCCGCGCCTACATCGATCAGAAGATCGGCGAGATGGTCGCCTATTCGTTCACGCTGCGCGCGCAGCGCGAAGCCGATCCGGGGCCGGATTTGATCTCCATGCTGGCCGCCGCGCGGGAGGGCGATGCGCCGATCAGTCCAGGCAAATATCTCGCGACCTTCATCCTCCTGGTCGTCGCCGGCAACGAGACGACGCGCAACTCGATCACCGGCGGGCTTCTGGCTCTGCGCGACTTCCCGGCCGAACGCGAAAAGGCGATGGCGCGTCCCGAACTGCTGCGCTCCGGCGCCGCGGAGATCGTGCGTTGGGTCAGTCCCGTCCATCACATGCGTCGAACGGCGGTGCGTCCGGCGCGGCTCGGCGGCAAGGACATCAAGCCGGGCGATCGCGTGGTGCTCTGGTATTGCTCCGGCAATCGGGACGAGGCGGCCTTTGCGGATCCGTCGGCATTCCGGATCGATCGCTACGAGGATCCGGCTGCGCCAAAACACCTGGGATTCGGGACCGGCCAACATGTGTGTCTCGGTCAGCGCCTCGCCGAATTGCAGATCAAAGTCGCGTTCGAGGAACTTTTCGCCCGCCTACCGGGCCTGCACCCGATCTCAGACGGGGTGCGGGTGCGCTCGAATTTCATCAATGGCTGGAAAAGCTTGCCGGTGATGCTGGCATAGCCCCAAGGCGGTTTGCGCAGGCTTGGCTTTGCAGGGAAGCCGCCCCAGGGCGCCGCTCTATGGGGCTTCCAACGTTCGGGGGCTCGCCAAAACGCTGGCCGCGGGCCCTGGGGACTGCTTGCCGCGCACACACACACGTTTAGCGCGTATGGGTTTGATTATATTGCAATTAGGCAATTAATCAAGCTTCGGCGTCAAAAATGCTTGACGCGGGCGAAGATTGTACAACGTCGATCACATTTGCGTAAAAACTTGACGCCGGCGTCATTTTTTCATTGATCGACGAACGCTGGAGCGTTAGGGATGCGCTGGGAACTCGCGCGCCTCGCTCAAGCGCGGCGCGCGGTGGAAACGTGCAACGAGGAGATGGCGATTATGGCGGCAGATGGCGGTGTGATCCGGAACATCACGAAGGACGAATTGTACGACGCCGTTCCGCCAACCGATTTCGGCGCCATGCTGGCGATCGATCGGCACATGACGCGCTCGTCGGCGTTCGACAAAATCATCTCAGCCACGCACGACCATTTCTGGGATCCGCTCGACGCGAAGTACATCGACTTCACCGAGCCCTTCGACATGGAAAACCAGCAGATCATGCCGGACTACATGGTCCCGGCGCTCGAGACCGATTACGTCCGTGACTTCTTCGCCGACAAGCCGAAGGAAAAGATCAAGTTCGTCAATGAAATGGCGCGCTGGCAATTGAGCGCGATCCTGCATGGCGAGCAAGGCGCGCTGAACCTTTCGGCCTCGCTCTGCCACGTGCTGCGCGACCCCGGCGCCCAGGAATATGCGGCCAACCAGTGCCGCGAAGAGGGCCGCCACGTCACCGCGTTCGCGAAGTACATCAAGGCGCGCTGGGGCTCGCCGCTGCCGTGCGGCCAGGTGCTCGCCGACCTGCTGCAGGACATCGTCCATGCGCCGGAAGTCTACAAAAAGATCGTCGGCATGCAGATGCTGGTCGAAGGCCTCGCAATGGGCGCCTTCGCGTCGATCTTCCGCGAATGGCATGACCCGCTGGCGCGCAAGCTCACCCAACTCGTCATGACTGACGAGGCCTTCCACCACAAGTTCGGGAAGATCTGGGCCGACCGGACGATCCCGAAGCTCACGCCGGAAGAGCATGAGATCGTCGAGAGCTGGGCGGCGCATTGCTTCCAGACGCTGCTGTTCAATCTCGTCGCGCCGCACCAGATGCCGCAAGTCTATGCGCAATTCGGCCTCGACCCGATGAAGGTCGTGGAAGAATTCCAGAAGGTCGCAACGGACGCTGATCGCCGCGAGCGCATGAAGGAAGCGACCAACATCTTCCGCGTGCTGGTGAAGACGCTCCTCAACGCCGGCATCATCACCGCGCGCACCGCGCCGTTCTACGCCATGTACGTCGACCTCGAAGAGCTCAAGGCCGAAGGCGACGTCATGGTCGGCGACGAGATCGCTGAGGAAGGCATCCGCTACCTCCAGACGATCAACTTCACCGTCAATACCGACGCGCTCGCCAAGATCGCGGCGGAGTAACAGAGCTGCAGCCGAGCCCTCCCCCAGCGGGGGAGGGTTGGGCGGGGGAGATGGGCTCTGCGGCGCGGTGCAAATTTGCCGCGTCAGCGTACGCTCTCCCCACCCCAACCCCTCCCCGCTGGGGAGGGGGCGCGCACTCTAAACGGTCGTTCATTTGCGGTTCACGCCGACTTCGATGAAGTCGGTGCATGTTTCGAACGCTGATCGTCCTCGTTTTCGCGCTTCTGCTGGCGGTCGCGCCTTCGCGCGCCGCTGAGCCTCCGTCTACGGACGAAATCGTCGTGGTCGGAGAACGTCCGGGACCACGGCTTTGGCGCATAGAGGGCCCGCAGGGCGAGGTCTATGTGCTTGGCGTCCTGACGCCCCTGCCGAAGAGCTTCACCTGGAAGACCAAGGAAATCGACGCCGTGATCGCGCGCGCCGATCGCGTGTTCACGGGCGGCTCGACGGTGTCGGTTGGCATTGGCGCGCTGATCGCCAATCGCAAAGCGTTTCGCAATCCGGACGGCGCGAAGACCTCGGCTCTGCTCGATCCCGAAACTCGCCGGAATTTCGACGCTGCGCGCAGCCGCTACGACTATTCCGGCGACGATCTCGAGAATTGGCGCCCCTATGTCGCGGGCCTTTTCCTGATGGACAAGGCGATGACCGAAGCCGGTCTTTCGCGCAGCCTCGATCCGGAGGAGGTCACGCTCAAGAAGGTGCGCAAGCGGCGGATCGACGTCACCGTCGTCACGCGCATTGAAGCCAAGCCGCTGCTCAAGGCCTTGGCGGCGATGCCCGCGGGCGCCGATGCGCCGTGCCTTGCGGGGCAATTGCAGGCGCTCGACGCGATGCCCGTGATGCGCGAGCGCGCGCTCGCCTGGGCGAAGGGCGACATCGACCGCCTGCGCGCGCTTGGCGATCGCGACGAAGGCGCGACCTGCATGAACAGCCTGACCTCAGGCGGCGTAGCGGCCGCGACCATCCGCGAGACGCTGACGGTCGACTGGACGCGCGCGCTTTCGAACGCGGCGGGGCAGAAGGGCGTGACCCTTGCGATCGCGCCGATGGGCGTTCTCCTCGCCGCGGACGGCGTGCTTGCGCGCCTGCGGGCCCAGGGTGTTCAAATAGACGGGCCTTGACCGACGACGCCTCGTTTCTCGCCCGGCCGGACAACACCGCGCGCCTCGCGCGCGGCGTGCAGCGCTTCTGGATTGACCGAGGCCACGCGCCGCTCCTGGAAGTCAGCCTCGCCAATGGCCGGCGCGCCGATGTGCTCGCGCTCGGACCGAAAGGCGAACTGGTGATCACTGAGATCAAGTCGGGCCTCGCCGATTACGCGGCGGACCAGAAATGGCCGGATTACCTGGACTTCGCGGATCAGTTCTACTTCGCGGTCGACGCCGATTTTCCGCATCCGATCATCCCTGAGGACGTTGGTCTGATCGTCGCCGACGGGTTCGGCGGCGCGATCGTGCGGCCGGCGCCGGTTGCGCAGCTCGCGCCGGCGCGGCGCAAGGCCATGCTCCTCACCTTTGCGCGGCTCGCCGCGCTGCGCCTGGCTAGTCCTTGAGGACGGCGTCGATCTCGGCTGCGAACTCGCCCAGGCGCGCGCCGTAGAAGGCGGTGATGCGGTCGCGCACGGCGTCGGGCGCCCGTTCCGGCGCGCCGGCGGAAAACGGCGGCTGGGGATCGTATTCGAGCGCCAGCTGGATGTTCTGGGCGACCTCGGGGCCGGCGATTTCGGCCATCAGGGTGAAGGCGAAATCGATGCCCGCAGTGACGCCGCCGCCGGTGACGAGAGCGCCGTCGCGCACCACGCGCGCAGCGACGGGGATCGCGCCGACCTTTTCCAGCAAATGCCGATAGGCCCAGTGCGTCGTCGCGCGCTTGCCCTGCAAAAGCCCCGCCGCACCGAGCACGAAAGCGCCGGTGCAGACCGACGTAACGAAGCGCGCGCCGGCCGCCTGGCGCTTCACGAAAGCGATCGTTTCGGGATCGGCCATCGCCTGGGAAACGCCAAAGCCGCCGGGCACGCACAGAATGTCCGCCTGCGGACAATCCGCAAACGTCGTGGTGGGCGACAGCGCTACGCCGCAATCGCTGGGCACGGGCGCGAGCGTCTTGGCGGCGACGTGCGTCGCAGCGCCCGGCAAGCGATGCAGGACCTGCAGCGGCCCTGTGAAATCGAGCTGCGTCACGTTCGGGAACAGGACGAAAACCGTTGAGAGAGACATCACGACCTCCTTGCGCCGAAGCGCTCGCGAAAACCGATGGGCGCGACGCCGAGATGGCGGGCGAACGCGCGTTCAAGGCCGCGCGCAGCGCCAAAGCCGCACTCGGCGGCGATCTCTGCGATCGAGCGTGCGCTTTCCAAGAGCGCGACGCGGGCGCGCTCGACGCGCAAGCGCTCGACGAAACGGGCGGGGCTTTCCTCGCTCTCGCGCGCGAAGGCGCGGGTCAGCGAACGCAACGACATGCCGGCCGCCGCCGCCATTGCGCTGGTCGACCAATCGGCGGCGGGCGCGGCGGCGATGGCGCGCGCGAGTTTCGCCAGACGCGGATCGGCGAGGGCGGCGCCGGCGTCCGGTTCGGCGAATTGGGATTGCCCGCCAGGACGCTTGCGGAACACGACATGCCGACGCGCGACCGAGAGCGCGACCGCACGGCCGCAATCGGCCTCGATCATGGCGAGCGCGAGATCGATGCCGGCCGTAACGCCGGCCGATGTCCACACGCCGCCATCCTCCACGTAGAGCGCATCGGCGTCGACGGTGATCGCGGGGTGCAGGCGCGCGAGGTCGGCTGCGGCGCGCCAATGGGTTGCGGCGCGCTTGCCGTCGAGCGCGCCGACCTGCGCCAGGAAGAACGCGCCGCTGCAGACCGAAGCCAGACGCGCGCCAACCCCTGCGGCGGCGCGAATTGCGGATGCGATCGCGCCCGCGGCCAAGGCCCGACGCATGGCGACATCTTCGCCGCCGACGGCGACGCAGGTGTCGGTCGGCCTCCAGAACCGCGCATTGAGATCGGCGAGGTCGAGATCGGCGCCGAGGTTGAGACCGCTCGAGGCGGCGACGGGACCGGCCTTCGGCGCGGCGATCAGAACCGTGTAGGCGCCGGCCATCGCCTCATCGGCGCCGACGAACATCTGGTGCGGCCCGACGATGTCGAGCGCCTGCACGCCAGGAAAGCCCAGGAAGATGATGCGGCGACCCATGTCAGCACCATAGGTCCGCCGTGCGCTGGCCTAAAGGACATAGACGCGACGATTTCGGCCAGGCAGGCGCGCGTTACTTCGGCGCGCGTTTGGCCAGGATCCGCTGCAGGGTCCGGCGGTGCATGTTCAGGCGGCGGGCGGTCTCGGACACATTGTGCCCGCAGAGCTCGTAGACGCGCTGGATATGCTCCCAGCGGACGCGGTCGGCCGACATCGGATTTTCCGGCGGCGTCGGCTTATGCGTCGGGTCGGCGAGCAGGGCCTTGACCACATCGTCGGCGTCGGCCGGTTTGGACAGGTAGTCGAGCGCGCCGGCTTTCACGGCGGCGACGGCCGTGGCGATGTTGCCGTAACCCGTCAGCATCACGACTTTGCAATCGGGCCGGCGGCGATGGAGTTCCTCGACGATCTGCAGGCCCGAGCCATCCTCCAGCCGCAAGTCCAGAACCGCGAAGGCCGGCGTCGCGAGTCGAGCGACGTCGATGGCCTCCTGGACCGCGCCGACGGCGGTTACCTCGAAGCCCCGGCTCTGCAAGGCCCGCGACAGGCGCAGGCGGAAGGCCGGGTCGTCGTCGACGACCAGGAGGGTCTTGTCAGGGAGATCGAGAACCGCATCCGTCATCATGGACCTACAAACAACCGCACCAGGCGGCGGGCGAACAGATGCGAATATGAGAATGATCGGCAAGTAGGGCAACCGTGCCGTTCGTCTAAGTTTACAGAGGGTTCGTCTCGATGGCGCGACGCGGCCATACGGCCCGCACGACGGCGCCGGTCGGCGGGGCGGGGCGATTGTGGAATTCCACACGCGCGCCGGTGCGTTCCAGCAGCGTCTTGGCGATGAAGAATCCCAGGCCGAGGCCGCCGCCGGTCTGTCCCGCGCCACGCTCGCTCACGTAGGGCTCGCCCAGGCGGGGCAGGACGTTGGCGGGAAAGCCCGGGCCGTCGTCGCGCACGACGATCTCGATTTCGCTCGCCGACCAGGTGGCCGCGACCTCCACCGAGCGGGACGCGAAGCCGACGGCGTTTTCCACCAGATTGCCGAGCCCATGCAGGATTTCCGGCGCCCGGCGCACGTCGGGCGGTGGCGCCCCATCGGGCGGCGGCGCGAGCAGGATCTTGACCGCCTTGCCTTTGGCGACGTGCGGCGCGGCGGCTTCCTCGAGCATCGCTTTCAGGGGCAGGCGTTCATGGACGGCGTCGCGGGTCTCGGGTTGGGCGGACAATTGCTTGAGGATGGTCCGGCAGCGTTCGCTTTGGCTCACCAGCAAGGCCACATCCTCGGCGAGCGGCGAGTCCGGCGGCACCGCGCGGGCCATCTCCTTGGCGACGAGGTGGATCGTGGCGAGCGGCGTGCCCAGTTCGTGCGCCGCTGCAGCCGCTAACCCCCCAAGCGCGGCGAGGCGCTGCTCGCGCGCCAGGACGGCCTGGACCGCCGCGAGCGCGACGTTGAGCCGTTCCTCCTCCGCCGCCACCCGCCATGCATAGACGCTCGTGAACCCGAGTCCGATCAGCACCGCCGTCGCAAGGCCCGCCTGGTAAACCGTCGGCAGATCCAACGTTTCGCCGGCGCGCCATGGCAAAGGCCAATGCCATAAGGCGAGCGCGCCGATGCAAACATAGGCCAGCGCCGCGAGTCCGGCGGTCGTCGACGGGCGCAGCACCGCCGCCGAGACGGCCACTGGGGCGATGAACAGCAACAGGAAGGGGTTTTCGATGCCGCCCGTCAGCGCCAGCAGCACGGCGAGCTGGACGACGTCATAGGCGAGCTGAAGGGCCGCCTCCCATTCCTTGACCAGCCGCTGCGAGGGCAGGGCGATCATCAGGAACACATTCAGCCAGGCGCTGGTGGCCACGATCGCAAGCACCGCGCCGAGCGGGACGTCGAACCCGAGGACGAACTCGACGAACACGGCCGCCGCCGATTGCCCGCCAATGGCCAGCCAGCGCAACAGGATAAGGGTCCGCAGGCGGACGCGCCCCACGCTGGTCCAGCCGGATGTCGACGGGAGGTCCAGTCGTTCGGGTTCCGAGGGGGCCGGTGCTGCGTCGGCGAAGCTCATGGATGCACAAGAGCCCTGCCGGACGACCGGCTGCAAGCCGTATGGGCGGGCTGGCAACGACGTTCGCGCGAATGTCAGGCGCCCGTGCGGCGATCCGTCCCGGAGCGAGATTCGTAACGACTTTGAAAACCGCGTAAGCGTAGTGTGATTTGTGTGCACTGCAGTACGAGCGCCGGAAGGGTCGGGATGCTCTATTCTCTTTATGAACTCAACCATTTGGCTATGTCGCCCCTGCGGGCTATGGCGCTGGCTGGATCGAACCTCCTGCGCAACCCCTTGAATCCGGCCGGCGAAACGGCCTTGGGCAAGAATCTCGCAGCCGCAGCAGACTTGTTCGAGAGCGTCACCCGCCGCTATCGCAAGCCGGACTGGAACCTGCCGACCACGCGGGTTAACGGCGTGGACGTGAAGGTGACGCCGAAGTCGGTCTGGGCGGACGCCTGGTGCTCCCTGGTGCATTTCGAGCGCGACGAGGACGTGATCGTCAAAGCGCGCGGCGTCCGCGACGACCCGAAGGTCCTGATCGTCGCGCCGCTCTCGGGCCATTACGCGACCCTGCTGCGCGGCACCGTCGAGGCCTTTTTGCCCGAACATGAGGTCTACATCACGGATTGGGCGGATGCGCGGACCATCCCGCTCATCGCCGGCCGGTTCGACCTGAACGATTATGTCGACCACATCATCCACATCCTGCGCGCTCTGGGGCCGGATCTGCATGTCGTCGCCGTCTGCCAGCCGGGGCCGGCGGTGCTCGCGGCGGTCGCGTTGATGGCCGAGGACGGCGAACCGCATCTGCCTGCGACCATGACGTTCATGGGCTCGCCCATCGATGCGCGCCGTTCGCCGACGGTGACCAACAAGCTCGCCGAGGAGAGGCCGTTCTCCTGGTTCGAGAAGCAGATGATCTACACGGTGCCGCCGATGTACCCGGGTGCGTTCCGCCGCGTTTATCCGGGCTTCGTGCAGCTGGCGAGCTTCATGGGGATGAACTGGGACCGTCACGTCGACGCCCACCGGACCTATTTCGACCACATGGTCGCCGGCGACGGCGACAATGCGCAAAAGCACCGCGAGTTTTACGACGAGTATCTCTCCGTCCTCGACCTGACGGAGGAATTCTACCTGCAGACGATCCGCGACGTGTTCCAGGAATACACCCTGGCGCGCGGCGTGTTCGAGCACCGCGGCCGGCTCGTCGATCCCACGGCCATCCGCACCGTCGCGCTGATGACGGTCGAGGGCGAGAAGGACGACATTTCCGGCATCGGCCAAACACAGGCGGCGCACGACATCTGCGCCAACATTCCCGCCGTGCGCCGCATCGACCACGTCCAGCAAGGCGTCGGCCACTACGGCGTGTTCAACGGCAAGCGGTTCCGCACGGAAATCCAACCGCGCATGCGCGAATTCATGCGCACGTTTGCGCGGACGGAAACCAAGCCGATGCGTCGGCGTTTGGTCGACGCGTAACGCGCGCAGCGCCTCTCTTTCGCCGCGCGAATCGGTCTTTGTGAGGACATGCGCGTCGCAGACGAGCCGTTCATCACCGAACTAGAGACGCTCGACGGACGGCGCGTCGCCGTGCGGCTGGTGATCAATCCGCGCGCGCGGCGCATTTCTGTGCGGATCGATCCAACGCGGCGCGAAGCCGTCGCCGTTTCGCCCAGCAAGCGGCAGGCGAGCAAGGCCCTGGCCTTCGCGGCTTCGCGGGCCGGGTGGATCGCGCAGCAATTGGCGCGACTGCCGGTTGGATTGACGTTCGCGCCTGGCGCCAAGATTCCCCTGCGCGGGACGCTTTTGGAGCTTGTGCAGGAACGCGGCCGCGGGCCGGCTCGGATCGAGGGTGAGAGCCTTGTCGTGCCGACGCCGGAAGGCGCGGATTTTCAGGCCCGCGTGAAGCGGCATCTGGTGCAAGAGGCGCGCGCCGCCTTGAGCGCCTACGTGGCGGTCCATGCCGCCAAGCTCGGCGTGGCCCCGAGCCGCATCACGATCAAGGACACCAAGAGCCGGTGGGGATCATGCTCCACGACCGGCGCTCTGGCGTTTTCCTGGCGCATCGTGCTCGCGCCTGAGCCGGTGATCGACTATCTCGCCGCCCATGAGGTCGCGCATCTGCGCGAGATGAACCACGGGCCGCGCTTCTGGGCCTGCGTAAAACTCTGCAATCCCAACCACCAAGCCGCCCGCGACTGGCTGCATCGGCACGGGGCGGACCTGCACCGTTTCGGTTGAGGTTGGCGCTGCGGCCGCCGCAAAAGCAAAACGCCCCGGCCATGGCCGGGGCGTTCGCATTTCAACATCGGGGAAATGCCTATTCGCGCTGGCCGAGGAAGCTCAGCAGGAATTGGAACAGGTTGACGAAGTTCAGGTACATCGACAGCGCGCCGAAATTGGTCGCGACGGCCATCGCGCGGGCGTCGCCGCCGAGCTCGTAATAGGTGTACTTCAGGCGCTGGGTGTCGAAGGCCGTCAGACCGGCGAAGACCAGGACGCCGATCGCCGAAATCGCGAACGCGATGGCCGGCGATTGCATGAAGATGTTCACGAGGCTCGCAACAACGAGGCCGATCACGCCCATGATCAGGAACGAGCCGAAGCCCGTGAGATCCTTCTTCGTCGTGTAGCCCCACAGCGCAAGCGCACCATAGGCTGCGGCCGTGGCGAAGAACGTCGTGGCGATCGAGGCGTTGGTGTAGCGCAGGAAGATCGCGCCGAGGCCGATGCCGATCAGCGAAACGACCGTCCAATACACCGCCGCGGTTCCGGCCGGAGAGGGGTTGCGCATCGCAAACGGAACGACGAGCAGGATCGCCAGCGGCGCAAACATCACAACCCAACGCAGCGGCGTGCCGAACACCAGCTGGGTCACAGCCGGCACGTTGCCGACGGTCCAGGCCAGCGCGGCCGACAAGAGCAGGCCGAGCGCCATCTTGTTGAACACGCCGACCATGAAGCTGCGCAGACCGGCGTCGACCGCCATGTCGGCGCGGCCCATCGGGATCGACCGGGCCTGAGGCGAATACTGGTTCATAGGTTCCTCCAACGCACGACTGCCGCTGTTGAGCAGGAGTCGCGCTTGCACGAAATATGGTCCTTGGGCCAACCGGCGCAAGCGATCCGAAGGTGACGGAGCGTCGCCTCACGAAACTTTGTCCCGGCGATCCCAAAAGATGGACAATCTGTAGCCGACACGCGCGCATCGGGGCGGACGCGTGTAAGTTAACGGCGTTTTCCATGATTCGAGATCGCGATGGGGCCCGTGGATCCGACCGAACCGCCCGATGGCGCGCCGCCTGAGCCGACGCCGCCTGAAAAGAACGCCGGAGACTCGCCGCCGAAGTTTGACGCGTCCAGCGCGGCCGACTCTAAGGCGACAGCGGCCGAGCCGCGAGCGCCTGACGCCGCGCGGCCCGCGGAAGCTGCCGCTTCGGGGCCGACCTGGAAAGAGCGGGCGGAGCGGCTTCGCGGCCTCGCCGGCGTCGGCGCCCAGCGCGGGCTCGCCCAGGTCCGCAAGTCGTTCGACGAGGTCAACGCCGCCCCTCCGGTCAAGAGGGCGGCCATCTACGGCGCCTGGGGCTCTCTGGCCTTTGCTTTGTTTTGCATGGTGTTTTTCGCCTATGTGACGTGGGGCATGCCGTCGACCAAGGATTTGTGGTCGGCCACGGACAATCCCAGCCTCACGTTCGTCGATCGTCACGGCCGCGTGATCTTGCGCGAAGGGGCCAAAGACGCGCCGCCGGTCGACGTCGCCAAGCTCCCCAAATATGTGCCGAACGCGATCATCGCGATCGAAGACCGCCGGTTCTACAAGCACATGGGCGTCGACTTCGGCGGCCTGGCGCGCGCTGGCGTCGAGAACCTGCAGGCCGGCCGTGTGGTTCAGGGCGGCTCGACGCTGACCCAACAATTGGCCAAGAACCTGTTCTTGACCCACGAGCGCACGTTCCGCCGCAAGGCGCAGGAAGTCGCGCTGGCGCTTTGGCTCGAAGGCCAATTCGAAAAGGACGAGATTCTCGCGCTTTATATGTCGCGCGTCTATTTCGGCGCCGGGGCCTGGGGGATCGAGGCGGCTTCGGAGCGTTATTTCGACAAGCCGGCGAAGAACCTGACGCTGTCTGAAGCGGCGCTGCTCGCCGGCCTTCTCAAGGCGCCTTCAAAGCTCAATCCGGCCGCCCAGGATACGGCCGCGAAGGCGCGCGCCAAGGTCGTCCTCGACGAGATGCTGCTCCAGAAGCTCATCAACAAGAAGCAATACGATTCAGCGATCGCCGAGCCGCTCAAGATCAGCCGCTCGAACCCCGCCGGCAATTTGGGCTACTTCCGGAACTGGATCGATCCGCAACTCGCCGAGATCATCGGTCATGAGCGCGACGACTTCGTGATCGAGACGACGCTCGATTTCGACGCGCAGCGCGCCGGCGAAAACGCGATCGACGCGGGCCTTGCGAAGGACGGCAAAGCGCTGAAAGTCAGCCAGGGCGCGCTCATCGCCATGGACGCCGACGGCGGCGTGGTCGCCATGGTCGGCGGGCGCGGCTTCTCCGATAGCCAGTTCAACCGCACCACGCAGGCGCGTCGTCAGCCCGGCTCGGCGTTCAAGTACTTCATCTTCCTCGCCGCCATGGAGAAGGGCATCTCGCCATTCTCGGTGTGGGCCGACGCGCCGATCACGATCGGCGACTGGTCGCCCGGCAATTACAAGGACGAGTATCTGGGCCCCGTCACGCTTGTGACCGCCTACGCGAAATCCTTGAACATGGTGGCCATTCGTCTGGCGGACGCCGTTGGCCACAAGAATGTGCTGGCCGCGGCGCGCCGTTTGGGCGTGCGCTCCAAGCTCGAAGACTACCGCTCGCTGGCCCTCGGCGCACAGGAAGTGACGCCAATCGAACTCACCGCCGCTTACGGCGCCATGGCGAGCGGCGGCTACCGCGTGAATCCGTCCGGCATCACGCGCGTGCGGCGCGCCAGCGGCGAAGTCGTCTATACCCGCAAGGTCGCCCGCGAAAAGGTGATCGAGGACGAGGCCCTGCGCCGCATGAACCTTCTGATGAAGCGCGTCGTCGATGCCGGCACCGGAACGCGCGCGCAGATCAAAGGCTATGACGTCGCTGGCAAGACCGGGACCGGCAACGATTATCGTGACGCCTGGTTCATCGGCTTCACTTCGGGGATCGTCGCCGGCGTGTGGGTCGGCAACGACAATTTCGCCGAGACCAACAGGGTCACTGGCGGACTTTTGCCAGCCGGAATTTGGCGCGGCTTCATGACCGTCGCCCTGCGCGACGTGAAGCCCCAGCCGCTCGCTATGCCCGACGCGACCGAGCCGCCGCCGTCGATCGCGGACGTTCCGCAGGCGGTCGCGCCGCTCGAGCCGGGCGGCGCCCCGCTTGGGGAGCTCGAAGAGGTTGTGGCGATTCCGCCCGGCGGTCCGCGCACCTAAGGGCCAAGACCAGCTAGTCGGCGATCTTCAAGAGCTTGCGCTCGAGCACGGCGAGGACGTCGGCCGCTTCGGCGCCGCGCTTGAGCACCTGGCCCTGGGCGCCGATCAGCGCGAACGCGCCCTGCTTGCGCGCCAAGGCCGGGCGCATCTCGATCTGGTAGAGCGGCATTTCGCTCGCCCGGCGGAACATGCTGAAAACACAGCGGTCGTTGAGGCCGTCGATGGCGTAATCGCGCAGTTCGCCGGCGGCGACCATGCGCCCGTAAAGCCAGAGAATTCTATCGAGGTCGCGCCGCGCGAAAAAGATCGTCGCGCTCTGGCGCGGCGGGCTTGGAGCATGGGTGGCCGCGTCCGAAGCCGCCGGCCGACCTTTCGAGGAATTAAGGGGGATATTGCCCAAGATGACCTCATTTCCCCTTGTGGCGAACACATTCTTCCGCGACCTTACGCGTGCAGGCCGGCCGGAAACAGAGCTTGAAGCTCAGTTTCCATCAGCCCCCCCAGCCCCCTGGGCTTTGGGCTCGTCCGGTCGGCCTGCACCTCATCTCATCTGATCCCATCAAACTGGTTGGCGTCGAGGCTTTTGCAAAAGGGCATTGCGCTGTCGCGCTTCGCTGCGAGTCACGCCAGATAATGCGCCGAGCGGGATGGCGTCGCCGGCGGATGCCGGTTATGCCGCGACCGCGGAAGTGCGGGGCAGTCTGCGTATGGTTCTCGTCGTCGATAGGCTCCGGAAGACCTTCGGCCGCCGTGTCGCGGTCGACAGCGTCAGCTTTTCCGTCGAGGAGGGCGAGGTTGTCGGCGTGCTCGGTCTCAACGGCGCCGGCAAGACCACGACCATGCGCATGATCGCCGGCTTCCTTGAGCCGGACGCCGGCGAGGTCAAAATCTTCAACATCGATATGGCGCTCGATCGCCGTCGTGCGCAGGAGCGCGTCGGCTATCTGCCTGAAGGCGCGCCGCTCTATGGCGAAATGACGCCGATCGCGTTTTTGCACTTCATCGCCGCCGCGCGCGGCATGACGTTGGAGCGCGCGCGCAACGCAGTGCGCCGCGCGGCGCAGGATGCGCACCTGGAAGACACGATTGATCGGCCGATCGAGACGCTCTCGAAAGGCTATCGCCGGCGGGTTGGCCTCGCCGCTGCGCTCCTGCACGAGCCAATGCTGCTGGTGCTCGACGAACCGACCGACGGTCTCGACCCGAATCAGCGTCAGGCCGTGCGCCAGCTCGTGCGGCGGTTGTCGCAGGATCGCGCTATTTTGATTTCGACCCACAGTCTTGAAGAGCTCGAGGCCGTGTGTTCGCGCGCCATCGTCATTCATCACGGTCGCGTCGTTTCCGATTCGACGCCGCAGGCGCTCGCCGAGCGGCACGGCGGCCTCGAGGCGGCCTTCCGTGCGCTGACGAAGGGCGAGGAGGCGATCGCATGAGAGCGCTTTCCGCCATTTATCGCCGCGAGTTGGGCAGCTACCTGACGACGCCGACGGCTTATGTGTTCATCGCCGTGTTCCTGTTCGCGTCGGGCGCCTTCACCTTCGAGATCGGCGATTTCTTCGGTCAGGGCCGCGCGGATCTCGGCGCGTTTTTCGCTGCGCAGCCGTGGTTGCTTATGGTGTTCCTGCCGGCGCTTGCGATGCGTCTGTGGGCGGAGGAACGCAAAGCCGGCACCGACGAACTTCTGATGACCTTGCCGGCGACCGTCTGGACGCTGACGCTCGGCAAATATCTCGCCGCGTGGACTCTGGCGGCGATCGCGGTCGCGCTCACCGCGCCTTTGTGGATCACAGTCAATCTGCTCGGTCATCCCGACAATGGCGCGATCGCCGCCGCCTATCTCGTCACGCTGTTGATGGCGGGCGGTTATGTGGCGATCGGGGTCGCGCTCTCGGCATTGACCAGCGCGCAGGTCGTCGCCTTCGTGCTCGCGGTGCTCGTTTGTTTCCTGCTCACCGCGCTCGGCGCGCCATCGACGCTCGCGCTTGCGCGGTCGCTTGGGCCCGATCTCAGCGATCTCCTGGCTGCAATCTCGATCCTGGCGCACTACGAATCGGCGCAGCGCGGCGTGCTCGATCTGCGCGCTCTGATCTTTTTCGCGAGCCTCATCTGGCTGTTCTTGTCGGCGGCGGTGCTCGCGGTCGAAGCCAAAAGGGGCGGGTGAGCCATGTCGCGCCGGGCCTTCGCCATTTTCGTCACGCTGGCGCTCGCGATCATGTTCGTGAGCCTCAATCTGATCTCCTCGCTCGCGCTCAAGGGCGCGCGTTTCGATCTGACCGGCGACCGTCTCTACACCCTGAGCGCGGGTACGCGGTCGATCCTGACCGGCCTCAACGAGCCCGTCGAACTCAAGCTCTTCTATTCCCGCGAAGCCGCGGGCGATCGGCCGGCGGTGCGGGCCTATGCGGCGCGGGTGCGCGAACTCTTGCAGGCCTACAAGGCGCGCTCGCGCGACATGGTGCGCATCGTTGAGGTCGATCCGCAGCGCTATTCCGACGCCGAGGATGAAGCTCTGCGCGCCGGCCTCGAACCCATCGACCGCACGGGCGCGGGAGATCCGATCTATCTCGGGGTCGTTGGCTCCAATGCGGTGGATGAAAAGGTCGTCGCGCCGCTTCTGCCGCCCGAGCGCGAGCCGTTCCTGGAATATGATCTCACGCGCATCGTCGCGGAGCTCGAACAGCCGCAGCGTCTGGTGATTGCGGTCGTAACCGCTTTGCCCATCCAGACCAGCACGCCGCCCTACTGGCTCGCCGAACTGCGTCGCACGACGCGGGTGGAAATGGTCGCGCCCGACTTCCTCGAATTGCCCAAGGACGCCGATCTCCTCCTCGTCGTGCATCCGCCGACCCTGAACGAGGCTCAGCTCGTCGCCATCGACCAGTTCGTCATGGCCAAGGGTCGCGCGGTGTTCGCGGTCGATCCCGTCGCCGTTCTCGCATTCGCAGCGCCGACGCTCGATCCCGCCGCGCCGCCGCCGGCGCCCGTGCCCGCGTCGTCGGAGCTGGACCGGCTGATTGGCGCGTGGGGCGTTTCGACCTCGAAAGAGATTGTGCTCGATCGCGCGGCGGCATTGCCGTTGACGCCCGGCGCCGCGCCCAGCCCGCTTTTCCTTGAGGTCGCGCCGGCCCGCATCGCGCGCGGCGAAGTGGTCACCGGCAGCCTGCGACGCGCCGTCAATCTGCTTGCCGCAGGCGCCGTCACCTGGTCGCCGACCGACGACGTTGTGGTCGCGCCGTTGTTGCAATCCACTGCTGACGTCATGCGCGTACCGGCAGGCGTGGCCGCAGCCGCTCCGGCGCCGCAGGACCTGCTTTCGGCGTGGAGATCGCAGGCGCGCGCGGAAACGCTCGCCGTGCGCATTTCCGGCGCCTTGCCTTCGGCGTTCGCAAACACCGCGCCGCTGAAGCGCGCGGCGCGACGCGCCGAAGTTATCCTTATCGCTGACGTCGATTTCCTCGATGACCGCGTCTATTTCGATCCGCAATCAGGACCCGCGCGCGACAATGCGGCGTTTCTGCTCAACGCCATCGACGTTATCGGCGGATCGGACGAGCTCGTCGCGTTGCGATCGCGCGCGCCGACCTTGCGCCGCCTGAGTGCGCTCGATGACGTCAGCCGCGCCGCGTTCGCGAGCAGTCGCGCAACGCAAAGCGCGCTGCAGGCTGATCTTGCGACGGCTGATGCGCGCCTGGCGCAATTGCGCGCGTCGCGCAGCCTCGAAACCGAGCCGAGCCTGGCCGAGATCGCTGAGTTTGAGCGCTTCCAGAGCCGCGCCGAGCAGGCGCGCGACGCCCTGCGCGCCATCGAACGCGCCGCCCGCGCCGAGGTCGCGCGACGTGAACGCATCGTCGTCGTCCTGAACGTCTGGACCCCGCCTATCCTGATCGCCGGGATCGGCCTTCTGGTGTTCTGGCTGCGCACCCGCCGCACTGAACGCAAAGTCCGGAGCAAGCCATGACCGCGCAATTGGCCCGCGAACGCCGCGGCGGCGCGGCCTGGTCTCTCGCGCTTGCGGCCGCGCTCGCGATCGCCGCATGGCTGGTGGTCGGATGGGACGCCGCGAAACTGCGGCCGCCGCCGGCGATCGGTCTCGTGGCGCCAGATTATGCGCAGCGCACACAGGCCGCGCAGGTCATCATCGTGGTGACGCGCGAGGGCTCCTACCGGATCGCCAAGACGCCGAAAGGCTGGTCGATGGCCGATCGCGGCGCGTACCCGATCAAGGTCGATCGGATGCGGGATTTCTCCGAAGCGCTCGCAAAATTGTCGGCGACGCGGCCGTTGACGCGCGATCCGAAAAAGCACGCGCGGCTTGGCGTCGACGATCCGACCAAGGGCGGCGCCGGCGTGCGCCTGCAGGTCCAGGACGCGCAGGGCGCGCTCTTGGCCAATCTCGTGGTGTCGAGTTTTGCGGATCGCCAATATCTGCGTCGCAACGCCGATCCGCAGGTCTGGGCGGGTTCGGCGCAATTGCCAAATCTGCGGCAGGCGTCGGCCTGGCTCGATTTGACGCCGTTCGCGATCGCCCGCGAGCGGATCGCGCGCGTTGATGTCGCGCCGCCGAGCGGGCCCGCCTATGCACTCGTGCGTCCTGATCCCAATGTCGCCGCCTTTCAGATCGGGCGGCCACTCGCGGGCAAGACGCTTGCTGGCGGCGCGCGCGTCAACGACGTGGCCGCCGCGCTTGGCGTGCTGAATCCGATCGACGTTGCGCCTGCGCCGACCATCACCGGCGCCCCAAGTGCAAAGACTGTGCTTTCGACGACTGAGGGGCTCGTCATCGACGCGGAATTGTTCGTCCGGGGGCCGCTCTATTGGGTGAAGCTTGGCGCACGCGCGGCGACGCCGGAGGCCGAACCGTTGGCGCAGACGCTGAACGCGCGCGTCGGGCCCTGGGCCTATGGGCTCACCGAGACGGATTACACCGCCGTGGCGCCGCCGATCGCGGAAGCCGTCAACCTTGCAGTGGCGCCGGCGCTCGGGGCGCCTGCTGCCCCGCGTCCGCCGCGTCCCGCCGCGCCGAAGCCTGCACCACCGCCCGAGCCCGCCGCGCCTGCCGCCGCGCCGGCCGAACCGGAACCGACGGCGCCGACGCCCTGACCCGACCGTTCTAGGCGCGCTCGTCCTTGGCGCTTTCCATGACGATGTAGGAGGTGATGGTCGTCACCTGCGGCAGGGCGCCGAGGACCTCGGTATGGAAGTGCTTGTAGGCGGCGAGATCGGCGGCCTCGATGCGCAACAGGTATTCGAACGCGCCGGTGATGTTGTGGCATTCGCGGACCTGGGGAGCGTTGGCGATCGCCGCCTCGAAGGCGCGCTGCTCGGCGCGGGTGTGCCGCGACAAGCCGACCAGGACATAGGCGAGGAAACCGCCGCCGAGGACGGCCGGATCGAGCACGGCGCGATAGCCGCGGATCGCCCCCGACTTTTCGAGCGCCTGGACGCGACGCAGGCAGGCCGACGCCGACAGGCCGATGCGCGCGGCGAGGTCGAGGTTGCTGACGCGGCCGTCGGTCGCGAGGACGCGCAATATTTTGCGGTCGAAGTCGTCGAGTTCGATCATTGATTGCGATTTTTCGGCGAATGAGGCCATGTTTGCAAGCCCTTGCGCCGAACGATCGCCTATCGTTGCGCACATGACCTACGAATTGCTTCTCGGCCTCGCCGGCTTCGCCTTCGTCTCTTCGATCACGCCGGGGCCGAACAATCTCATGCTCATGACGTCGGGCGCCAATTTCGGCTTTGCCCGGACGATCCCGCACCTCTTGGGGGTGTCGATCGGCTTCACCGCCATGGTGGTGATCGTAGGGGCAGGGCTCGGGCAGGTGTTTGCGGCCGCCCCGGTGCTCCATACCGCACTCAAGATCGTGAGCGCGGCGTACCTGCTTTACCTCGCCTGGAAAATCGCGATGTCGCCGCCGCCGAACGCGGATGGCGCGGCGCGCGCCAAGCCTATGACGTTCCTGCAGGCTGCGGCGTTCCAATGGGTCAATCCCAAGGCCTGGACGATGGCGCTCACCGCAATATCCGTTTACGCGCCCAGCAGCGCCGACGGCGTTTCGCTGGTGACGCTGGGCGTGATCGCCGCCGTATTCGGCGCCGTCAATTTGCCAAGCGTGGGCGTGTGGACGGCGATCGGCACGCAATTGCGCCGGTTCCTGTCGTCGCCGCTGTCGTTCCGGATCTTCAATGGCGCGATGGCCGGCCTGCTCGTGGCGAGCCTGATCCCGGTGGTGTTCGCGCGCGGGCATTGATCCGCCGCGCAGCGAACGTTCTCAGCGCGCGCCGGCGCGCCAGCCCGCGGCGATCGCGGCGCGTTCCTGGGCCGCGTCGAGCGGATCGCCTACGCGTCGCGCGGCCGCCTCCAGAGCGATCGCCGGCGCGAGATCACCGGCGGCGAGCGCATAGCCGCGCTTGCCCGTTTCTGCGCCTTCCGTCAGCGCGACGATGCGCCAGTCGCTCGCGCGTCCGCAGGCGAGGCCCGCGAGCGGCGTTGCGCCAGAGGTGCGGAACATCCGGCAATGCCCGCCGTCGGCTGCCGCAAAGCTGAGATCGATGCGCACCGCTCCCGCTTCTGCGCCCGACGGCGTGCGATCGAGCGCGCGCGCGAGCGCGCCGGCGGCGGCGACCCGGCCGTCCGCGGCGGCGACGATGTCGGGACTTGGCGCACTCAGGCGGCCAAGCCCGAACGCGACGAGCAGACAGGCGGCCATCGCCGCAGCCCAAACGGGTGGACCGCGCCAGGCGCGCGGGGGCGTCGCTGCGCGTCGTGGCGCGGCGACCAGCGCCGCCAAAGCGGGCGGGACGTCCTCCTTGAGCACGCCGTCAAACGCGCCCTTCAGAGCGGCGGCGGCGGCGCGCATGCGGTCGACGCGACGGCGCAGCGCGGGGTCGGCCTCGACGAGCGCGCCGATGCGGGCGGCCTCGTCGGGCGGGAGTTGGCCGTCCGCGAACGCGCAGAGGTCTTCGGGCGTCACGGTCATGGCGCATCCTCTTCGCCGAGAACCTTGGCTTCGAGCACGCTGCGCGCGCGCACCAGCCGGCTGGTGATGGTGCCCTCCGGCACGCCGAGGATCTCGGCCGCCTCGCGGTAAGAGAAGCCTTCGATCTGCACGAGGGCGATCACGGCGCGCTGCTCCGGCGGCAGGGTCGCCATGACCTTCATGGCGCGGTCGAGGGTCATCGTCGCCTCCATGGCGGCGCGGCCGTCGACGCCCGGCGCGTCGGCCTCGGGATCGTAAGACACCACCCGGCCGCGGACCTTGCGGCTGCGGGTCTCGTCGATCCAGGCGTTGCGCGCGATCCGGAACACCCAGGAATCGACGCGGGTGCCCGGGCGCCATTGGTCGGCGCGTCGCAATGCCCGTTCGAGGGCGTCCTGGACCAGATCGTCGGCATCGGCGCGATTTCCCGTGAGGGCCAGGGCGAAGCGTCGCAATCTGGGAATGAGCGCGGCGAGCTCGTTCCGCACGTGGGCGTCTTCCATGGCCGTTTCCCGCAGATAACGGACGGGGCGCCGGATTCCATCCGCGGCGGCGATGGATTCGTCCAGCAGGGCCGTTATCGGAGCGACGGATTAAGGAAATTGCCCATGAACGAGGATGGACGGCGGCGGCGACGGATCCTGGCCGGGGTGCTGGGGCTGGCGGCCGTTGGGATCGGGAGCGAGGCGGCGGCGGAACCCGAGCGCGAGGGGCCGCGTCGGCGGCTCCGGCGGAGGCTGGCGCGGCGCCAACGCGCATTCCGCGAAGCCATCGCCGAGCGCCGGCTCGCCAATCCCGAGGCGTTCGAACGCAGCCGGCGCGGCGAAATCATCACCCGCGGGCGCATCATCGCCATCGATCCGGGGCCGGCGGGTCTCTTCGAGATTCAGCGCCTCGGCATGCGCCGTCTGCGCGACCGGACCGCCGGAGACCTGGGCGTGCGGTATCTGGTGCTCCTGGCGCCGAGGGGCATGAGCGCGCAGGACGCTCGTGACGCCCTGGAACGCGCCGATCCGGGCGGCGCGTACGAACTCGACCACGTTTTCGATCCGTCCGACGCCGGCCCGTCGGCGGCGAACGTAGCAAAGGCGGGCGCCGCGTCCGCACCGCTGGCTTCGGGGGCGGGGCTCAGGATCGGAATCGTCGATGGCGGCGTCGACCTTCGCCACCCGTCGCTCGCACGTGCGCGGATCGAGACCCGCGCGTTCGTCGCGCAGTCCGCGCCGAGTTCGCACGGCACGGCGGTTGCGTCTTTGCTGGTGGGCGACGACGGCGACTTCCGCGGCGCGCTGCCGGGCGCGCAGGTGTTCGCCGCCGACGTGTTCGGCGCAGACCCCGACGGCGGCTCCGCAGAAGCGATCGCCGAGGCGATCGGCTGGCTGGTCTCGCAGCGCGCGTCGGTGATTAGTGTGAGCCTCGAGGGTCCGCCCAATCGCCTCGTCGAAGCGGTGTGCAAGGCGGCGGTCGCGCGCGGCGTGTTGCTGGTGGCGGCGGTCGGCAATTCCGGGCCGAATGCGCCTGTGGCCTATCCCGCCGCGTATCCGAGCGTCGTCGCCGCCACCGCCGTCGACGCCTCGGATCGGGTCTTTCTGTTCGCCAATCGCGGGCCGCAGGTTGCGTTCGCTGCGCTCGGCGTGGACGTCGAGGCGGCTGCGGAGGGCGACGCCTACACGAGCGTCAGCGGCACAAGTTTCGCCGCGCCGAGGGTGGCGGCCGCTTTGGCGGCGCTGCGCGCTGCCGATCCCAAAGCCGCGATAGAGACGCTCGCCCGTCGCGTGCGCGACCTCGGCGCGCCGGGGCGCGACGTGGTTTACGGCTTTGGGCGCGCGCTGTGAGAATTTTTCGTCAGCGCACGGATGGATTCGGCTGCGGGGCCCGTTTCCCAAGCAGAACCGCGCGCGTGGTTTGATGTCTCTTGAGGAGTTCAAGCCAATGAAACTGCATCTGATTTCGAGCGCCTTCGCGCTCCTGGCCATCGTCTCCGCCAACGTCGCCGATGCGCGTCCTCACGATCGCGACGGCAATCCTCCGGGCCCTGTAGGCGGGCGCGGCACGAATTGGGAGAACCCGCCTGGCCCGGCCGGCGGCCCCGGCGCATCGCCCGATCGGCGTCGCCATGATCGCGACGGCAATCCGCCTGGACCGGTGGGCGGGCCGGGCACGAACTGGGAGAATCCGCCCGGTCCGGCCGGCGGCCCCGGCGCATCGCCCGACCGTCATCCGCGGATCCTTCTGAATTCGGTCAATTACATCCAGGACCCTGGCCGCAATTGTTGGCGGGTCGCGGCGGTGCAGGCGCCCGGCGGGCCTATTCTCGCCGGCGATGCGATGCGCTTCGTGATTTGCCGCTAATCGGCGGCGCCATTTGAATTGTCACGCCGATTGTTCGAGATGATCGAACGAAGAGCGGCTCCCCCGTTGAAGGGGGAGCCGCAGTCGCGTCAGGCGGCTTTCACGAGGTTCCGCAGAACGTAGTGCAGGATGCCGCCGTTGTTGAAGTAGTCGAGCTCGTTGTCGGTATCGATCCGGCACCGGACGTTCACGGTGCGAGTCGCGCCGTCGGCGCCGGTGATCGCGATCGCCAAGGTCTGACGCGGCTTGACGTCCGCGACGCCCTCGATCGTGACCGTCTCGTCGCCCTTGAGGCCGAGGCT
>JBMOIB010000020.1:0-32790 GCA_049317545.1 Caulobacterales bacterium | reverse complement strand
AGCGACCCCATCACGACGCCGTACGCGAGCAGGAGCGGAAAGGTCAGGGCGCCGGCGTTCACCATCGCTGCGAGCGCGAGCGCCGGAAGCGCAAAAGCGATTTGCAGCCCCGCCAGAACCGGACCCGCCTGCGCGCGCTCTGCGACCACGCCGCCGAACAGCAGGAGGCAGAACATCGGCGCGGTCAATGCGGTCTGCGCGGCGCCGATCTCCGCGCCGCCCTGGCCCAACGCGAACGTTGCGATCGAGGGATAGAGGACGAACTGGAGCCCGAACGCGAAGAAATAGAGCGCGACCATGGCGTAGTAGACGTCGATCTCGCGAAAGCGTCGGGATTGAAGCGGTGCGCGCTTACGCATCCTAGCGCGCCCAGGGCTCGCGCGGAAAAACAGTCACCGCGCCGTTAACGACATTCTTACGTCTGTCAGGCGAGGTGGGAAACATGCCGCAGGCCCTTGAGCTGACGATCGCCGAAACGAACGACGACGACTTGCCCAGCCTCAAGGCGAGGCAGGCGATCACAGAACGCTTGTGCGATGTGGTGTCCTGGCCGTCGACGCGAATCGCTCCGCACGAGCGTCAGCTCGCGGGCGATCTGCTGGTTGGGCTCTTGCGCTATTGCCGCGAAGACGTGCGCCGGCGGTGCGCCGAGCGCCTGGCCATGGTCGTCGACGCCCCCAAGCCTGTCCTCAGATACCTCGCGCGCGACGAGATCGCGGTCGCCGCGCCTTTGCTGGTCGGATCCAAATCTTTGGACGACGTCGATCTGATCGACGCCATTCGGGTCGCAACGCCCGCCCACATCAGCCTGATCGCGCAGCGAAAGCGCGTCAGCGAAGCCGTATGCGACGCGATTGTTCGGCGCGGCGCCGAAGCGCCGATCGAGGCCCTCATCCGCAATCCGGGAGCAGTTCTCGCGCAGACCACCATCAACGCGCTGGTGCGCCAGTCGCGGGACGCGCCCGTTCTTGCGGGGCTTTTGGCGCGGCGCGATGAATTGCGGACATCGCAGGGCTTGGCGCTGTTCTGGTGGGCCGATCGCGAAACGCGGGCGCTGCTGGTGCGGCGGTTTGCAGGCGAACGCACCACGCTGATCGCTGAGATGGAGACGTTCTTTCCGCTTGGCGAGACCGACGCCATGCTCGATCCTGAGGTGCGCAAGGCGCTGCTGTTCATCGAGCGCCGCCAGCGCGCGCGCCAATTGGAACCGGGCTCCGCGCCAACCGTGGAAGCTTTGATCGATGTGGTGGCGGTGCAGGGCGGTCTTTCGCGCGCGACCGTGACGGAGTTCGCGCGGATGTGCGGCTTGCGTCCCACCACGGCCGCCCGCATGCTCGCCGATCGCGGCGGTGAAACGATCGCCGTTCTCGCAAAGGCCATCGGGCTCAAGCGCGATCCGTTTGCGAAGCTTTGGCGCCTGTCGCGACCGCGCTCCGTCGAGGCGTTCGAGCACGTGTCGGTGCTTTACGAAACGCTCTCGGCGGCCAAGGCGCAGACGGTTTTGCGCTATTGGGACTGGGGTTTGAGCGCCGACGCCGCGAGCGAACCCGAACCGGACGACGAGGACTTCGAATTGGCCCCGGCCCGGCGATTCTTGTCCCTGATGCGCCCGCAAGACCTGTGAGCGACTGAGCCGGCGAACTGGCGAATCCGCAGGGTCATGGTTAAGAGCTAGGTTTGTTCTTGATCGCGACGCGCGGAGCCGCCGGATTTGATCCAAGCCTTCATCCTGGCGTTCGCGCTGGCGCTCGTCTGGCTGCTCCTCGCGCCTTCGGATTTCGGCGAGGCGCCTGGCTTGGCATGGGCGGCCTGCGCCTTCTCGGCCTTGGCGACTGCCTTGTTCGCTGTGCGCGGCCAAATTCTCGGCGGACGGTCGGGCGCCGCTATCGGCGTCACGCTTGGTGACGCCCTGCGTTCCGCGCCGCGCGCATTTGCAGCGGCGGTCAAGGTTTTGGCGCGCGTCTTGATGGGGCCGCCGCCGCGCCCCGCGCTCGCGATCGTGCAGGTGCGCACGGCCGAGCAGGCGCAGGCCGCGCGCGTCGCCGCCGCCCTGTCGCGCACTTCGCATGCCTACACGATCGACGGCGACGAGCGCACGATGCTGGTGCACGTGCTCGACGAGCAGGAGACGTCCCCGGATGCTCTGCACGCGGCCGCGAACGCGTTTGCGCCTGCAGCGACGCGGATAGGCCCATGATCGCCGTGGTCGCGGGGCTTGGCGCGGCGCTGGTCGCTGTTCCGGCGCTGTTTCGCTTGTGGCGCGGGCCGACCGCAACGGATCGGATGGTCGCCGCCTATATCCTCGGCGTGACGCTTTCGATCGCCGCCGCCGCCTATGGCGCTGCTGCGCGCAACGAGGCCATCGTGACGTCCGCGATCCTGATTTCGTTGGTGCAGAACGTCGTCTTCGTGGCGATCCTCAAGGCGGCGCGGCGACGGTCGTTCCAGCCGGCGCTGGCGGCGTTGCGCCGTGCGCAGGCGCCGCAGCCATGAACGAGATCATGGACCTGATCGGCTCTGGGCTCGCCGGGCTCGGCTTTCTCGCTCTGTTCGTCGGCGCGGTCGGCCTGGTGCGATGGCCAGACGTTTACACCCGCCTGCACGCCGCGCACGCCGCCGCGATTGTCGGGGCGCCGGTTGCGCTGCTCGGCGTTGCGCTTGCGGCGCCGACCTGGGCGATCGCCTTCAAGATCATCGCGCTCGGCGCTCTGGTTACGGCGCTCGCGCCGACCGCGATCCAGATCATCGGCGCCGCCGCCCACAATGCAGGCGAGACGGCGCGCGTGGGACCGCCGCCGGACTCTGGGCGAGGGCCGCAATGACCGCCCTCGATATCGGCGCTTTGGCCGCGAGCGCAATCGCAGCTGGCGCTGGACTTGCGGCGCTGCTCGCGCGCGGCGCGGCCTCGACCATGACCGGCGTCGGCGTCGCGATTGCAGCACTCGCCCTCGTCGTCGCACTGTACGACGCGCCGGCCGCGGCGGCCTTTGCGATCGTTGCGGCGGCGGCCCTCGCGGTGATGTTCGTCGGCGCTGAACTGCTGGCGCCGGAGCCGCCCAAACGGGCGCGCCCGCCGTTTGCGGCGATGGCGGCGGTTGCTGCGGTCGCCGGCGGATTGTGTTTCGCGATGGGCGATGCGCCGGGGCCTGTCGCGCTTGGCGGCGTGAATCCGGGCGTGTTCGCCGGGGCGGTCGCCGCCGTTGTGATGAGTGCGGGCGCAGCGGCGGCCTTTGCACTGCTCGACGCCGGCGGGCGCAATGCGGCGTCTGCGCCCGCGCAGCCTGCGATCGCCTTTCCTGGGCGCGAGCACGCCGTCTCGCGCGGGATCGGCAAGGGGCTGACCCCGCTCGTCGCCCTGGCGGCGTTCGCCCTGGCGGCGCCGACCGCTTCGCCGGTTGCGGCGGGCGCGCTCCTGGCCTTGGCGCTGAGCCTCTACGCGCTGGTGTTCGGCCTCGACGCCGCGTTGCGGATCGCGTCGGCGCGCGCCTTGGGTGGGCTGACTTGGATCGGTCTCGCCTTGACGCTCGCCATCGCCGCCGCGCCGCGCGCGTGGAACGGTCCTGCGTTCGCGTTCGACGCCGCGCCTGCCCCCGCCGTCCGCGTCATTCTGGAAGCCGCGCTCGCAGGCGCGATCGCGCTGATGGCGTTCGGCGCGCTCAGCCAGGCCTTCTATGCGTTCGCGGGCCGCTTGCCGTCGCTGCCCGGCGGCGATCATCCGGTTCCGGAGGATCGATCCCGTGGATGAGATCGCGCGCCATGTCGGGCTTGCGTTTCTGTGCGTCGCTTTCGCGGCCGGCGCCGCGATTGTCGCGTTCGCCGGCTCGCTGCTGCGACGCGCCGTAGGGATTGCGCTCGTCGGCGTGAGCGCAGCGGCGCTCGTTGCGGCCCTGACCTCGGGCGTTGGCGGCGGAGAGCGACTGGCCGGGCCAGCGATCGCGCTCGCCGCCGCGGGGGCCATGCTCGCCGCCGCGCTCGCCGTTCGCCTCTACGAAGCCGTCGGCTCCGGCGCCACCGACGCCGCGGCGGCGTCCGGCGATCAGAGCGACTGACATGGACGCAGCCTTCGCTCCCTGGCTCGCCGACCCCGAACTGGCGTTGGCGGCGCCCTTTCTCGCCGCGGCCGTCGGCGGGCTCACCGGACGGCGCGTGCGCGCGGCGTTTGCGACAGCCCTGGGACTGATCATCGCCGCGGTCCTCGCCGCGTCCATTGCGGCGCGGCTGATGGGCGGGGGACGCATTCTCGGCGCCATGGGGCCGGCTGGCGAATGGCGCTACGAGCTGGACGCCTTTTCGGCCTGCGCCCTTGCCGGTGTCTTTGCGCTCGGCGCGGCGCTCGCGGCCGCCGCGGCCGCGTCCAACGATTCTGACCCGCGCGCCGGGCCGGCTGCGCCGGTTGCAGCCGCCATCGCCGTCGCGCTGGCCGGCGTCGCCCTTTGCTCAGCGGACATGACATTCGCCGCGCTCGCGGTTTGGGGATCGACGCTCGCGGCGATCGCAGCGACAGCGATCGCCGCAGGCCGGGATCAACGCGGACTTTACGCCGCGTTCGAAGCGCTGGCGGCGACGACGCTCGCCGGATCCGTCGCTGCGATAGGTGCAGCCCTGGCGGCCTCCGCCGTCGGCGCGCCGTTCGACATGCTGCGCGACGCCGGCGCCGTGGCGAGCCCGCGCGCGCTGACCGCCGGCGTAGCGCTCGCGCTCGCGGGGCTCGCGGGCCTGGCCGCGCTGGCGCCGCTGCAGACGTGGTTTGCGCCGCTCGCGTCACGCGGGATCGGCCTTCCGGTTCTCGCGCCTGCCTTCGCCGCGCTCGCCGTCGCCTTGCGTCTCGCCGGCGCCGCAATGCAGACGGGGGACGCGCAATTGCCGTGGATGGCGTGCGTTGCGCTCACGGCATTTGGCGCCGCAAGCGTCGCCATCGGATCCCTGCAGGCGCTCGCGGCCCGCGAGGGCGGGCGCCTCGTCGCCTATGTCGCGACAGCCCATCTCGGCCTTGTCGCTCTGGGCCTTGGCCTGGGCACACCGGAAGGCGCGACGGCCGCGATGCTGCAGGCTGCGTTCGCGGCGCTTGCTCTCGGCGCACTCGCCGCCGCTTGGCCGATGTTCGGGGCTGGCGGAGCGATCGATGGCCTCGGCGCGCGCGCGCCGCTATCGGGCGCCGCGGCGACCGCGGCCTTGTTGAGCCTGATGGGCGCCCCGCTGACCGCCGGGTTCGCCGGTAAATGGCTGCTCGCCGCGGCTGCCCTTGAGCGCGGCTGGTATTGGATCGCTTGGCTGCTCGCCGCGGCGGCGCTCGCCGCAGTCGTCTACACGGCGCGCGCTCTGGAGCGGATCTGGTTCCGCGCCAGTCCGGCGAGCGTTGGCGCGGCGCCTGCCGGGCCAGCGCTCCTGCCGGCCGCCATCTGCGCCTGGCTCGCCGGGGCTGCCTGCATCGCGCTCGGGTTCGATGCGCGCGGACCGGAGGCCGTCGCCCACGTCGCTGCGGCGGCGCTGATGGGGGGGCTGCGATGAGCCTTGCGATCTTGTTCGCCGTGGCGCTCGCCGCGCCGGCGGCGCAGGCTGGCGCCGGGCTCGCGCTGCGCGGAGGCGCGTGCGACGCCGCCGCCATCGCCTTCGCCGCCATCGGCGCTATCGCAGCGTTTGCCGCGATCGGCGCCTATAGCACGGGGGAACGCTCGGTTTTGGTGCTCGCGGCGCCGCTCGCCGATCTGACGCTGGCGTTCCGGGCCGAGCCGCTCGGCCTGACGATGCTCGCGCTCACCGCTGGGCTCAATGCGCTCGCGAGCCTTTACGCCGCCTCGTATCGCCATGCCCGGCGTGAGCCCGTCTCGGTGCGGATGGCGGCGTTTTCCGGATTGGCGCTGGCGTGCGCAGGGGCCGCAATGACTGCGGCTAATCTCTTCGCCTTTTTCGTCGCCTACGTCGGCCTCGCGCTTGCGGCGTTCCCGGTGGTGGCTGAGGCCGCGCCCAAAGCGGCGCGCATGCAACTCGCCTGGATGCTCGGCCCTGCGGTCGTCTGCTTCCTGCCGGCTGCGGTGTGGACCAGCACCTTGGCCCCGGGCGCGGCCTTTACGGTTGGCGGCATTCTTCCGCCCGACGTCGAGCCCTGGATCATCGACGCCCTGATCGTTCTGTTCGCGATCGGACTTGCAGGCGCGGGCACGATGCCGGCGCACCGATGGCAGATCGAAGCCGCGGAAGCCCCCACGCCCGTCGCGCTCATCCTTCAGGTTCTGGCGATCGCGCCGATAGGGGCGATTGGCTTCCTCAAGATCGCTGTCGGCGTCTTCGGCGCGCCGGCTTTGGCCCAAGCGGGGGCGGGCAAACTTGTTCTGGCGGCGGCGCTGGCCTGCGTGGCGATCGCGCCCCTGATCGCGCTCGGGCGCCCCACGCTCAGCGAGCGGCTCGTCTATTCCACGCTTGCGGCGAACGCCTTCGCCGTCGCCGCCGCGGCGCTCGGCGCCCAGACCGCCGTGCTCGGGGCGGCGCTGCAATTGATCGCGCACGGCCTCGGGAAGACGGCGCTTCTGATGTCGGCCGGATCGATCGAGACCGCGACCGGCCGGCGCGACGTCGCAGCGATCGGCGGCGTAGGGCAGCGGATGCCCTGGACGTTCGCCGCCCTCAGCATCGGCGCTTTCAGTCTGGCGGGGCTCGCGCCTGCGGCGGGCGCTTGGCCGCTGGTCTGGACGGTCGCCGGGGCGGGATCGGTCGCCGCCTGGGCCGCCGTCATCATTTTCGCGGGGTCGGCGTTCGCGACGTTCGCCCTCCTGGCGCCGGCCGCTTTGCGCGGGTTCGCGCAGCCCGCGGAGGTCAATCCCTTTTCGCGCCCCGACGGGGCGCCGCTCGGGCTGATCGCGCCGACGGCGTTCGCCGCAGTCGCAACGCTCGGCCTGGTCGCCTTCATTGATCCGATCGCGCGCTTCGTGATCACCGGGTTGATCCCATGAACCAGGCGCCGCCGCCCGCTTCTCCGCCGCCGCCGCTCGGAGACCGCCTGTTCGGCTGGACCGCCAGCCCCATCGTCGCGAGCGCCTTCGTGATCGGTCTATTCATGAGCGTCGTAGGGCTCGTGGCGCTTGAGGCGCTGGTGCCGCGGCAAAGCGCAGGCGGCGGCTTCGACGGACGGCCGGGCATTTTCGCGGGCCTCGGCCTGCTTGTCGCTTTGGGTCTGGCGGTCATCCCGGCTGCGTTGCGCCGCCTGCCGGCGCTGCGCGCGCCTGAACCGGTGGAGGGCGATCATGCCGATCAGCCTTAATCCGGGTTTTGCGCTTCTCCTGGCCGCGGCGTTGGCCCTGGTCACGCCGCGCGGCCTGCGCCCCATGCTCGCGGTCGCCGCGGCGGCGTTGGCGGGGGCTTTGGCGCTCACGCCGGATTTCGGCGCCCACGACATGTTCCGTCAGGTCGGCCTGACCGTGGTGCCGCTGCGTCTCGACGCTGCGGCGCAGATCTTCGGGCTCGCCTTCGCCGGAGCCGGCATCGTGCTTGGCCTTGCCATGGGGCACCGGCGCGACGCCAGGGAGGATTGCGCGCTGCTCGCCCATCTCGGCGGCGCGATGACGGCGGTGTTCGGCGGCGATCTCGTGACCTTCGCCGTCGGCGCCGAGATTTCGATCCTCGCCGCGGCGGCGCTCGTCCTGTGCGGCCGCACGCCCGGTGCGCGCAGCGCCGCGCAACGCTTCGTGATCCTGCATGCGCTGGCGGGCGCATTGTTCGTGGTCGGTGTGGGGCTGGTTTGGGCGCAGACGAGCGATGTTCGCTTCGACCGGCTCGACGCCACGGCGCCGGCAGGTCTGTGCATGCTGCTCGGGTGCCTGATCCGCGTCGGCGCGCCGTTTGCGCATGTGTGGATCAAGGACGCGGCGCCGCGCGCGGGCGTGCTCGGTTTTGCTGCGCTGGCTCCCGTGACGACGACGCTCGCCTTGTACGCGCTGATCCGCATGTTCCCGGGCGAGCCGGCCCTGGCGCCGATTGGCGCGGCCGGATTGGCGTTTGGATTGGTGCAAGCGGCGGCGAGCGACAAACCGCGTACGATCCTCGCCTACGCGACGATGGCGCAGACGGGCCTTTTGGTGATGGCCCTTGGCGTTGGTGCGCCGTTGATCATGGCCGGGGTATCGGCGGCGGCGTTCGCGGGCCTGTTCGCTGCGCTGCTCGCCGGCCTGATCGTCGGTTGGGCGACGCGTGAGGGCGCCAACGTGCCCGAGGCTCCCCCGATCTGGCGAGCGGCGCCGGCGACGGCCGCGTTGGCGTGCGCGGCGATCGCCGCTGTGCTTGGGCTGCCAGGGTTCGCCACGTTCGCGACCGGTGCGCTGCTGCAGGACGCGTTTGCGCGGCAGGCGCCGGATTGGATGCTCGCAGCCTATGTTGCGGCCGGCGCCGGCGCGGTCTTCGGCGCCGCGCGCGCCATCATGGTCGCCGTCTTCGGCAAGGCGGGCGCGCGCGGCGCCGCGCCGCCGTTCGAGCTCGTGCTCGCGAGCTTCCTCGCCGCGTTTTTCCTGGTCGCAATCGGGATCGCGCCGGCCTGGCTTTTCGGTCTGGCCCCACCGAGCCCGATCAGCTTTTTTCCCTATGACTGGGATCACCTCGCGGCGCGGCTGCAAATCATTGCCGCTGCGGGCCTTATCCTCGCTTTGAGCGCGCTCGCGCCGCTTGCTCGACGGCTTGGGTCAGGCGGGCTGCGCGATGTCGATTGGTTCTATCGCCGGCTGGGGCCTTCGGCGCTCGCGGGGATATCCGCAGCCCTGCGTAGCGGGTTCAGCCTATGGACTTCGGCTGCCGGGCAGGCTGGAGAACACCTCGCCGCTGCGGCCCAGAGCCTAGGCCAGCGCCTCGATCGTCAGGTCCCCGCAGGTGGCCGGCGCGCCGTTCAGCTGACGCTCCTAGGCGCAGCTGGCGTAGTTTTGGTCTGCGCTTTGGCCGGGCGAGGGTGAAGTCTGTTTAAACAAGTGTTGCATCACGAAGCGGATGAGAAAAACGCAGTCTTCAGATGGTTTGCCTTTGATCTGCGCTGATGTGTATATAGCCCACGCCCATCGCACCAAAGGGGCGCGACGCCACGATGAATGAACGCCAAGAATTGATTGAAATGACGGCCGACATCGTCTCGGCCTACGTCAGCGCAAACCAGATCGATCAACAGGACTTGCCGGTCTTGATCGAGACGGTGTTCGCGGCGTTGCGCGGCGTCGCGGGCCGCTCGGACGGCGTCGCCGAGCCCGAACTCATGCCCGCGGTGCCGGTCAAAAAGTCCGTGACTCCTGAGTACATTATCTGTCTGGAGGACGGGAAAAAGTTCAAGTCGCTCAAGCGCCACCTGCGCACGCGCTACGACATGACCCCGGAAGATTATCGCGCCAAGTGGGGCCTGCCGCACGACTATCCGATGGTCGCTCCGAACTACGCAAAGGCGCGCTCGGATCTTGCCAAAAAAATGGGTTTGGGCACCGCACGGCCGCGCAGCGGTCGTCAGCGCCCTGATCGGAACGGCTCGGACATGAGCGATTAGGTCAAAAGCCCAAGCTGGGCTGCGGGATAAGGTCGGGATAGTGGGAAAAATATCCTACACCGAAAATCTCCGCATAGGCTTTCTCCCGGCCGCCGATCGGCCGCCCCGGAGAAAGAACGATGGCCGAATTTTACGGATTTGCGCGAGACCGGGCCGCCGCGCGGCTCGCCATGGACCTTGCCGCGTACGCCTGCGCGGTCGAGCCGGCCGATGTTTCGGCGCGCACGCGCGGGTCGGCTGAAGCCGCAGCCGCCCGCCAATTGGCGATGTACCTTGCCCATGTCGCAACCGGAATGAGCCTCTCCCGCGTCGCCTACGCATTCGGGCGCGACCGTTCAACCGTGGCGCATGCCTGCCGGGCGATCGAAGACCGGCGCGATGATCCCGCGTTCGACGCTGAGGTGGAAATGTTGGAGGACGTGCTGCGCGAAGCGCCGCCGCCGGGGGGCGTTGCGCAACTGGCCATCGCCCGGAGGTGAGGCTCAGGCCCGCGCCGCTTCCGCTTCGGCGCGCATACGCGCTACGAGCGCCGCGAGCCCATTCGATCGTTGAGGGGTGAGGGCCTCGTCGAGCCCGAGCCTCGCCATCAAGGCGCGCGCGTCGAGTTTGAGGACATCCGCCGGCGTCCGGTCGGAAGCTAGGCCGACCATTAGCGCAACGAGGCCGCGCACGAGAAAGGCGTCGGAATCGCCGCGGAACTTCAGGCGCCCCGTCGCTGGGTCAAACGCGGTGACTAGCCAGACCTGACTCGCGCAGCCGCGTATCCGGTTGGCTTCGGTCTTTTCCTGGTCCGAAAGAGCCGGGGCGGCGCGTCCGAGGTCGATGACGTGGGCGTAGCGCTCTTCCCAATCGGAAAAGAGGGCAAATTCGTCTTCGATGTCGCGGATCGCCGCGTCGAGGTCCTGGCCGCTCATCGGCGCGACATGGGCCGGTTCGGGGGAGGCTGCAAGCCCTCCCCCGCAGACGCGGCTGGTCTCCGGGAAGGCTCAGTTCTGCGCGACGCTCGTGGTTTTGGCCACGACGCTGCGCACGCATTGGGCGCGGGTCTTCAGCGCTTCCTGGCCGAGGCAGGCGAGGTTTTCGTGCGCGGACGCCGCCGCCGACGCGCATTGCGCGAACGATTGAGCCGCACTTGCGAAGCAATTCGTCGTCGCTTTGTTGTCCAGGAGGCGGGTGACCTCCTCGCCGGACATCGTGTCGATCGCGCCGATTGCCTTAAGCGCGGCGAGGGACAGCATGCTGTCCAGAGCGGTCGCGTATTCGGGGTTGGTGTTCCACTGCACTTCCGGAGTGAACGTGGCTGCGGCAGCGTCGGGAGCCGGCGTCGCCGGGATCGCGGCGTCCCAGAACAGACGTCCACCCAGGCCGTTCGGGTCGAGCGTGGAAGTTGGGGCGCTGACCAGGCGGGCGGAAAGCTCCGGCGGCAGTGCGCGCGGCTCGGAGCGGGCGAGGTCGCTCAGGCGCTTGTAGCGCGCCTTGCCGGCGGTGAGCGGCAGACGCTGCTTGGCCCAGGCCGCCTTGGCGAGGTCCATCGCGTTGCTCTTGTACTTGTCGCCGAGGCTGTCGACGCGGTCGGAATCGGCGGCCGCGGCGGTCAGCACATAGCGGGTGGCTTCGTCGCCGCCCTGCAAGGACTTGGCGTAATAGGGAATGGTCGAGAACCAGGTGACGGCCTTCGCCTGGCCGTGCGCGGCGGCGACTTTGCGCATCTCTTCGACGAATTTGGGCGATTGCGCCGCCACCGTCGCGCCATAGGCGATCCAGCCGCGCGCCAAGGCCTCGGCGTTGTGAACGGCGGCTTCGTCCAGGGCCTTTTCAACTTCGGCTGCCGACTTGGGACGCGGCGCATCGCGCCATTTGGTGAGGTCGGTCTGGAATGCGGCGTAGCCGCCGAGCGCCTTGGCGAGCGCTTCGGGACCGGTCGGCCCTGCCGGCGCGGCCGGCGGCGCGACGACGACGGCCGCAGGCGGCTCCTTCGCCTTGCCCTTCTTGGCGGGCGCAGCCGCGGCCGGCGCGCAAACGATCAGTGCAGCTGCAATCGTGGCCGTCAGAAAGGATTTCATTTGGGGCTCCTCTGCCGCTGATGATCTCATGATTCCAGCGGGGACGCGGCCTGCGCCGGATCGACGCCGGGCGGGCGACCGAAAGTCCGGACTTGCCTTTCCCTTCTGCGAAATTGCGGCCTAGAAGTTAAGAAGCTTCTACACATGGGTGAGTGACGATTTGTCCATCCGCGCCAATACCGCCGCCGCCCCAGGCGGGCTGATCGCCGAGGGCGCGCTCGCCTGGCTCGCCGTCGCCGCCGCGATCGGGATCGCGAGCGCGCAAGCCGGGGTTTCGGGCGGAGCGTCGGCGCTCGGCGCTTTGATCGGGGCGGCGCCTGCTTTGGCGACCTTGGCGGCGGCCACCCACTTGGCGCGGCCGGGCGCCCTGGCCATCTGCCTGTTTGCGTGGACGGCGTTCGCCATGATCGCGACGGCATTGACGGGCGGCGCAATGTCGCCGGCGGCCCTGTGCTTTGCGATCGCGCCGGCTTTGGCGCATGGCGTGGGCGAACGCCGCGCGACCTTCGAGGCCGTGGGTTTTGCGCTTGGCGCCTACGCCTTCGCCGCGGTTGCGGGCGCTGGTCTGGAGGCGGCCCCGAATGTCGGCGCGGCGCCGGTCGCCGCGGGCCTCGCAGCGCTTGCCCTCTCGGCCTTTTGGGCCCTGACCTCCACCGCGCCGGCGCCGGTCAAGTCGTCCGCCGTTCGCGGCGAAAGGGACCTCGAGGCGCCTGCAAGCCTCAGTTTGGATGCCGAGGGGCGCGTGCGCGCCGCCGGGTCGATCGCGCTGGCGCGTCTTGGCGCGGCGGCGGGCGACAAGGGGATGGCGCTTCACGAGCTGGTCGCGCGCGCCGCAGGTCCGCGCGCCGGAGACGATGTGCGCATCGCCGTGGCGCGCGCGCGGGCTGGCGGCGAAGGCCGCGCCGAAGTCGCGATCGACGGACGCACGTTCGCGCTCGAGGTTCACCCGACGCGCGGCGGCGCGATCGCGGCGCTGGTGGATGTGGGCGACCTTGGCGAGCGCTTGTCGGCGCTTGAGAGCGACGCCGCCGCCGCCCGCGAGGCGCGCACGGCGCGCAGCCGGCAAACGGCGGAATTGTCCCACGAATTGCGCACCCCGCTGTCGCATATCCTCGGGTTCGCCGAAATCATGCAGCGCGAGCTCTATGGGCCGCTGGCGCCGAAGTACCAGGAATACGTGGCCCTCATCCAGACGAGCGGCCGCAATCTGCTGGACCTGATCACCGGTCTGATGGATTTGTCGCGGCTCGACGGCGGTCGCTATGCGCTCGATCCCGAGCGGTTCGACGCGCGTGATATCGTCGCCGAAGTGGGGCGGCTTTCGGCTGACGCCGCCGCCCGACGCACGGTCGCTTTGCATGTCGAAATGCCGGACGAGGCCATCGAGGTCGACGCAGATCCCCGCGCCCTGCGCCAGATGATCCTCAATCTGACGACGAACGCGCTGAAGTTCACGCCGTCAGGCGGCGCAGTGACCATCCTGGCGAGGGTCGAGGACGATGCGTTCATCGTCGACGTGGTCGATACGGGGCCAGGGATCGCGCCGGACGAGCGGGTCCGGCTTGGACGCGCCTTCGAGCGAGGCGCGGCGGCGACAGGCGTCGAGGGCGTGGGTCTGGGGCTTGCGCTCACGCGCGCCTTCGCCGAGCTGCACGGCGGAGATCTGAGCTTCCATGACGCGCCGGGCAGAGGGGCCCTCGTGCGGATCAGCCTACCAGTGCTCGCCCGACCGCGGCCCGGCATGTGAGCCTTTAGCGCAACGCAGCGAACGCGTAGGCTGCGGCGAGGTCGCCGACTTCGACGACGTAGAGACGCATGGCGCCGTCGGCCATGGGCAGTTCGAGCCCGATCGCTTCGCGCGGGTCGAGCGCAGTCAGCGCCTGCAGCGAGGTCGGCGCAAACACGAACAGGGTCGCAGTGGTTTTTCCGAAGACCTCGGCGCGGCGTTCCGCGGCCAGAATGGCGCGCGATTCCACGGCCATCGGCATTCTGTCGGTCAGACGGGCGGCGGCGCGGCCGGGGGCGTCGAAGCCCGGTTGCGGAGCGCGCGCGGCGTCGCGCAAGCGGATGCGGGCGCCGTTGGCGCGGGCGGCGTCGGGCGCGGTGAAAGCCAGTTCCGGTCCGGCGACGCCCTGACGGATGCCGAAGCGGGCGCCGCCGCCGTCGGGAAGGTCCTGGAAGACGAGCCAGCCGGTCGGATCGGGGGTGCGCCGCGACGTCCAGCCGGCCGCCGAGCCCGGAAACGCCATCGCGCCGAGCTTGCGCCACCCCTGATAGCCGGCGCGGGCGCTGGCGGCGGCCGTCGTCAACGCGGGCGACGCGCAGGCGTGGCGCCGTCCGGCGGCGATCGCTTTGCTTTCGAGGTCGGCAAGCTGGGCCCGCGTCCAGCCGGCGCGGACCAGGGTCGAGCGGGCCTGGGCGGTCATGGCGGTCAATGCCGCGCGCGGTTCGGGCGCCAGAAGTCCGCAGCCGACGTCAGCCGCGAGCAAGGCGCGGCGCTGCGCATAGGTCACGACGGTGGGGTCTTGCGCGGCGAACGCCGGCGCCGCCAGGATCGCCGCGGCGGCGAGGAACAGGTGAAGCTTCATTCGCGTTTGCATACCGCATCCGCCTTTCGGCCCGGTGAACGGATCCTGCGATGGACGACCCTATGCCTGTGCTGAAAACGGAAATCTGGGCCCAGGCCCTGATGCGTCGGGCGGCCGTCGCGGGGGCCTTTGCTGCGGTCGTGCGGCGCGGCGACGCCGACGCCGGGGCCGTTCTCGTCAAGGTCGCAACGCTCGATGGGCGGGCGCGGCTCTACGCGCCGGCCCAGAACGCCGCCGGCGAGCGGGTCTGGCTTGATCTGTCGAGCGGGCCCTTGGGCGTCGAGGAAGCGGCGGTCGACGCGCACGCCCGTCGCCGCGCCGAGACCGATCCGGACCTGTGGATCGTCGAGATCGAGGACCGCGAGGGGCGAACCTTCCTCACCGAACCGGTCGAAAGCCTGGGCGTCTGAACCCGGTGCGGCTTGCCTTCGCGCCAGCGTCGCCGTAAGGCCGCGGCCCTGGAGGCGGCATGACCCATCGCGATCCTGCGACCGAGGCGTCGAGACGCCGAACGTTCGCGATCATCTCACACCCGGACGCCGGCAAGACGACCTTGACCGAAACGCTGCTGCTCGCCGGCGGCGCGATCCGCATGGCCGGCGCGGTGCGCGCGCGCGGCGAACAACGACGCACGCGCTCGGACTGGATGAAGATCGAGCGCGAACGCGGGATCTCGGTGTCGGCCTCGGTCATGACGTTCGAGCGCGACGACATCGTCTTCAACCTGCTCGATACGCCAGGCCACGAAGACTTCTCGGAAGACACCTATCGCACGCTCACGGCCGCCGACAGCGCCGTCATGGTGCTCGACGCCGCCAAGGGCATCGAGCCGCAGACGCTGAAACTGTTCGAGGTCTGCCGCCTGCGCGATATCCCGATCATCACCTTCATCAACAAGATGGACCGCGAGGCGCAGGACCCGTTCGCGCTCTTGGACGAGGTCCACGACCGATTGGCTCTGGATGCCGCGCCGCTTTATTGGCCCGCGGGGTCGGGCCAGCGCTTCAAGGGCATGCTCGATCTTGGTTCGGACGAATTCCTGGTTTTCCGTCGTCCGGAGGCGGGCGACGCCGATTTGGTGCTTCCCGAACGCATTCCGATCCAGGGCAATTCGATCGCCGCGACGCTCGGTCCGGACGAGCTTGCCGAACTGACCGAGACGGCGGCTCTGGCGCGTGAGGGGCTGCCGGCTTTCGACGTCGAGGCGTTTCGGGCCGGATCGATGACGCCGGTTCTGTTCGGATCGGCGCTGCGCCGCTTCGGCGTCAGCGAATTGCTCGACGTGCTGGAGACCTTCTCCCCCGGCCCGCGCGCGCAGGCGGCTGCGGCGAAGGGCGTCGAGACCGAGATTGCACCGGGAGCGGACGAAGTTACGGGCTTCGTCTTCAAGATCCAGGCGAACATGGATCCCAAGCATCGCGACCGGGTGGCGTTCTTTCGGGTGTGCTCCGGGCGGTTTCGGCGCGGCATGACGCTGAAGTCCTCGCTTGGCCGGTCGATGAACGTCCACAATCCGATGATGTTCATGGCGCAGGACCGGGAAATCGCCGACGAGGCCTTTCCCGGCGACGTCATCGGCATTCCGAACCATGGCGTGCTGCGCGTCGGCGACTCGCTCTCGGAGAGCGGGCAGGTGTCGTTCCGCGGCATTCCCAACTTTGCGCCGGAAATCCTCAAGCGCTGCCGCGTCGCCGATCCTTTGAAGCAGAAGCACCTGCGAAAGGCCCTGGAATCGCTCGCCGAAGAGGGCGTGACGCAATTGTTCAAGCCGACCGTCGGCGCCGATCTGGTCATCGGCGCAGTCGGCGCGCTGCAATTCGACGTTCTTGAAGAGCGCCTGAAGGCCGAGTACGGGCTCGACGTCCTGTTCGAAACCTCGCCGTTCCAGGCGGCGCGGTGGGTGTCGGCGCCGGCGCGCGCCGACGTCGAGGCGTTCGTCGAGAAGAACAAGATGCAGATGGCCGACGACCTCGACGGCGCGCCGGTCTATCTCGGCAAGAGCGCGTGGGAGATCGGCTACGTGCAGGACAAGAACCCGGCGATCCGGTTCTCGACGACCAAGGAACGTTTCGCTTAGAGCCGGCCGCGCTTGCGGAGGGGCTTAGGCGGCGGCCTTGTCGGTGCCGCGGCGCACTTTGTAGAAGCGCAGGGCGCGCTGGGCGGCTTCGACCGGCACGCGCAGGTAGAGCTTGCCGAAGTCTTCCGCCTGGGCCGTTGCGCGCTCGCCGCCGCCGATCAGCATGGCGATCGTCACGAACAGCGGGCGCTCGACATTGGACGCGCGGCAAAGCATCGCCAGCGCATCGAGGTCTTTGCGTTGCACGATCGAACGGACGACATCGACGTCGACGCCCGTCATCTCCGCGAGGCCGTACAGGAAGGCGTGGTGCTTCTTGTCGCGATGCAGGGAGACCAGGAAGGCGCCGTCGAGCCCACCGGCTGCGGCTTTCCGGCTGATCAAGGCGCGCGCTTCGGTCATTTCGGCGGTTTCGGCGCCGACCGCTTTGCGCATCCGCTCGCGCGCGCGCATCAGCGCGACGTCGAGCTCTTGCGGGTCCAATTGAGCGTTGCGCTCAAGGATCGCCTCGCGAAGGCGGGTTTCGACAGCGAAATAGAGTTCATTAAGAAGATCGACGGGGACGTCGGCCCGGCCCACGACGCCTTCGTGCAGGCGGTCGTTGGCGAGCGCGCGATCGATCACCTTTTCCATGGCGCCGCGCGTGATCTTGGCGCCGGCGTTCCGCACCAGCACATCGACCGTATCATCGTCGCCGCGGTCGACGATCGCGTTGGAGACGGTGTGGCTGACGGTTTCGCGGCGGGCGATGGCGCGGACGTGATCCTGGCCGCGTTTGGTGATCACGCCGATGAGATCGTCGTCCGTCAGCGCTTTGCAATGCGTAAGGACGTGTTCGGCGACCTCGAAACGATGGTGCGCAAGATCGCGCATGAGATCGACGGGCGGGTTGGAGGCCTGCGCGAACCGCTGCGCGAGTTCGACTAGAACGCCGTCCTGCATGTTCACGGCCACGGTGCGGATGACGTCGCCAAACAGGTTCGTTTCATGCTCGGTGCGCTGATCCTCGGTGTCGAAGAAAAGGTCCGTAACCTCGCGCAGCAGCACGCGGCGCTGCTCGCTGGAGGTTTGCGAGGCCAAGTCGAGCAATTTAGCGAAACGCGAATTTGTAGCGGCCATGACCCCATCCCGTCGGGTGAGGACTTTGGCGACAAGAGGTAAATTAATCGTCAGCGCCGGCGGCCAAGGCTTCTCGTTTGGCCTCTATTTCCAGCCATTCGGTTTCGGCCGCGTCATGGTTGATTTTGGCTTTCTCTAATGCTTCGAGCGCCTTGGCGAAACGGGCCGCGTCGCGCGCGAAGAGGTTCGGATCGGCGATCTCGACCTCAAGGGCGGCGATTTCCTTCGCGAGCTTGGGCATCAGCGCATCGAGTTCGGCCAGGCGGCGCTCGTCCCTATAGCTGAGCTTGCGCTGTTTACGCTCCGGCGCCGGCGCGCGCGCACTTGAGGGCGTGGCTGAAGGCTTGGCGGGCGCCGGCCTGAAGCCGCCGTGCTCGCGCTCGAAATCGCCATAGCCGCCCGGCGTTTCGGCCCAGCGCCCGCCGCCGAGCGCGCCGATCACGGTGGTGGCGACGTCGTCGAGGAAGGCCCGGTCGTGGCTCACTACGATCACCGTTCCCTCATAGGCGTCGAGCGCGTCCTCCAGGCTGTCGAGCGTGTCCATGTCGAGGTCGTTGGTCGGCTCATCGAGCACCAGCAGATTGGCGGGCTTGGCGAGGGCGACGGCCAAGAGCAGCCGATTGCGTTCCCCGCCGCTGAGCGCCGAGACGGGCTGGCGCAGGTGTTGGGGGCCAAAGGCGAAGTCGCGCGCGTAGGCGGCGACATGGCGCGGGCGGCCGTGGACCATGACCTGATCGCCGCCGAGCGGGCACAGGATCTCCTGCATGGTCTGGTCGCCGCGCAGGCCGGCCCGCGTCTGATCAAGGTAGGCGATCTCAAGATTGGCGCCGTGGCGCACATGGCCGGCGTCGGGCTCGATTTGGCCGAGCAGAAGGTCGATCAGCGTCGTCTTGCCGGCCCCGTTGGGGCCGACGATGCCGAGCCGGTCGCCGCGCATGATCCGCAGGTTGAGGCCCGCGACCACCGGCGCCTCCGCGCCCGGCCAGGTTTTGGCGAGGCCCTTCACCTCGATCGCCAGCCGCCCGGATTCGGCGCCGGCCTCGGCCTCGATCGCCGCCACGCCGCCGGCGCGCGCATTGAGCATGGCGCGGCGCTCCTGGCGCATGTCGACGAGCCGGGAGCGGCGGCCCTCGTTGCGGGCGCGCCGCGCCGTGACCCCGCGCCGCAGCCAGTGCTCTTCGGCCCGCAATTGCGTCTCGAGCCGGGCGAGCGTGCGCGTCTCCTCGACTTCGACCGCTTCCGCCCAGGCGTCGAACTCGCGGTAGCCCCGGTCAAGGCGACGCACCCGGCCCTGCCGCAGCCAGAAGCAGGCGGTCGAAATGCGCTCCAGGAAGCGTCGGTCGTGGCTGACGACGAGGAGTGCGCCGGAAAACGCCATCAGACGCTGCTCGAGGGCTTCGATGGCGGGGATGTCGAGATGGTTGGTCGGCTCGTCGAGCAGCAGCACGTCAGGGCTGTGCGCGAATGCGCGGGCCAATGCGGCGCGCCGCGTCTCGCCGCCGCTCAGTCCAAGGGGCGCGCGCTCCGGGTCCAACCCAAACGCCTGCAGCGCGGCGGCGGCCGCATAATCCGGCGCGGGAAGCGCGCCGGCGAACGGCGCGCTGGCATAGTCCGAGAGCGTCGCAAATCCCGAGAGGTCAGGCTCCTGAGGCACGACCGCGACGACGAGGCCGGCGGCGCGCGCGGTTTCGCCGGAATCGGCATCGAGGTCGCCAGAGAGTATCCGCAGCAGGGTCGACTTGCCGGTCCCGTTGCGGCCGACGAGCGCAGCCCGTTCACCGCGCGTCAGGGCGAGATCTACGCCGGAAAACAACGGCGCGCCGCCGAGCGACAGGCGCACGTCTTTCATCTGCAAAATCGCCGTCGCCTTCGACATCGCGTCACCGCATCGGCGGTTCGTCGGACCGGCTCGGCTCGTCATCGCCGAACGCCGCTCCGAACGCGGCGGACAGCGCGTCATAAAAGCTTGCGATCTCGAATTGGCGCCGCGTCGGCGGCGGCGGCGGCTCGACGCCCGCAAGCGGCGTCGCGGGAAGGTTTCGCGACGCGTACGTCATGAACTCGGCCCAGATTTCGGCGGGCGGCCCGCTGCCTGCGATCTGCGCCATAGGGGTGTAATCGTCATAACCGACCCAGACCCCGGTCGTGTAATCGGCGGTGAACCCCACGAACCAGGCGTCGCGCCAATCCGAACTGGTGCCCGTTTTGCCGGCGACGTCGCGCCCGGGCAGGCGCGCGCGCACTCCGGTTCCGGTCTGCACGACGCGGCCCATCATGCCGGTCAGGCGCTCCGCCAAGTCCTCGTCATAGACCTGCTCGGGTTCGGCGGGGACGAATTGGTAGACCGGGGCGCCGCGCGTGTCGCGCACGGCGTCGACCAGATGGGGATTGAGGCGCGCGCCGCTGCGCATCATCACGGCGAACGCGTTGGTCAGATCGTAGAGCGTGACCTCGCTCGCGCCGAGCGACAGCGCCGGCACCGGCTGCAGCGGGGTCGTGACGCCGAACCGCTGCGCGATCTCGACGACTTTGTCCTGGCCGACTTCTTCGCCGACCTGGGCTGCGACCGTGTTGAGCGATTGCGCAAAGGCCGTGCGCAAGGTGACGGCGCCGCGATAGCCCTCGCCGTAATTCTTCGGCGTCCAGCCGCGGATCGTGACGGGTTCGTCATAGCGCACATCGTCCGGCGACAGATCGTGCTCGAGGGCTGCAGCGTAGACGAACATTTTGAACGTCGAGCCCGGCTGACGGCGCGCCTGCCAGACGCGGTTGAACTTGCTCTTGGAATAGCCCGTCCCGCCGACCAGCGCGACGATCGCGCCGTCGCGGTCGACGCTCATCAAGGCTCCTTGCAGCGGCTTTTTGCGGCCGCCGGCGGCGAGCGTGAACTCGCGCACGATGCGCGCCGCGTTGTTCTGCAGATCCGGATCGATCGTCAGGGTGATGACGAGGTCCTGCGGTAGGCGACCGCCGAGCCGTCGCGCTTCGTCGGTCGCCATGTCGAAGGCGTAACCGAGCTCGCCTTCCGGCGGCAGCGGCTTCGAAACCTTGATCGCGGCGGCGGCGAAGCGGTCGCGGTCCTCGGGCGTAATGAACGACTGATCGACCATGGCCTGCAAGACGATCGCCTGGCGTTCCTTCGCGCCCTTGTAGTTCCTGGTCGGCGACAATTCCGTCGGCGCCTTGGGCAGGGCTGCGAGGAGCGCGGCCTCCGGCGCGGTGAGGCGGCTCGCCGGCTTGCCGAAATAGCGCCGCGCGGCGGCGTCGACGCCGAACGCCTGTTCGCCGAGATAGATGCGGTTGAGGTAGAGCTCGAGGATCTGCTCCTTGGTCAGCTGGCGCTCGATCCGGCCGGCCAGGATCATTTCCTGCACCTTCCGGCGCAGCGTGCGATCCGGCTTCAGGAACAGGTTCTTGACCAGCTGCTGGGTGATCGTGGAGCCGCCCTGGCGCGTCTTGCCGCCGGCGCCGAGATTGACGGCCGCAGCCCGGATCAGCGCCTGCCTATCGACGCCGCGGTGTTCGTAGAAGCGCCGGTCTTCGATCGCCAGGAACGCCTGCGGCACGAACGGCGGCAATTCCTGCAGACGCACGGCCTCGCCGTAATAGGGGCCGCGCACCGCCAGCACCTCGCCCGTGCGATCGACGAACGTGATCGAGGGCTGTCGGTTCATCGCCCACAGCGATTGCGGGTCGGGCACGCGGGGCAGGCCGTCGAACAGCCAGAACCAGGCGCCGTACATCGCCGCCGCAGCCGCGATCGCCCCGACGCACATCGCCGACAGGACGGCGAGCGGCGAGCGTTGCCGGAGCAATCGATCGATCTGCGCCCGAGCGGCACGCGCAGCCTCGCGGGCGCCGTCCGGTCCGGGGGGAAAGTCTGACACGCGGGGTGCTCCGGGAAACGCCGGCTCAATTGATCATACGGCGTCGCCTGTCGGGTGCATAGCGCGCGGCTCATCCCGGCGTCGAGGGCTTTGAGCGCCTTGGCGCGCATGACATGGGACGGAAACGATCCGACCGGGTTCTAGGCGCCCCTAGGCTTGCGGCATGGACTTGAACGCCGCGCCGCGCGCCGACCTCGATGATCTCTACGCCGTTCTGGACGCCGCCCGCGCCGCATTGGCCGCCGGCGATCCGGCCGAGGCCGAGCGGTCCGCCAAGGCGCTCGCAGCCATCGCGCGCGCCGCCGAAGCGCTCGCGGCGCTGCGCGCCGCGCGCCTCCTGCAACCGGAAGGTGCCCTTGACCCAGACCATGAACGCGCCCGCGCCGATGTGGAGCGCCGCATCCGAGACCTTGTCCGACGCGCGCGCCGCGCGGGCTATCGCGCGGGATCGCGCGGCGAGGGCTGCGCTTGACGACTTTGCGCTCAACGCCGGCCCCGGCCAGACGCCGCCGCGCGGCGCATGGCGCGTCTGGGTTTTTCTCGGCGGCCGCGGCGCCGGCAAGACGCGCGCCGGCGCCGAATGGGTGCACGCCCGTGTGGCCGCCGGCCGGGCGCGCCGCGTCGCGCTCATCGGCCAGACCCATCATGACGTGCGCGACGTCATGATCGAAGGCGCCTCCGGTCTCCTACACTCCGGCCGCGTGCGGCCCGCCTATGAGCCGAGCCGGCGTCGGCTGGTCTGGCCGAACGGCGCGCAGGCTTTCGCATTCTCCGCCGAGGAGCCGGTGGGACGCTTCGATCTCGGCAACCGGGTTCGTTTGCGAGTTCCTGGCGGCGGGCTCGCCAGAGTCGGACGGCGCGCGGCGCTCGACGGCGCCAACCTGTTCGCGATCGGCCAGGCGGATGGGCGCTTCGAACTTGTGGCGATCGCGGCGCTCGAACTCGTCGGGTCCGACCTCTACGAGGCCTCGATCCTGCTGCGCGGCCTGCAGGGCACGGAGGACGCCATGGGCGCACCGGCGGTCGCCGGGGCGGTGGTGGTGAAGATCGATGCGCGTTTGGCGCGGCTCGCCGTCGGGGCCGATCGAGCGGCGGCGGGCAGCCGGATTTTCGCCGCGGCGGCGGGGTTTGCGCCGTCGAGCGCCGTACGCGGATGGCCGCTCGCGGGGATGAACGCCTGGGCGCGGCCATTCGCGCCGGCCCACCTGCGCGCACGCCGACGCCCGGACGGCGCGATCCGCTTCACCTGGATCCGCCGGTCCCGCCTCGGCGGCGATTCCTGGGCGGTCGTCGACGCGCCGCTCGGCGAGGAGCGCGAGCGTTATCGGCTGGACATCCTCAACGGGGCGTCCCCGGTGCGGACCGTCGAGACCGAACGCCCGTCCTGGGACTATGCCGAAACCGCCCAGATCGCCGATTTCGGCGGGCGGCCGTCCTGGCTCCGCTGGCGGGTAGCGCAAATCTCGGCGACGGCGGGCCCGGGGGGCAGTCGCGAATCGAGCGGACCGCTATAGTCGCTTGCGCTTGTCGACGGGCGCCTTACCTACAAGCGTCGACAGAATGCGAGCGCGATCGTTTGAGCTGGGATCCTTACGCGGCCTTGGGCGTGCCTCGATCCGCGCCCACGGACGAAATACGCAAGGCGTACCGCACGCTCGCCAAAGAGCTGCACCCTGATGTGCGCCCGGGCGACAAGGCGGCCGAGGAGCGGTTCAAGCGCGCCACCGCCGCCTTCAATTTGCTGTCCGACTCCAATCTCAAGTCCCGTTTCGACCGTGGCGAGATCGACGCCGACGGCAACGAGCGCGTGGCGGGCTTCCGCTCCACCGGTCGGCAGTCCGGCGCCTATTCGAACGCCGGCGCGCAGCCGGGCGGCGACGGCGTTTTCGATTTCGGCGACATCTTCGCCGATCTGTTCGGGTCGAGCGGTGCGCGCGCGGGCGCCGGCGCCGGGGGCTTCGCCCGGATGCGCGGCCGTGATCTGCGCTTCACGCTTGAGATCGAGTTCCTCGACGCCGTGAACGGCGCCCGCCGGCGGGTCAATCTGGCCGAGGGGCGTTCTCTTGACGTCGCGATCCCACCCGGCGTCGAAAGCGGTCAGGTCCTGCGGCTCAAGGCTCAGGGCGGGCCGGGCGTGTCGGGCGGACCGCCGGGCGACGCGCTGGTGGAACTCTCAGTTAAGCCGCACGCCCACTTCAAGCGGGACGGCGAGAACATTCTGCTGGACCTTCCGATCTCGATCACCGAGGCGGTCGAGGGCGCCCGCATACAGGCGCCGACGCCGACCGGGCCGGTTGTGCTGACTGTGCCGGCCGGGGCCAATACCGGCATGGTCCTGAAACTCAAGGGCAAAGGCGTTGCCGGTACGGGTGACCAGCTCGTCCGTCTCGTGGTCACGCTGGCGGATTCGAACGACGAGGAATTGCGCCGGTTCGTCAAGAAATGGGCCGGGCGGGACAAGACGCCACCGCGGCCGGGCGGTTGAGGCGCGGTCGATGGTTCGCCCAATGTGAGCCCTTTGCCACGCGCGCGGCGCCCTTTCTCCCCCTTGCGTTCAGCGCCCATTCAGCGCTCTCGCCCTAACGTCGCTCCATGGACGCTCGGCCTTTCCTCCTCGCATTGGCGCTGTTCGGCGCGGCTGCCCCGGCAGCACACGCCCAACCGGGTATTGACCTCCGCTCGCGGCTTTCCGCCGACGACGCGCGCGACGCCGTGCGGGCGGGGCGCAAGCGACCGCTCGAGGCGCTGCTCCCCGGCATCCGCGCCGAAATCGGCGGCGGGCTGGTCAAGGTCGAAGGCGCCGGCGAGCGCGACGGCCGGCCGGTCTATATCCTGCGCTGGAAGACTGGCGACGGGCGCCTCATCTTCATCGAGGTGGACGCCGAGACGGGCTCCATCCTGAGCGGGCGTTAACGATGCGCATTCTCGTGGTTGAGGACAATGCCGACCTGCGCGAGCAGCTCACGCGGGCGCTGAACGAGGCAGGCTACGCGGTCGACGCGGCCGGCAACGGCGAGGACGGCCAGTTCCTTGGCGAGACCGAGCCTTATGACGCGATCGTGCTCGACCTGGGGCTGCCGAAAGTGGACGGCGTCACCGTGCTCAAGGCCTGGCGCGCGCAAGGCAAAGTCACGCCCGTCCTCATTCTCACCGCGCGCGACCGCTGGAGCGACAAGGTCGAAGGCTTCGACTCCGGCGCCGACGACTACCTCTCCAAGCCGTTCCACACAGAGGAATTGCTGGCGCGCCTGCGCGCGCTCCTGCGCCGGGCTGCGGGCCACGCGACCTCCGCGATCGATTGCGGCGATCTGCGCGTCGATACGCGCGCCGCGCGCGCGACGCTGAATGGCGAGCCGATCAAGCTGACCTCGCACGAGTACAAGGTGCTTGCCTATCTGATGCACCATCGCGGCCGGGTGGTGTCGCGCAATGAACTCGTCGAGCACATCTACGATCAGGACTTCGACCGCGACTCCAATACGATCGAAGTGTTCGTCGGGCGTCTGCGCAAGAAAATCGGCCAGGACCGGATCGCGACGGAGCGTGGTCTCGGCTATCGGCTGATCGATCCCGCGGAGACGCCGTCGGCGTGAGTGCGCCCGAGCCCGCGTCGACGATCGCACTGCCGGGCGGGCGCTCGCTCGCCGCGCGGCTGGTGCTGACCGCCGCGGCCTGGAGCCTGCTCATTCTTGCGCTCGGCGGGTGGGGCCTGTCGTCGCTCTATCGGCAGAGCACGCTGCGCCAGCTCGACGCTCAGATCTCGGTGGCGATCGACGGTCTGCTCGCGGCCGTCGAGCCAATCGACGGCGAATTGAAGCTGCCCGAGCAGCCGAACGATCCGCGTTACAAGCAGACCTTCTCGGGCCGCTATTGGCAGATCGACGCGATCGTCGACGGCGCCGCCAAGCCTCTGATGCGCTCGCCGTCCCTGTGGGACAGCGAACTCGGCTGGCCGGCGTCCGCGCCGTTTTCGCCCGCCAATGGCGTGCGCTTCTCCGATGCGCCGGGGCCGGATGGTCAGAGGCTGCGGGTCGGCGTGCAGGTGATCCGGGTCCAGGGCATCGACGCGCCGATCGCGTTTCTGGCCGCGGCCGATCGCGCTGAAGCGCTGCGCGACGTCGATCGGTTCACCTTGACGCTTGCTGCGGCTCTGGCGGCGCTTGCCGCGGGCCTCATCGCGGCCGTCGTTCTGCAGGTCCGGGTAGCGCTCGCGCCGCTGGCGGAAATGCAAGGCGAACTCGCGGCCGTGCGCCGCGGCAAGGCGGCGCGCCTGGAAGGCGCCTATCCGAACGAAGTGGCGCCGCTCACGGACGAACTGAACAAATTGCTCGATCACAATCGCGACGTCGTCGATCGCGCCCGGATGCTCGTCGGCAATCTCGCGCACGCCTTGAAGACGCCGATCTCGGTTTTGCGCAACGAGGCGCACGCCAATCCCGGCGCCTTCGGGGATCTGGTCGAGCGCCAGGCCGAAGCAATGGCGCGCAACGTCGATCATTACCTCACGCGCGCGCAGGCGGCGGCGCGGGCTGAGACGCTCGGGGCGCGCACGCCCGTCGCGCCGGTGGTGGAGGATATCGCCCGCACGCTCGAGCGTCTGTACGGGCGGCGCAAGGATATCGGCATCGAGGTCGAAGCCGCCGCCGCCGTATTCCGCGGCGAGCGCCAGGATCTTGAGGAGATGGTCGGCAATTTGATGGAGAACGCCTGCAAGTACGGCGCGGGCGGCGTTTGGGTCAACGTGGCCGCGCCGCTGGCCTCCGGCGCCCTGACGATCCTCGTCGAGGACGACGGCCCGGGGCTCGCCGAAGCGGACCGCGCGCACGTCTTGATCCGCGGCGCGCGGCTCGACGAAACCGAAGCGGGACAGGGGTTCGGCCTGTCGATCGTGGCTGATCTCGCCCGCGCCTATGGCGGCGAACTGGATCTGGAGCCGAGCGTCCATGGCGGCCTGCGCGCTCGTTTGACGCTCCCCGCGACGGATTGAGCCTGCGGCCGCAAACCGCTAAGCGCAGCCGATGACGACGACCAATGTCTTGGTGTTCGGGCTCGCGGCGGCGCTGGCGGCGCTGGCGGCCTGGTGGGTGATGCGCGCCTTTGCTCGATCGGGGGCGGCGACGCCTCCGGTCCGGCGCGGCGCGCTGATCGCGGCGGCCGCGGTCAGCCTTGGGGCGCTCGCGCTCTATGCGGCGACCGGTCGGCCTGACTTGAAGGACCAGCCCTTCAAGGGGCGCCTGGCCGCGCTCCAGCAAACCGACCCGAGTCAGATGTCGCCCGAGCAGATCCTTGCGGTCCTCGCCGAGCGCGCCCGCGTCGATCGCGGAGACCCGCGGCCGCATATCTTCACCGGCCAAATTCTCGCGGAGCAAGGGCGCGACCAGGAGGCCGCGCGGGCCTTCCAGGCGGCCCTGCGGCGCGACCCGATGAACCCCGCGGCGCTTCTCGGGCTCGGCCGCGTGGCCGTCAGCATGCAGGCCGGCGCGATTTCGCCGGAGGCGCTCGCCCTGTTCGAAGCGGCGGCTGTTTCCGCGCCCAAGGATCCAACGCCCTGGCTCTATCGGGCGCTGGCGGCCACCCAGGAGCAGCGCTGGGCCGACGCCTTGAAGCTCTGGCCTGAGGTCGAGAAGCGCCTCGCGCCGGAAGATCCGCGCCACGCCATGGTCGCCTCGATGATCGCCCAGGCCAAAAACCCGCCGCCGGCGGGCGCCGACGCCCCGGCCCCACGCGAGCGTGATCGCGGCGGCTGAGCAAACCCCGGGCCCAATCGCCGCAGGATGCTGGCGCCAGCGCGTGCGCGTCGTATGTTCGCCCCATGAACGGGAGGAGGCCTATGGCCCAGAAAATGTCCCGGCGCACGCGTCGCCTGATCCTGATCGCCGGGGCGGGCGGGGTTCTGGCGCTGGCCGCCGCCTTGGTGCTGACCAATCTCAAGCCCGTCTATTTCCGCGGGCCGACCGAACTGGCCCAGGGCGCGCAGGTCGGCGAGCTCGTGCGGATCGGCGGACTGGTCAAAACCGGCACCGTCGCGCGCGACGGCGAGGGCCACCTGCTGTTCGAAGTCACCGACACCGCCAATTCCGTGAAGATCCGCTACAATGGCGATCCGCCCGACCTGTTCCGCGAAGCCCAGGGCGTCGTGGTCGAGGCCAAGCTCGGCGGCGACGGCGTATTCGAGGCGTCGCGCGTGCTCGCCAAGCACGATGAGAAATACATGCCGAAGGAAGTCTCCGAGGCGATCAAGCGGCGCGGCGAATGGCGTGGGCCGTCCGATGCGCCGATTCCTCCCGCCAGCCCGGGAGCGGGCACGTGATCGCTGAACTCGGCGGATTTCTAGGCCTGCTCGCGTTCGCGCTGTCGTTGGCGCAGGGCGGGTTCGGGCTCATCGGCGGACACCGCAACGATCCGCGCCTCGCCGCCGCGTCCGCCGCCGCGTCGCAGGCCGCCACGATCGCGCTGATCGCCTCGTTCGCGGCGCTCGTTTCGCTGTTCGTGCGGTCGGATTTCTCGGTCGCCGTCGTCGCCAACAACAGCCACACCTTCAAGCCGCTGATCTACAAGATCGCCGGCGTGTGGGGAAACCACGAGGGCTCGATGCTCCTGTGGTGCCTGATCTCCGCCGTGTTCGGAACGCTGATGGCGAACCTGCGCGGCGGCCTGAGCGAAGGCGTCTGGGCGCGCGCGGTCGGCGTGCAGGGCCTCGTGACGGCGGCGGCGCTCGCCTACACGCTGTTTCTGTCGAGCCCGTTTGCGCGCCTCGATCCCGCGCCGCTGCAGGGCGGCGATCTCAATCCGCTGCTCCAGGACCCGGCGCTCGCGATCCATCCGCCGATGCTTTATGTTGGCTATGTCGGCATGTCGGCGCCGTTCTCGCTGGCGCTCGGCGCGCTGATCGCGGGGCAGGTCGATCAGGGGTGGGCGCGCGCGGTGCGGCCATGGGCGCTGGTCGCCTGGACGTTCCTCACCATCGGCATCGCGCTTGGCTCCTACTGGGCCTATTACGAGCTCGGCTGGGGCGGCTGGTGGTTTTGGGACCCGGTCGAGAACGCGAGCTTCATGCCCTGGCTCGCCGCCGCCGCGCTCCTGCATTCGGCGATCGTCACCGAGCGGCGCGGCTCGCTCGCATCCTGGACGATCCTGCTCGCTATTCTCGCCTTCGGCCTAGCGCTGCTCGGCACGTTCCTCGTGCGATCGGGCGTCCTCACTTCGGTGCACGCCTTCGCCGTCGATCCCCGCCGCGGCGTCGCCGTGCTCGCCATGTTGACCGCCGCGCTCGGCGCCGGGCTTGGCCTTTACGCCTGGCGCGCGCCGGGACTGGCGAAGCCCGCCGGCTTCGTCGCGGTCTCGCGCGACGGGGCGCTGCTCGTGAACAATCTCGCGCTCGCGGTCGCGACCGGAACCGTGCTCGTCGGCACGCTCTATCCGCTCGTCGTCGATGCGGTCTCGCATGAAGTGATCAGCGTCGGTCCGCCCTATTTCAACGCCACCTTCGGCCCGCTCATGGGCATGATGTTCCTGGTGCTGCCGTTCGCGCCGTTCCTCACCTGGCGCAAGGCCGACGCCGCCTACGCTGCGCGCCAACTCTGGCTCGCGGCGTTGATCGCTGTCGCCGGGTTCGCCGCCGTGATCCTGGCGTTCAAGGGCGCCCTGTGGGTGGCGGCCGGCGCGGCGCTCGGGCTGTGGCTGATCTTCGGCGCTTTCGCCTACCTCTGGCGCCGCTGGGGCCAGAGCGGGCCGCGCTCGGCGGCGCGCTTTGCGGCCTTGCCGCTCGCGGTCTGGGCGATGACCTTTGCGCATGCGGGTCTCGGCGTTTTGACCATCGGCGCTGTTGCGGAAATGGGCTTCCGGTCTGAGAAATCCGTGCGTCTCGCCGCCGGCGAAACGACCGAATTCGCAGGCCGAACGGTGAAACTCCTCGGCGTCTCGCCGATCGAAGGCCCCAATTATTACGGCGACGGCGCGCGCCTCGAAGTGTCCAAGCCCGGCGGCGCGCCGCAAATGGCCGAACCGGAGCGTCGCCTGTATCCCGCGGCGGGATCGGGGACCTCGGAAGTCGCCATTTTGAGCGACTGGACCGGGGACTATTACATCGCCCTCGGCGAACCGAGCCGCACCGACGACGGCAAGGCCGGATGGACCGTGCGGCTTTACAAGAATCCTCTGGTGCAGTGGATATTCGCGGGCACGGTCTTGATGGCGCTCGGCGGCGCCTGCGCGCTTGGCGGGCTCGCGCGACGGCGCACGGCGCCGGCGCCGGAGACTGCCCCGGCCAATTTGCAGACGGCGGCGGCGGAATGATCGCCGCCTTCATCCTCGCAGCTGTGCTGCCCCTGGCGGATCCGGCGCAGGAGCGCCGCGCGCAGGAGCTCGAGCGCGAAATTCGCTGCGTGGTGTGCGAAAACGAACCGATTTCGCAATCGACCGCCGATATCGCCACCGACATGCGCAACCTCGTGCGCGAGCGCATCAAGGCCGGCGACGACGATTCCGCGATCCGCACGTTTTTCGCCGAACGCTACGGCGATTTCGTCCTGCTGCGGCCGCGCATGGATGGTTCGACCGCGGCGCTGTGGGGAGCGCCGTTGTTCCTGCTGCTCGCGGGTGCGGGGCTCATTGTCATGACCAGGCGCAACGCCGGATCCGCGAGGCTCGACCCCGATGTTCGCCCCGACGATCGCTAATGTCAGATCGTTCGCGCGCTCAGCGAGAGGCCATAATCCAGCCAATCTTTCCAAGCATTTGCGTTATTGTTGAAAGCGCAGAAACCGTTAAATCCCGGTAAGGGATTGTCCATAAAACGGTAATGTGCGCCAGTCCATCGTCCCGGCCCGGCGATCCCGGTCAAGGTCGCGCTGTGAGGTTTGAGATGTCTGAAGGCTCCAGTCGGAAACTGATGAAGCGAATGATGATTGCGGGCGTCTCCGCGACCGCGCTGTTCGCCGGCTTCGCCGCCGCGCCGACGCTCACGGCCGTCAAGGCCGACGCCCGCCAGATCGTCGTGCAGCCGCCGCAAGGCGCGCCGATGAGCTTCGCCGACCTCGTCGAGCGCGTCAGTCCGGCCGTCGTCTCGATCCAGGTCCGCACCAAGCCGCAGTCTGCGCGCGAGGGCATGCAGGGCGAATTGCCGCCCGGCTTCGAAGAATTCCTGCGCCGCAACCCCGAGTTCCGTCAGCAGCGCCGCGAAGGCATGTCGCTCGGATCAGGCTTTTTCATCGCCGAGGACGGAACGGTCGTCACGAACCACCATGTGATCGACGACGCGGTCGAGATCACGGTGCGCACGAGCGACCGCAAGGAATACAAAGCAGAGGTCGTCGGCTCCGACGCCGCCACTGACCTCGCCGTGTTGCGCCTCAAGGACGGTAAGGGCCAGAAGTTCCCCTTCGTGGCCTTTGATCGTTCGGCCTCTACGAACGTGCGCGTCGGCGATTGGGTCGTCGCGGTCGGCAACCCGTTCGGTCTCGACGGCACTGCGACCGCCGGCATCGTGTCCGCCAAAGGCCGGCGCGAAGGCGGATCGAGCTACGTCGACTTCCTGCAGATCGATGCGCCCATCAACCGCGGCAATTCCGGCGGCCCGACGTTCGATCTCCAGGGCCGCGTCATCGGCGTGAACTCGGCGATCTTCTCGCCGACCGGCGGCAACATCGGCATCGGCTTTGCGATCCCGGCCGATACCGCGGCCGTCGTGATCGACCAGCTCGCCAAGTCCGGCAAGGTCACGCGCGGCTGGCTCGGCGTCGAGGTTCAGCCCCTGGATGACGCGCTCGCCAAAAGCCTTGGCCTCAACGAAGCCAAGGGCGCGCTCGTCGCCAGCGTTCGTCCCAACGCGCCGGCCGCCAAGGGCGGCGTGCGCGAGGGCGACGTGATCCTTTCGGTCAACGGCGCACAGGTCGAAGACAGCCGCGACCTGACCCGCAAGGTCGGCGGCGTGCCCGTAGGCGCGCAGGCGCGGTTCGAGGTCCTGCGCGACGGCAAACGCATCACTTTGCCGATCGTGTTGGCCGAACGTCCCAGCGAGCAGGTGCTCGCTGGCCTTCCCAGTGGCCCCGACCAGCCCGATTCCGCAGGCTCCGCGCCAGGCGTGGTGCGCCAGGCCGCGCTTGGCCTGGAAGTGCGTTCTCCGACCGCGGATGATCGCGACCGGCTGAGCATGGCGCCGGGCGAAACGGGGCTGATCGTCGCCGAACTCGAGCCCGACAGCGACCTCGCCCGCAAGGGCCTGCGCGAGGGCGACGTTCTGCTTGAAGCGGGCGGCAAATCGCTGCGCGCACCGGCGGATCTGTCGAGTGCGGTCGCCGCCGCCCTCAAGGAAAGCCGCCCGGTCCTGCTCAAGGTCCGTACCCAGAATGGCCGCAGCCGTTTCGTTGCGGCGGACGTCAAGCCGAGCTGAAAGGAAACCGCATGCGGGTCCTGCTGGTCGAAGACGACCTTGAAATGTCGGCGAATGTGAAGCGCGCCCTCGAAGAGGACGGTCACACCGTCGACGTCGCCGGCGACGGCGAGAGCGGCGAAACGCTGGCGCGCGACGGCTCGTTCGACGTCATCATCATGGACCGCATGTTGCCCCGCAAAAACGGCGTCACGGTCGTGGAATCGCTGCGCGACGCCGGCGTCTCCACGCCGATCCTGATGCTGTCGGCGCTCGCGCTCGAAGAGCAGCGCGTCGAAGGCCTCAACGCCGGCTCAAACGACTATGTCGGCAAGGGCGTTTCGGCGCGTGAATTGCTCGCCCGCGTGCGTTCGCTCTGGCATGGCCGCGACAAGGCCGGGCCGGTGACGCGGCTCAATGTCGGCGATCTGGAGATGGACCTGCTCGCCCGCACCGTGCACCGCGGCGGCAAGAAGATCGATCTGCAGCCGCGCGAGTTCCGCCTGCTTGAGTACCTGATGCGTCATGCCGGTCACGTCGTCACCCGCACGATGCTGCTCGAGAAAGTCTGGGACTATCATTTCGATCCCCAGACCAACGTCATCGACGTGCACATCTCCCGGCTGCGCGGCAAAATCGACAAGGATTACGCCACGCCGCTTCTGCACACGGTGCGTGGAGCAGGCTATCGCCTGGAGGCATGAAGCAGCAGCTTCGACGCCTTTTTCGGACCGCCACCTTCCGCCTCGCCATGGCGCAGGTGGGCATTTTCTTCGTATTCGCCTTCGCGCTTCTGCTCGCCGTCTATGTGACGACGGCGGGCCAGCTGGAGCGTGACGCCGAGCGCGGCGCCGACGTCGAGTTCCAAGCCCTTGCGCAGGTGTACAGCGAAGGCGGCCTGCAGCGGCTGAACGAGGACGTGATCGACCGCATCGCCGCCGGCGGTCAGGGCATTTATGTGCTCGCCAACGAGAGCGGCGAGGTCATCAGCGGCAGCCTCGACACTCTGCCCCCGATCGTCATCGGCGCCGAAAGCCGCCGCGCCGTGTTCCGCTTCGATGCGCCGACCGAGGACGGCAAGAGCACGCGCAAGACAGCGCGCGGACGCGCCGGGCGGATGCTCAACGGGCCGATCCTGGTCGTTGCGCGCGACATGGGCGACGCCAACGCCATCGTCGGCCG
>JBMOIB010000019.1:0-33934 GCA_049317545.1 Caulobacterales bacterium | reverse complement strand
ATGTCGAGACGCCCGCAGCGCGCCGTGACCTCGTCGACCAGACGGCGCGCTTGCTCCGGATCCCGCACATCGCAGACGGCAAATGTAACGCCTTCCGCGAGCGCGTTTTCCGGAGGGGTGCGCGCGCACGCCGTCACGGCGCAACCGGCGCGGGCGAGCGTCTCCGCGATCGCGCGGCCGATGCCTTTCGAGCCGCCGGTCACAATTGCGACGGCGCCCGGCAACGCGATTGGCGGCGCGGCCCCCTGCGACACGAAATCCCTCCCCGCGGCCGATGAGCTGACGCCCTCGGCGTTCTTCGACTGTTGCGGTGCAGCGTACCGATTGCGACGGCGCCCGGCAACGCGATTGGCGGCGCGGCCCCCTGCGACACGAAATCCCTCCCCGCGGCCGATGAGCTGACGCTCTCGGCGGTCTTCGGCTGCTGCGATGCAGCGTACCGATTGGTCCTTGTAATCGACACTATCGGAAGGGATTCGGCTTTTCAATTGACGATTTGCGTATCGAATGAGATCGTGCGCTACGAGTTCGGCGGTATTGCCGGCAGGATGCGTCCGCCGGTCCAGACCGGGCCAGGGGAGGCGCGCGGCGAACGCGCGAGCGCGAGATGGTCGAATTGAAGACGGCCGTGCACACGGTCGGCGGCGGATACGAGATCTGCATTCGAGAGGCAGGCGAGGGGCCGGCCGTCGTGTTCATCCATGGCAGCGGGCCGGGCGCTTCGGGCGCCTCGAATTTCCGCGGCAATGTCGCGGCGTTCACTGCTGCTGGGTATCGCGTCATCCTGCCGGACATGATCGGTTACGGCGCATCCTCCAAGCCAGAGGGGATCGACTACACGCTGGATCTCTTCGCCGGCACGCTGCGCGAGGCTTTGGCGGCGCACGGCGTCCGTGCCCACGCGCTGGTGGGCAATTCGCTCGGCGGCGGGGTCGCCCTGCAACTGGCTCTCGATGATCCCGCAATCGCTGAAGCCCTCATTCTGATGGCGCCGGGCTGCATCGAGACGCGCGAGCGCTACTTCTCGATGCCCGGCATCGCCAAGATGGTCAGCGCCTTCGGCAGCCCGGATTTCTCGCTCTCGGACCAACGCCGCTTGATCGAAAACCTCGTCTATGACTCGGCGTCCGTCAGCGATGAGCTCGTGGCGGAGCGCTTCGCCGTGGCGCGCACGCAGCCGAAGGACGTGCTCGCGCGGATGCGCACGCCGAACCTGCAGCCTCGACTGGGCGAACTGCGCCATCCGATCCTCGGCTTCTGGGGCTACAACGACGACTTTTGCCCGGAGAGCGGCGCGCGATATTTCCTCGATCAGTGCCCGAACGCCCGCTTCATCCTTTTCAACAAGGTTGGCCATTGGGTTCAGGTCGAGCGCACAGCCGAGTTCAACGCCTACAGCATAGAGTTCCTCCGTGGCCTCCGTTGAGACCTATGCGGACGAACTCTATCGGGCGCTGCGTGAGGCTCGAACCGTCCCGCCGTTGATCGCGCGGTCGCCTGGCCTCACGGTCGACGACGCCTATGCGATTTCCCTTTCGGCGCTTCAGCGCCGCCTGGGCGACGGCGAACGCTTGATCGGCAAGAAGATCGGCGTGACCTCCAAGGCCGTGCAGGACATGCTCGGCGTGCATCAGCCGGACTTCGGCTTTCTCACGGACCGCATGCTTGTGAGCGATCGCGTCGACATCGCGGCGCTCGGCCTCATTCAACCCCGGGCGGAGGCCGAGATCGCCCTGATTCTCGGAGCGCCGCTGTCTGGCCCAGGCGTGGAGCCGGAGGACGTGCTCGCGGCCACAAGGGCGATCGCACCCTGCTTCGAGATCGTCGACAGCCGGATCGACGACTGGAAGATCGGCATCGTCGACACCATCGCCGACAACGCCTCCTGCGGCGTTTTCGCGCTCGGACCCGCACGCGCTGCGCCCGGCGCGTTCGATCTCGCCGCGCTGCATGTGACGGTCTCCAAGAACGGCGCGCCGCTCTCGGAGGGCTATGGGGCGGCGGTGCAGGGGTCGCCGCTCGCTGCGGTCGCTTGGCTGGCCAACACGCTTGGCCGCTATGGCGTCAACCTCGACGCCGGCGACATCATCCTGTCGGGGTCGCTGGTGCCGCTCGAACCCGCCCACGCTGGCGACGTGTTCGAGATGGTCCTGCATGGCGTCGGCGGTTGCCGTTTGGAATTCGTCTGAGGAGCAGGATCATGGCGCCCGTCAAGGCTGCGATCATCGGATCTGGCAATATCGGCTGCGATCTCATGATGAAGATGTTGAAGCGGCCCGCGGGCATGGAGCTTGCGGCCGTCGTGGGCATCGATCCGGACTCCGATGGTCTCGCGCTTGCGGCCCGGCACGGCGTCGCGACGACCGCGCAAGGCCTCGAAGGTCTCCTCGCGATGGCGGATTTCGGGGATATCGGCATCGTGTTCGACGCCACCTCGGCCTACGCGCATGTCCGTCACGACGAGGCGCTGCGCGCGCGCGGGAAGCGCATTATCGACCTCACGCCCGCCGCCGTCGGGCCGTTCATCGTGCCGCCCGTCAACATGGACGAGAATCTCGACGCGGCGAACGTCAATCTCGTCACTTGCGGCGGGCAGGCGACGATCCCGATCGTCGCCGCCGTTTCGAGCGTCGCCCGCGTGCACTACGCCGAGATCGTGGCTTCGGTGGCGTCGCGTTCGGCCGGTCCCGGGACGCGCGCCAATATCGACGAGTTTACGCGTACGACCGCGCGCGGCGTCGAGACGGTGGGCGGCGCGGCGCGCGGCAAGGCGATCATCATCCTCAATCCGGCCGAGCCGCCGATGATCATGCGCGATACGGTCTACACGTTCAGCCAAGGCGCCGACGAGGCCGCGATCGACGCCGCCGTGCGGGCGATGGTTGCGAAGGTCGCGACGTACGTTCCAGGCTACAGGCTCAAGCAGGACGTGCAGTTCGAGCGCTTCGGCGGCAACAAACCGCTTCGGATTCCGGGCTACGGCGAGTTCGAAGGCGTGAAGTCCACGGTGTTCCTCGAAGTTGAAGGCGCGGGCGACTATTTGCCCCCGTATTCGGGCAATCTCGACATCATGACCGCAGCGGCCAAGGCGACTGGCGATCTCATCGCCGCGCGCATCGTCCGCGGGTGAGGGGCAGGGCTATGGCGAATTTCGATCCGGGCCGCGACGCGCTCTACATCCAGGACGTCACCCTTCGCGACGGCATGCATGCGATCCGTCACCTCTATGGCGTCGACAGCGTCCGCAAGATCGCGCGTGCGCTCGATCTCGCCGGCGTTGCGGCGATCGAGGTCGCCCACGGCGACGGCCTCAATGGCGCGAGCTTCAATTACGGGTTCGGCGCCCACACGGATTGGGAATGGCTTGAGGCTGCAGCCGAAGTCCTCGAGAAGGCGGTGTTGACCACGCTCATACTTCCCGGCGTCGGCACGGTGGAGGACTTGCAGCGCGCGTTCGAGATCGGCGTGCGCTCGGTCCGCGTCGCCGCGCACTGCACTGAAGCCGATGTGACCCGCCAGCATATCAAGATCGCCCGCGACCTCGGCATGGATGTCGCTGGCTTCCTGATGATGAGCCATATGATCGATGCTGAGGCGCTCGCCGGTCAGGCGCTGCTCATGGAGAGCTACGGCGCGCATTGCGTCTACGTCACGGACAGCGGCGGCGCGCTTGACATGGACGGCGTGCGCGATCGACTGCGCGCCTACGACCGCGTGCTCAAGCCCGAAACGCAGCGCGGCATCCACGCCCATCACAATCTGTCGCTCGGCGTCGCCAACTCCATCGTCGCGGCCCAGGAAGGGGCGGTGCGGATCGACGCTTCGCTTGCGGGGATGGGGGCGGGGGCCGGAAACGCGCCGCTCGAAGTGTTCGTCGCTGCAGCCGACCGCAAAGGCTGGCGGCACGGTTGCGACGTGATGGCGCTGATGGATGCCGCGGAGGATCTCGTGCGTCCGCTGCAGGATCGGCCCGTGCGCGTCGATCGCGAAACGCTGAGTCTCGGCTATGCGGGCGTCTATTCGAGCTTCCTGCGCCACGCGGAAAAGGCGGCGGCTGACCATGGCCTCGATACGCGCGAGATTCTCGTCGAGCTCGGCCGGCGCAAAATGGTGGGCGGGCAGGAAGACATGATCGTCGACGTGGCGCTCGACCTCGTCGCCGCCCGGCGCGGGGCCTAGATGTCGACGCCTTCGCTCCATCGCCCGCTGCCGCTCGCTTCAGTCCCGCATTGGGATATGGAGGTCGACGTCGCGATCGTCGGATTTGGCGCGGCTGGCGCGTGCGCGGCGCTTGAGGCGGCGCGCGCGGGCGCACGCACGGCGATCTTCGAGCGCTCCGGCGGCCCTGGCGGCGCCTCGGCGCTTTCGGGCGGGGAGATTTACCTCGGCGGCGGCGGCGGCACCGACGTTCAACGCGCGGCGGGGTTCGCCGACGCCACCGAAGACTTCGAGACCTACCTGAAGGCGTCCAACGCGCCCTATGGCGACGCCGAAAAATATGCCCTGTACGCCCGGTCCGCGCTCGATCATTTCGCATGGCTGAAGGCGATGGGCGTGCCCTACAAGGGCACGTATCTGCCCGGAAAAATCATCGAACCGACCACCGACGACACGCTGATATGGTCGGGCAGCGAGGCGGCGGCGCCGTTCTGCGACCTCGCCCAGGCGACGCCACGCGGTCACGTCGTGCAGCACGTCGGATGGGGCGGGGGAAAGCTCCTGATGAAGGTGCTCGCCGCGCGCGTCGGCGAAGCGGGGATCGATGTCCGCGCGAATGCGCGCGCGACGGGGCTCATTGCAGATGGCGCGCAAATCGTTGGGCTCGTGGTCCGCATCGAGAATCGCGATGTCCATGTCCGCGCGCACCGCGGCGTCGTTCTCGCCGCCGGCGGCTTCTGCATGAACAGGACGATGCTCGAGAGGTATGCGCCGCAGGCTTTGGCGCTCAATGATCCGATCGGCGTCGTCGATGACGGCGCGGGAATCATGCTCGGCGTCGGAGCCGGCGGCGACGCCATCCACATGGACCAGTTCTTCACCACGTGTCCGTGGACGATTCCCGAGCCGCTGTCGCAGGGCGTGTTCGTCAATGTCCGCGGCCAGCGGTTCATCAACGAGGATTGCTATCACGGCCGCGTCAGCCGGACGGCCATCGATCAGCCGGGCGGCAAGGTCTATCTGCTCGTCGACGCCAGCGCCTTCGCTCGCCCGATCGACGCCGCGCGGATCAGTCTCGCCGCGACAGGCGAAACCTGGGAAGACGTCGAGCGCGAGCTCGCGCTCCCCGAGAATACGCTCGCCGCGACGATGGCCTTCTACAACCAGCACGCCGCAGAGGGGCGCGATCCGCTGTTCGGCAAGCGCCCGCCGATCCTGCGCCCGCTGGCCGAGGCGCCGTTCGCGGCGTTCGAGCTCGGTTTCGCCGGCAGCTATTTCTCGTTCTTCACTCTGGGCGGATTGCGCACTTCGGTCGACGGAGAGGTGCTCGATCGCGCTGGCGCCGCAATCCCCGGCTTGTTCGCGGCGGGACGTACGACCTCCGGCTTGCCGGCGTCCGGCTACGGATATTCCTCCGGGCTCAGTCTCGCGGACTGCACGTTCTTCGGACGCAGAGCAGGCGCAAAGGCCGCGGGCAGCGCGGCGAAGGAGTGACCTATGACTGACGCGTCGCTACTCGCCCGCATCGACCGCCTGGAATCGCTCGAGGAGATTCGCCAGCTGCCGGCGAAGTACGCCCTGGCGCTCGACATGCGCGACATGGACGCAATGGTCGGCCTGTTCACTCCTGATGTGCGTGTTGGCAAGGGAGAGAGCGGGCGTGCGGCGCTGCGCGCTTACATGGACCAAACGTTGCGCTCGCCGTTCACCGGCACCTCGCACCACATCGGCGGCCAGATCATCGAGTTCGATGACCCCGATCATGCCCACGGCATCGTCTATTCGAAAAACGAGCACGAGACCGGCGACGAATGGGTCATCATGCAAATGATGTATGCGGACGACTACGTCCGTATTGAAGGACGCTGGCATTTCGCGCGCCGCCTGCCGCTCTATTGGTACGCAACGGACCTCAACAAGCCGCCGATCGGGGCCGAAAAAATGCGCTGGCCGGGGACGGAGTGGCGTGAGGGCAATTTCCACGCGCTGTTTCCGAGCTTCGCCGAATTCTGGGCGCGCGAAGGCGATGCGCTGGGGCCCGTTCCCGAGCCGGCGCCGCTCGACGCCTTCATTGGCACGATGCGCCGCGGCGCGGCGCCTCCGAAGGTGAAGGTCCGCGCCGACTGAGCGAAGTTCGGGCTTAGTTCGCGCCGGTCATCGAGCGGGCTGCGAGATAGCCGAACGTCAATGCGGGCCCGATCGTGGAGCCGGCGCCCGGATAGCTTTCGCCCATGACGGACGACGCCGTGTTGCCTGCGGCATAAAGCCCGGCGATCGGCGCGCCGGCTTCGTCAACCACACGCCCGAGGCTGTCGGTGACGAGGCCGCCATTGGTGCCGATGTCGCCGGGATAGATCGGGAACGCGTAGAACGGGCCCTTCAGGATGGGCGCAAGGCAGGGATTGGGCGTCGTGCGCGCGTCGCCGTAGAGCTTGTCGTAGGTCGCTTCGCCGCGGTGAAAATCCGGATCTTCGCCGCGGGCGGCGTATTCGTTGAAGCGGCGCACCGTGGCGGCGAGCTTCTCGGCCGGAGCCCCGATCGCCGCAGCGAGACCTTCGATCGAATCTGCGGTTTTCAGGATTCTGCGCACGGCAGCCGGATGCGCCCAGTCCGGCAGGAGCGGCAGGAGGGGGCCCATCGGGTACTTGTGCCGGAACGTCGCGTCGAAAATCATCCAGCTCGGATCGGTCTCGGCGCCTGGGCGCGAACGTTCGATCATCTGGCGCCCGACGATATGGTAGGAAGCGGCCTCGTTGAGATAGCGCTCGCCGGCTTGGTTCACCATGATGCAGCCCGGGAGGGCGCGTTCGATCGTGCACAGGCGTGCGCGATCCTCGCCGGGCACGCAGAATACGGGCGCCGACCACGTCGAGTGCATGTTGCGCACGGCCGCTCCGGCGCCGCGGGCGATCATCATCGCTTCGCCGGTATTGCCGGTCTGGCCGCCGCTGCGTTCCGGTTGCGGCAGCGCGAGGTGCTCGGCGCGCAGCGCATTGGACTGTTCAAACCCGCCGGCGGCAAGCAGCACGCCTTTGCGCGCGCCGATCCGAATCGTCTGGCCGCGGTGGCGGACGCACGCGCCCACGACACGCCCATTTTCCACCACGAGACTCTCGAGCGGCGCTTCGAGCCAGAGCGGAACTTTCTTCTCGTTGAGCGCCATGCGCAGGCCGCCCATCAGCGCGTTCCCGAGCGTGAGATAGCGGTCCTTATCGGAGGTCAGGCGCTGGGCGACGTCGCCATAATAGCGCCAAAGCATCTTCGCGAGGCCGAGCTGCCAGCCCGGAGGGCGAAACAGCAGCATGTAGGTTTCGGTGAAGTTCCAATTGATCTTGCCGAAAAGGCAAGCGGCCGGGGAGGCGGGCCTGAGCGATTGTACGTCCCAGCCCAGCTTCCTGCCGTCGATCGCTTTCGGCATATGGGTGCGGAAGCCGTCCTTCCCGCCGGGCTCGTCGGCGTGATAGTCCGGATACGGAAGAGCTTCGTATTCGATGATCGTGTTGTCGGTCATCCAACGCAGCATTTCGGGTGCGCCCTCAACGAAGGCGCGGATCAGCGCATCCGGGACGTTTGGCGCGGAAAGCTGGCGCACATAGCCGAACGCCTCATCGGCGCTATCCGTGCGGCCTGCCGCTTTCGCCTGATCGCTGCACGGGATCCAGATCCCTCCGCCGGAGGCAGCTGAACTTCCTCCCCATTCCGGCGCCTTCTCCACGATCAGCACGTCGGCGCGCTGATGGGCGGCGAACAGCGCGCCGATGAGCCCTCCGGCGCCGGAGCCGACGACGAGGACGTCGGTTTCTTTGTCCCAAGAAGCGCTCAAGGCGATCTCCTCACGCCGGAAGGTAAAGTTGGGCGTTCTTGCCGCCGTCGACTGGCAGCGTCACGCCGGTGATGTACGACGCCGCGTCCGACAGCAGAAACACGATCGGCGCGGCGAGCTCGTCCGGCAAACCCGAACGCAGCATCGGGATCGCGTCCGCGGTGCGCTTGGCGGTCTCGGGCGCGGCTTTCGCGAACTGGATGGTCTGGGCCGTGTCGACTTGGCCGGGCGCTACGACGTTGACGCGTACGCCGAGCGGCGCGCCTTCCATCGCAGCGACGGCGCTGAATTGAATGAGCGCGGCCTTCGACGCGGAATAGCTCGCCAGTGCGGGCGCGGCGCGAAGTCCGCACGTCGACGCAATATTGACGATCGAGCCTTTGCGCTGCTTCGCCATTACGCCCATCGCGGCGCGCGTGCCGACATAGACGGCTTCGGCGTTGACGGCGAAGTCCCGCCGCCAGGCGTCCAGGCTAAGTTTCGCGATCGGCGCGTACGTCACGGACATGGCGTTGTTGACCAGCATGTCGAGCCGCCCGCATCGCGCCGCCACGTCCTTGACCAGCGCAATGAACGCGTCGCTGTCGGACACGTCGAGCGAAACCGCCTCGACGTCGCCCCCCGCCGCGGCGATCTCGGCGCGCGCTTCCTCGAGCATCGCCGCTTTGCGGGCGCAGATCACCACCTTCGCGCCGCGTCGCGCGATCGCGAGCGCCGTCGCGCGGCCGATCCCTTCGCTGCCGCCCGTAACGATGGCGACGCGGCCTTCGAAAGATTCGATCATTCCATTGCTCCCGCGCGGATTTTGTTCAGTTTGGGATCCATTCCCTTACCCATCACGCAGGCCGTTCCGCCCGGCGAGTACATCATCGTCACGCACTGGTTGCATGCAGTGCAGCCCGATTTCGCGACGGCGCCAGATTCCAGCTTGCGCACGAATGCTGGATCGTGGACCAGCGCGCGGCCGAGCGCGATCGCCTCAAAGCCGTCCGCCAGGGCCTGCTCGGCGGCGGCGCGTGACTGGACCCCTCCGATATAGGCGAGCGGCATAGCGACCGCCTTGCGTATCGCGAGCGCGTTTTCGCGCAGATAGGATTCGCGAAATGGCCCAAGCTTGGGCGCGGTCAGCTTCTGCCAGCGCAGACCGAGTGCGACGATCTTGTTCTGGATCTTGGAATAGTCCGGCGTCGGGAGCGGCGCGCCGAACATCGCCGTCACCGATTCAACGTTCATCCCGTTGGACAGTACAGCCATGTGCGCGCCCGCGCGCTCGATCGTGCGGGCGATTTCCAGACCATCCTCGATCCGGTTGCCGCCGGGCGCGGCGTCGGTCATCGAGAACTTCACGATCACCGCCATGTCCTTACCGACGGAGTCGAGCACCTTTGCGAGCACCTCGTTCGGAAAGCGCATGCGCCGCGCGATCGGGCCGCCATAGGCGTCGCGGCGATGATTGTAGAGACGAGAGACGAACTGGCTGAGCAGGTAGCCGTGGCCCATATGCAGCTCTACGGCGTCGAACCCGCTCTCGCGCGCAAGCTGCGCAGCGCGGACGAATTCGTCCGTCATCCGCGTCATGTCTTCGGTCGACATGGCCTTCTTCATCCAGCGCCCGCTCAGCACGCCAACCTTGTTGAACCCGCCGCTGGAGCTCAGCGGAACCGGGTCGCGCATGAGGGCGGGTGGCAGGTAGGTGAAGCATCCAGCATGGGTGAGTTGCGCGCAGGCCGCCGCGCCATGGCGATGCACGCCGCCGGTTAGCGCGCGCAGGTCCGTCACCGCGTCCTCGCTCATGCTAACCTGGTCCGGGAAGGTCCTGCCGTCCGGGCTGGTGGCGCAATAGGCGAGCGTGGAAAGGGCCGCGCCGCCCTCCGCAATCCGCTCGTGGAACAGCGCAAGGCCCTTCGTCACCTGGCCGCGCTTGGCCATGCCTTCGTTCGTCGCGGCCTTGATGAACCGGTTGCGCAACGTGAGCGGCCCGACGCGAAGCGGGGAAAACAGCGCTGACGGGGCCTCGGACATGCCCTCCTCCTTGTGTTTTCCTACCTGTAACGCACGCAGATCGTATTTCAAATGGCGTCTAGCCATTGCAATGCGTAAAAAAAGAACGATAGCGTTACGAATACGGGGGCGAGGATGGCCTTTTCACTGCAGGGTTCGACGGCCATCGTCACGGGGGCCGGTCAAGGCGTCGGTCTCGGCATCGCCCAGGCGCTGGCCGGCGCGGGCGCAAACGTCGTGCTGGCGGGGCGCACCCTGGCGAAGTTGGAGGCGGCGCAGGCGGTGATCGAAGCGGCGGGCGGTCGCGCCCTGGCCGTCGTCGCCGACGTAAACCAAGCCGCCGATCTCGACGCCCTGGTGAAGGCTGCCGTCGATGCGTTCGGCAGTGTCGACGTGCTGGTCAACAACGCCCAGGAAGTGCCGCTCGGCGCCCTTGCAGACGTCGAGGACGAGGCGTTCCTGCGTGGCTTCCAGTCAGGGCCGTTGGCCGCCTTCCGTTTGATGAAGCTCGTCCGTCCGCTGATGGCGGCGCGCGGCGGCGGCGTCATCTTCAATCTCGCATCGTCTGCAGGCGTCCGCTGGGACATGGCGCGCTACGGCTGCTACGCCGCCGTCAAACAGGCGATGCGCGCGCTGACTCGCGCCGCCGCCTCTGAATGGGGCCCTGACGGCATCCGCGTTCTGTCGATCGCGCCCCATGCGGATTCGCCCGGTCTCAAATGGTGGATCGGCGCGCATCCGAAAGAGGCGGAAGACTTTTTCAAAACGATCCCCCTGCGGCGGATCGGGTCATGCGAAAACGACATCGGCCGCGCCGTCGTGTCTCTCTGCGGACCCGATCTCGGCTACCTCACGGGGGCGACGATTCCGCTTGATGGCGGGCAGGCGAATTTCGACTGAGATCCGGCGCAAGACCGGTCAGGGAGGGAAAGATGAGCGAACCTCAAGTGGCGCTGGTCACCGGCGCGAGCCGCGGGGCAGGGCGCGGCGTGGCGCGCGGGCTCGGCGCGAAAGGCATGACCGTTTACGTCACCGGCCGCACGCGCACGCCGGGCGACGCAAAAGGGTGGGACGGCAGCGTCCTGCCCGGCACCGTCGAGGAGGCTGCGGCCGACGTCACGGCCGCGGGCGGCTCGGGCATACCGATCTATTGCGACCACGCCGACGACGCCCAGACCGCGGCCCTGTTCCGCGAGATCGCCGATCGCTCAGGCCGGCTCGACATCCTCTTCAACAACGCCACCTACATTCACCACCAGCTCATCGAAAAGAAGCCGTTCTGGGAGAAGGAACTCGATGCGGTTCGAATTCTCGACGTCGGCCTGCGCTCGGCCTACATCGCGAGCTGGCACGCCGCTCGAATGATGGTTCCGCAGCGCTCCGGCCTGATCGCGTTCGGCTCTTCGTTCGGCGCCAGTTGCTACATGCACGGGCCGGCCTATGGGGCGCAGAAGGCAGGGATCGACAAGTTCGCCCATGACATGGAGCACGACCTGCGCGGCACGGGCGTGCGTTCGGTGTCTATCTGGATGGGCCCGCTGGTGACGGAGCGATCTTTGATCGCGCGCGACACCAATCCCGAACAATACGAGGGCTTTCTCGCTGTCGCGGAGAATCCCGAGTTCACCGCCGACATCCTCTGGGCGATCGCCGCCGATCCGGCTGGGGATGATCTGTCCGGACGCGTCCTGATCGGCGCAGAGATCGCCCCGCGCTATGCGATCAAGGATCGCGGCAAAGAGCCTCCGTCCTATCGGGACATGCTCGGCGCGCCGCCGCAGCCAAATCCAGCGGCGGTGTATTGACCGCTCAGCTGACGTTTGACCCGCCGTTGAGCGCGATCACCTGACCGGTGATCCAGCTCGCTTCGACCGAGGCGAGATAGACGGCGAGGGCGCCCACGTCGTCCGGAGTTCCGGCGCGGCCGACGGCGGTCGAGCGCTCGGCGATGCCGCTGAAATCGTCGAAATTGTTCATGGTCCCGAGCGAGATCGCGTTGATCGTGACGCCGTCCGGGCCGAACTCGCGCGACGCCATCCGGGTGAAGCCGACCATGGCCGCTTTCGCGCTGGCGTAGTGCGTGAGTCCGAAGTCCAGCCCGAGTCGCCAGCTCTCAGAAGTGATGTTGATGATGCGGCCCCAGCGCGCCGCCCGCATGTGCGGCAGCGCGAGGCGCGTCATGCCTGCAACGGCGAGATAGTTGAGGTCGATCTGCGCGCGGAAATCCGCTTCATCGAGCGTTTCGAACTTCCGGATGGGCATTCCGCCTGTGATCACGCCTGCATTGTTCACCAGGATGTCGACGGCGCCGAAGGCTGCGCGGACGGTTTCGAACATGGAGGCGCGGTCGTCCGGGGCGGTGACGTCGCCCGGCGCGGCAATGACGCGCGCGCCGTCCATTTTGGCGGCCGCCGCCGTTGCGCGTTCGGACACAATGTCGTTGACCGCAACGGCCGCGCCTTGGCGCGCCAGTGCGCGCGCGATGCCAAGTCCCATGCCCTGGCCCGCGCCCGTCACCAGCGCAACCTTGCCTGTCAGGTCGAACATGTCGCTGCTCCCGCTTGACTGACGAAGGCTGCGCGCGTGCGGAGGGCGTGGCAACCAAAACTACGCAAAAGGCGCTCTATCGGACGCCAGAAGAGCGATCTGCGCTGCCTGTGGACCCGCAGGCATGTGTTTTGCGCGATGCCGGCAAATGAACTCCGCCGAGCTGCCAGTGGCGCCGCAACTGCGATGGTGCGCTGCGAAAAGCGTAACCTTTTGGCCACGCTTTCGCGCAGTCCGGGCGAAATCCACGCGATCGGCTGCGGATATTCGCAGAAAACATTGACAAGCATTACGCAGTTCAACGACAAAAAACCAAAATACGCTGGATTTCGGATCGGCAAACAGGTCCGCGGCGGTGCAAGGGAGGAACGAGCATGGCGGCCAAAACCAAGATTCTGCTTCACGTCACGGCCGGTTTCGGCGCGTTGGCCCTGGCCATCCCGGGCGCCGCAGCCGCGGCAGAGCCCGCGGGAACGCCTCAAGTTGAAGAGATTCTCGTGACCTCGCAGAAGCGGTCTCAAAATCTTCAAGAAGTTCCTCTGGCCGTCAGCGCGATTGGCGCGGTCAAGCTCGAGCAACTCAACGTGCGCGACGTCCGCGATATTTCGGGGATCGCGCCCAACGTGACGGCCGTGCAGAGCACGACGAGCAATTCTGCGGCGGTCATTTCGATGCGCGGCATTTCGAGCCCGGCGGGCGAGGGCTTTGGCCTCGACAGCGCCAACGCCGTCTACGTCGACGGCGTCTACATCGCGCGTTCAGCTGCCGCCGCGACGGACGTCATGGACCTTGCGCGCGTCGAGGTTTTGCGGGGTCCCCAGGGCACGCTGTTCGGCCGCAACTCGACGGGCGGAGCGATCGCCTTCGTTTCGCGTGACCCTTCCGACAAGTTCGGCGCGACCGCGTCGGTCGGCGCCGGAAATTTCAATTCGCGCAACGCCAAGATTCTCGTCGACACGGGCGCTGTCGGCATCCTGAAATCTACGCTCAGCTACTCGCATTCTCAGCGCGACGGTTTTGTCGACAATCTTCTCGAGCCGTCTTCGGACAAGGATCCGGGCGCGCGCGAGGCGGATGCGTTCCGCGCGGCGTTCGTGCTGGATTTCAGCCCGAAAACGCGCCTGCGCTACATCTATGACTGGTCGAAGGTCACCGGCACGAACTACGCTTTCCAGCTGACCAACGTCGCTGACGGCACGCCGCTGGCGCCGCTCGTCGTCAATGGCCAGCCCGCCATTCCGCTGACGCAGCAGGCCCCGGTGCGGCAGTATCTCGCCGCCGCCACGTTCCTTCAGCCCCAGTGCGCCGCGCTCGCCGCGCCGACGCGGGCCTATCGCGACACGATCTGCCTGAACAGCGACGACCTCGCGATCGACGAGTCCCAGGGGCAAAACCTTCAGTTCGAAACGGAATTCGGTCCGGTCAAGTTCAAGTCGACGACCGGCTTCCGGAAGTGGGACAGCATCACCCGCGGGTCGGACCTCGACGGGCTTGGCGGCATCCGCGGTCCGCTCTTCTCGCAGGCCACGCTGTTCAACGGCATGCCCGCTTCCCTGCTCGCGTTCATTCCGACGATCCCGGCCGCGGCCCGCGGCTTCATCGCCTCTTCGCCGGTTCCCTCGACGACGCAGGATCTGTTCACGACCTCGAACGTCCGTGATCACGAGCAGATCAGCCAGGAATTCGAGTTCTCGGGAAAGACCGACAATCTCGATTGGGTCGCCGGCGCGTTCTACTTCCATGAATACGGCGGCGAGGTGAACCCGCAGAATTCCGGTTTCGTCGTCGACACGAACTCGATCTTCCTCGGCAACTTCGGCCCGCTTGGCCCAAGCTTCACCGCGGCCAACCCGGCGCGCTATCGTCTGGTCGTCACCAACGGCGTCCTCCAGTATCGCGTGAGTTCGGTGTCGAAGGCGTTCTACGGGCAAGGCACGTGGTACGTCGGGGGCCGGGACGGCAAGCTCAGCTTGACGGCGGGCATCCGCTCAACCGACGACAGCAAGCACATCACGCGCGCGCAAAATGGCGCCGTTCGCGCAGCCGTTTCGGATACCGGCGACGCTTCGTTCCAGAAGACCACCTGGAACCTCATGTCGCGCTATGCGTTCACCGACGATGTGAGCGGGTATCTGCGGGTGGCGACCGGCTATCGCTCGGGCGGCTTCAACTCGCAGGACACGCCGCTTGCAGGCACCACGCGCATGGTGGCGTTCCAGCCGGAAAGCCTGACGTCCTACGAGGCGGGCATCAAGACGCAGATGTTCGACCGTCGCCTCCGCCTGAACGCGGCCGCGTACTGGAACGACTACAAGGACTTCGCCGTCAACATTCCCGTCGCCACGGCTACGACCGGTGTGTTCGGCTCGCGCATCGTCAATGCCGGCGAGGTCCGGTACACGGGCTTCGAGATCGAGGGTGAGGCGATCTTGTCGTCGATCCTTTCCGTTGACGGATCGATCGGCGTCGTCGATCCGAGCGTTGAGGAGTTGCTGATCCCGACCTCGGGCGCGCCGGGTGCGCCTGTTGTGAACGTCGCTTCGATTTCAAAGTCCGGCTACACGTCAAAAAACACCGCGAATTTCGGCGTCAACGCTGTGATGCCGGTCGGCGCGGGCGACATGAAACTGCGCGGTCGGATCGGCTACACCTACGAGTCGCCCAAATACAGCTTTGCGAACATCCTCGGCGCGCCGTTCAACGAACAGCTCAAGGGCGACGCGCGATCGCTGATCGACGCCCAACTCGCTCTGGAATCGATCCCAGTCGGCGGCGGCATGGCTGAGCTCCGGGTTTGGGGCAAGAACCTCACCGACGAGCACGACTTCGCGCGCGGCATCGATTTCGGCGCTCTCGGCTTTGCCGGCGGATACTACGCCGATCCGCGCACGTTCGGCGTGGCGTTGACCGTCAAGTACTAATCCTCCCCAAGTGGCGGGGGCGGGCCTTCGGGTTCGCCCCCCGTTTTTTTGGGAGAGGTCGCGACATTTCCGGCGCGGCGTCTCGTCGCTCCGGGCGCGAAAGCACTTCGAAGGTGACCATGGCAGCCGGATTCCACCTCGCTGACCTGTTCGAGATCGTGGCCGCCGCAGTTCCCGACAGGGTCGCCCTGATCTGCGGCGATGACGTTCTCACCTACGCCGAACTCGATGCGCGCACCGCCGCAATCGCGGCGGCGCTCAACGCCCACGGCCTCGCTCCCGGCGATCGCGTCGGCCTCTACCTCACGAACCACACCGAGCACCTCGAGGCGTTCATCGCCTGCGCGAAGGCGCGCCTCGTTCCGTTCAACGTGAACTATCGCTACGGCGCCGATGAACTGGCGCACGTCTTCTCGAACGCGGAAGCGGCGGCGATCATTCATGACGATGCGTTCACGCCGACCATGATGGCCGTTCGGCCGCGGGCGCCGACGATCCGCGCCGTGTTCGCTGTCGGGGCCAAGTCCGGCGGGTTCCATGATTTGCGGACCATGGCGCGAGAGGCGCCTGCCGAAATCCGTGCGCCGCGCGACGGCCGTGACATCCTGCTGACCTATACCGGGGGCACGACCGGAAAGCCCAAGGGCGTGATGTGGCCGCACCAGGCCTTCGTGTTCGCCTGCGCGGGCGGCGGCGGATACTTCCATCCGAGCGGTCCCATCTCCGCGCCGGAGGACATCGCGATTCGCGCTCGTGAGGGGCCGCAATTGCGCATGTTCCCGGTCGCGCCGCTGATGCACGCCGCAGCGCTCTGGACGGTTTGGTCCGCGCTTCTGGGCGGGTTGAGCGTCGTGTTGGACGCGTCCCCGAAGTTCGACGCCGCCCGTGTCTGGGATGTCGTTGAAGCCAAGGGCGTCAACATCTTGCAGTTCGTCGGCGACGCCATGGCGATCCCGCTCGCGGATACGCTCGCCGCTCATCCCGGCCGCTGGCGGCTCGATGCGCTGCGCAGCGTCGGATCCGGCGGCGCCGTGTTTTCGCGCCATGTCAAAGAGGCCTTTGCACGGCTTGTCCCGGACCTAGTCGTGACCGACGGCATGGGATCGTCCGAAACCGGCGTGAGCGGGATGGCGAAGGACGGCGGGGAAGGGATGCTTCGCCTGCCCGCGGGCCCGGCGCAGACCGTGGTGATCGGCGACAGGCTGGCGCGGGTCGGCGAACTCGGCGCTCTGGCGCGGTCCGGCTATACGCCAATCGGCTATTTCGGAGACCCGGAAAAAACCGCCGAGACGTTCCGCAAGATCGATGGTCGGGTCTGGGTCGTCTCGGGCGACGAGGCGCGGCTCGATGAAGATGGCCTGATCACGGTCTTCGGCCGCGGCTCGACGTGCATCAATTCCGGCGGCGAGAAGATCTATCCCGAAGAGGTCGAGGAGGCGCTGCGCGCCTTGCCGGGCGTGCAGGACGCGGTCGTCGTCGGTTTGCCGGATCAGCGGTGGGGAGAGCGGGTCGTCGGTCTGATCTCTGCCCGGGTAGGCGAGCACGCGCCCGATACGGCGGCGGTGCGCGCCGCTCTTGAGGGGATCATCGCTGCGTACAAGATTCCCAAGTCGATCATCGTCGTCGGCGAGGTCCGCCGGTCGCCGGCGGGCAAGCAGGATTATCGATGGGCGCGCACGCGGGCGGAGCTGGACTCGTGATCGACACGCACACGATTCTCGCCGAATTGACGGGACCGGGCACGCCGTTCGAAATCGTCGCGCGAAACGAAGGCCTTCGCGCCTTCGCCCGAACGCCGCCGAATCTCTGGGCCTTTCTCGAATCCGCACGCCGCTTTGCGGACCTCGATTTCCTGGTGTTTGAAGGCGATCGTCTGTCCTACGCAGAGGCGTTCGCGCGGGGCGAGGCCTTGTCGGGCGTGCTCGGTGTAAAGCCTGGCGTTCATGTCGGCATCGCGATGTCGAACCAGCCGGCCTGGGTGATCGCGTTCCTCGCCGTTCAGCGCGCGGGCGCGGTCGCGGTTCTGCTCAACAGCCGCTCCGCCGCGGACGATTTGCACACACAGGCGCAAGAGGGGGGTGTTGACCTCATCCTGGCGGACGAGAAGCGCGCCGGCCTGTTGCGCGAAGCCGGCTATCAGGGCCGCATTCTGACGCCTGATGATTTCCCGCTTTCCGGAGAGCCTGCGCCGGCATCGTCCGCCGGCCCGCAGGACACCTGCGCGATCCTGTTCACCTCGGGCACGACCGGCCGCACCAAGGGCGCGGAACTGACGCACGAGAACCTGATCACCGGCCTGATGTACACGCAATTGTCCGGCCTCGTTGTATTGCGCCAGACTGCCGAGAAGCTGGGCGTTCCGGAGACGACCTTGCTGGCTCATCGCCCGCAAGGGTCGGCGCTTCTGGTCTTTCCGCTGTTCCACATTTCCGGCCTCGGCGCGGGCTTCTTGTCGCAGATGCTGTCGGGGGGGAAAATCGTCATCCTGCCCCGCTGGGAGCCGCAGCGGGCGATCGAGCTGATCGCCGCCGAACGCATTTCCATGCTCGCCGGCGTTCCGACGATGCTGTGGGACATGATCCATTCCGCGCGCACCGAAGGCGCCGATCTCTCCTCGCTGCGCAACGTGTCGAGCGGGGGGCAGGCTTTGCCCGTCAATCTGCTCGAAGCAGTCGCCAGCGCGTTCCCCGGCGCGCTCATCGGCACCGGTTTCGGCCTCACCGAGACCGCTGGCCCCATCGCGATGAGCATCGGCGAGGAATTCCTGGCCCGACCCCAGAGCGCGGGGCGCGTTCTCGCGCTCGCCGACGTGCGTACGATTTCGCCAGATGGCGTCCCGCAGGCGGCGGGGGCGGTGGGCGAGCTCTGCGTGCGCGGGCCGATGGTGATGAAGGGCTATTTTGGCCGGCCGGAAGAAACGCGCGCCGCGCTCGATTCCGACGGCTGGTTCCGCACCGGCGACGTCGGCTTCGTCGACGACGACGGCTTCATCCACATCGTCGATCGTAAGAAGGACATGGTGATCTCCGGCGGCGAGAACATCTATTGCGCCGAGGTGGAGCGCGTGATGTCGCTGCTTGGTCCCGTTCGGGAATGCGCGGCTTTCGGTTTGCCGGACGCACGGCTGGGCGAGCGTCTCGTCGCCATGGTCGTCGCGGACGGGCTTGACGAGGCGACGCTGCGCGATCACGTGGCTTCACAGCTCGCCGCCTACAAGACGCCGACAGAGGTGCGGTTCTCCTCAGCGCCTTTGCCCCGCACAGCGACGGGCAAGATCGACAAAATTGCTCTGCGCGGCGCCTGGGCCGCGACGACCGGAGAAGTTTGATGGCGATGCCCGCCGACATTCGCGTGATCGATTGCATGCTTGGCGTGCCAACCGCGGCGGACCGCTCGGCTTGGTTCGCCAATTTCCGTCCGCTGCTCAAGGACAAGGAGAGCCTCGAAGCTTTCCAGATGCCAGCGCAGTACATGTTCAAGAGCATCCCGGGCGCGGAAACCGTCACCGACTTCCTCGCCTGGACTGTCGAGCAGATGGACAAGCACAACATCGAGCGTGCGCTCGTCGGCTACAACGACGACAAGATCTCCAAGCGCATCATCAAGGAATTCCCCGACCGCTTCGTGTTCGATCTGCCGTGCGACCCAAACGGCGGCATGGAGGAGATCCGCCGAATCCGGAAGATGCATAAGAAGGTCGGGCTGAAGGCGCTCAGCGTGTTCCCGTCCGGCACGGTGCCGCAGGTCGCGATCAACCACAAATACATGTTCCCGCTTTACGCCTGCGCCGTCGACCTCGATTTGCCGGTGCTCCTGAACGTGGGCGTGCCAGGTCCGCGCATCCCGCTCGAGCCGCAAAAGGTCGAACACCTTGATGAGGTGTGCTGGTTCTTCCCCGACCTGAAGATCGTCATGCGCCATGGTGGGGAGCCCTGGGAGGCGCTCGCCGTCAAGCTCATGATCAAGTACCCGAACCTGTACTATTCCACGAGCGCCTTCGCGCCAAAGCACTATCCGAAAGCCATCATCGACTACGCAAACTCGCGCGGCGCCGATAAGGTCATTTACGCTGGATACTTCCCGATGGGCCTGAGCCTGGATCGGATCTTCGCAGACATGCCGCACGTTCCATTCAAGGATCATGTTTGGCCGAAATTCCTGCGTGAGAACGCGATCCGCGTGTTCAAGCTCTGAGCCAATTTTGAAGGGGACCCACCCGATGAACGATCAGACCCTCGTCGACGCCCGCACCGCGCCTGTCGCCGTATGGGCGATGCTGAAAGCCCTGAAAGGCGACGACCTCAAGGCCTGGCGCTTGGCTGACGTCGCCAATCGGGCGAGCGTGAAGGAGCGCAACCTCGACATTCCGTTTCCTTATGGCTGGTATCCCGCTTTGCTGTCGCGCGAGTTGCAGGTCGGCGAGGTCAAGCCGCTGCGTTATTTCTCGCAGGATCTGGTGATCTGGCGGGGCGAAGATGGGCGCGCGCGTATGCTGGATGCGTACTGCCGCCATCTCGGGGCGCACATGGGCCATGGCGGGAAGGTCGCCGGCAACCGCCTCGAGTGCCCGTTTCACGCCTGGCGCTACGACGAATCGGGCGTGGTGCACGAGATCCCGTATTCGAAGACGATTCCGCCGCAGGTCCGCCGCCCATGCGAGCGCCAATGGCCGGTGGTCGAAGCCAATCGGATCATCTGGTTCTGGTACCACCCGCTTGGAGAGGCGCCGAAGTGGGACGTTGAGGTGTTGCCGGAAACCACGGATCCGGACTGGACCGACTACGACGTCTTCGAATGGAACGTGTACGGCAACCTGCAGAACATGGCGGAAAACGGCGTCGACGCCGCGCATTTCAAGTATGTGCACGGCACCGCAACGTTCCCGGAGTACAATTTCGAGTGGAACGGAACGCACCGCTCGGCCTATGTCGATGCGAAGATGGGCACGCCGAAGGGCGAGGTCGACGGACGCATCGCCTACGGCGTCGCAGGGCCCGGGCAAAGCTGGACGCGCTTCACCGGCATCTGCGAGACGCTCCTGATCGCCTGCCTGACGCCGGTGGAAAAGGACAAGGTCTACGCGCGCCATCTCTACACGCAGCCGCGCACCCAGGCCGAAGGCGAGAGCGCCGGGCTTGCCCGCGCCATCATCCGCGACATCTGCAAGCAGTTCGACCAGGACAAGGTGATCTGGGATCGCCAGCGCTTCCTGGAAACGCCCGTCATTTGCGGCGGCGATGGGCCGATCGCCAAATTCCGCGATCACTACCGCCAGTTTTACGCCGAATGGGCGCAGCCCAGCGCCGCCGGTTCCGCGGGCGCCTGAGCACGAAGGGCTAATCGTATGCGTGGATTGCAGGGGAAAATCGGCATCGTAGCCGGCGCCGGGCGCGGGATCGGCGCAGCGACCGCAAAGCGCCTCGCGGAGGAGGGCGCGCGCGTCGTGGTCGGCGATATCGAGGCGGAATGGGCCGAGGCCGTGGCGAAGGAAATTTCCGCGGCCGGCGGTGTTGCGATCTCCGCGCACGTCGACGGCACGTCGCCGCCATCGGTCGCCGCAATCGTCGCCCGCGCCGAAAGCGAATATGGCGGCCTCGATTTTTTTCACGCCAACCTCGCCGGCGGTACGCAGGGCGATGTGGACGCGCTCGATTGCCCGCTTGAAGCGTTCGACCGGTCTATCTCCATCAATATGCGGAGCCATTTCATCTGCACGCAGGCGGCGCTCCCGGCGCTGCTGCGACGGGGCGGCGGTGCGTTGATCTACACGAGCTCGGGCGCCGCCTCCGGCGGAGCGCCCTGGCAGGTCGCGTACCCGATGGCGAAGAACGGCATTCATGCGTTGGCGCGCCACGTCGCCACCCGCTGGGGACGCAACGGCGTGCGCGCCAATGTCATCGCCCCAGGCGTGGTTCTCACCGAAGCCGTGAAGCAGCATATGAGCGACGAGCAGGTGGAGGCGGCGCGTAAGCGCCTGCCGCATCGTCGCCTTGGCGAGCCCGACGACATTGCGGCGATGGCCGCTTTCCTTGCGTCTGATGACGGCGCGTGGATCAACGGGCAAGTTTTCCACGTCAACGGCGGCGCACAAATGCGCGACTAAGTACGCGCGGATCGCGAGCGCGATCCAGGGAGAGCGCAGCATGAGCCCTTCGACCAGACCGTTGCCGAACGCTTGGCTCGTGCTCGCCCTTCTTCTGGCGATCGCGCTGCTGAACTACGCCGACCGCTATCTCATCTCGGGACTGATTTCGCACATCCAGAAGGACTTCAGCACCGGCGATTCCTATATCGGCTTGCTCATGGGGCCCGCGTTCGCGGTCCTCTACACGACGCTCGCCGTCCCCTTCGGCTGGCTCGCGGATCGGTGGTCGCGCATCGGCGTGATCGCTACCGGGTGCATCATATGGAGCGTCTTCACGGTCCTTTCGGGGTTCGCCGACAATGCCGGGCATCTGGTGTTGGCGCGCATCGGCGTCGGGATTGGCGAAGCGGCCTTCTCCGCGCCGGCCTACGCGTTGGTCGCCGAGTACTTCGCGCCGGAGCGGCGCACGCGCGCTTTCGCGATTCTGGGGCTGTCGGTCTATGTGGGCCAGATCGCCGGCACCGTTGCTGGGCCGGCGCTGGCCGAGACCGCCGGTTGGCGAACTGCTTTTTTCGTCGTTGGCGCGCCCGGAATTTTCGTAGCTTTGCTCGCGTGGCTCATCGTCCGCGATCCGCCGCGGGCGCGTCCCGCCGTTCAAGCGGGGCGCAGCGCTTTTGCGCTGGCGCACGCGTTCGCGCGCAGTCGCTGCTTCACCTTCGCCACCCTGGGCATGGCGTTTGGTCTTCTCGCGGGCGTCTCGTTCGGGATGTGGGGTCCAACGCTCTTCGCCCGCGCCTACGCGCTCGACGCCAAGTCAGCCGCCGCGCTGTTCGGCCTTGCGTTCGGCGCCTCGGGCATGGCCGGCATGCTCGCCTTCGGCGCGCTCGCCGATCATCAGGTCCGCCGTTCTTTGCGCGCGCCGCTGCAGCTAGCCGCGATCGCCCTCGCCGCCGCGAGTGCGGTGACCCTCGCCGTGACCTGGGCCCCAAGCCAATCGCTTGCGCTTGGTCTTGCTCTGCTCGGCGGACTGTTCGGCGGCGGGTGGTCGATCGGTGTGACCGTCACCATGCAACACCTTCTGCCCGCCGACATTCGCGCAACGGGCACCGCAGCGCTGATGATGATCGCCTCCTTCGTTGGCGTCGTATTCGGGCCATGGGTGGCTGGGGCCTTGAGCGAGGCGGTCGGGCAGGGGCTCTTCGGCGGCGGGCAGGGCGTGAACGCAGCCGCGTTTGGGTTGCGCGTCGGTCTGTCCGCGACGATCGTTACGGGCTTCCTGGGCTCGATCCTGCTCTGGCGCGCCGCCCGGAGCCTGGACAAGGACCGCGAGGTCTTTTGGGGCGCTGCGCCAGCGCCTTGAGCAGCCGCGATTTCTCCGCGCACGACGCGCCTTCGCACTTGTCGAGACGGAGAGTTTGCGTTCATTGGCGCGTCATGAATGCGAGGCGCGCCGTCCATGTCCAATGAGTTCCTGATCGACGACGTCGACCGGTCCATCGTCGCTGAGTTGCGGGTCAACGGCCGCGCCACCAACCAGCAGATCGCCGACAAGCTCGGCCTCGCGGCGGCCACGGTCTCCATGCGGATCAAGCGGATGGAGGACGGCGGGAAGCTGCGGGTCGTGGCGGTCTCCGATTTCGCCGCCCATGGCTTGCATCACCTGATCACCGTCGCCATCGAAGTCGAGGGCCGCGCGGCCTCTGAGGTCGCACACGAACTCGCGGCCTTCCCTGAAGTGTTCGCCGCCCACCTCGTGACCGGCCGCTACGACATCGACCTGCTCGTCACGCTGCGCGATTTCAGCGAGCTGCCGGACCTCGTGCTCACCAAGTTCTCGAAAATCCGCGGCATCAGATCGATGACGCCCTCGATCGCCCTTGATGTCGTCAAGTACAGGTTCAATGTCGCTCCCATCGAGGCGCGCGTATGATCCCTCCGGGCGTGCAGATCGACGAACTCGACCAGCAATTGATCGAAATTCTTTCCCGCGATGCGCGGGTCAGCAATCGCAAGATCGCAGCGGATCTCGGGGTCACCGAGGGCACCGTGCGCGGCCGCATACGCCGACTGCAGCAGGACCGCATGATCGCCTTCACGGCGATCACCAGTTTCGATCTCGAGCGGGCGCGTCTCGCCTTCGTGGGCGTTCAGGCCGACGTCGACCAGATATCGAGAATCGCACGCGAAATCGCCGACCTGCCGACCGTCAATTGCGTATTGGTGACGTTGGGCCGGTTCAACGTCGTCGCGATCAGCGTATTCCGCGAACTGGATGAGCTTCACGAGTTGGCGTCCGAACGCATCCTGGCGATCGGGGGCGTCCACCACGTCGAAACGTCGATCTCCGTCAAGGCCGTCAAGTATGACGTCCGCATCGCGCGCATCACCGAGGCGGATCCGAGCCTGGATGTCGTCGAGGGCGGCGAAACTGCGTAATCGAAATATCTAACCGTTACGCAAAAGCAGCGCCGACGGTGGCGTGCGCACTATATCGCGTCGTTTTAGTTGCGTTTCATCGATGGCCACGTACACTTCCCAAAAATGGGAGGCTGAGATGGCGACCACAGCGGAATACGGACTGGGCGAATTCACCTACCCGCGGGGCTGGTTCATGATCGCCGCCGCCGACGAGCTGGGCGCCGCCCCGCTGGCCGTGCGTTTCTTCGGCGAGGATATGGTCCTCTATCGCGGCCGCAGCGGCCGCCTCGTCCTGGCCGAAGCCTATTGCCCGCATATGGGCACGCATCTCGCGCGCAATTCGACCTCGTATCTCGTCCGCGACGACGAGCACATCGAAGGCGACTCGATCCGCTGCCCCTACCATGGGTGGCGTTTCGGGCCCGACGGCCGTTGCGACGACATTCCCTATTCCCCGGCGCCTATTCCCAAGGCGGCGTGCCTGAGAACCTGGACCGTGCAGGAGCGGGCCGGCTGCATCTGGATGTGGCACGATGCGGAAGGCGCCGCGCCGCATTACGATCTGCCGCCGTTCGAGAACTGGGATAATCCGCGCTGGGTTCAGTGGAAAATCGACCAGCTCGGGCTGCTCGCCTGTCACCCGCAGGAGATCGTCGACAACATGGCCGACAAGGCGCACCTCGTGCCGGTCCATGGCAGCAAGGACATGGTGTCTTTCGAGAATACGTTCGACGATCACGTGCTTCGCCAGCTTCTTTCCGCCGGACATCGCACGCTGACGTCTTCGGACGGGCCGATGACCAACGACACCTGGTACACCGGACCCGGCATTCTCCAGTCGCGCATGGTAGGCGAGCAGAGCTCCGTCATCCTGATCTGCCACACGCCTGTCGACGACGGCGTCGTGAAGGTCTGGCACGGATTGCACGTGTGCTCTCCGAATGAGGTCGCGACGGAAGAGGATGTCGCGAACGCGCGCGCCTACCAGGAATCAAGCCGCCTCGCGTTCGCGCAGGACTTCGAGATCTGGGCGAACAAGCGGCCCTGCCTGCAGCCGCTGCAGGTGGTCGGGGATGGTCCGTTCGCAAAGGTTCGCATCTGGTATCAGCAATTCTTCAATCCGCTCGCCCGCGCCCGCGAATTCCAGTCGCGCGTGAACGGCACGGTCGTGACGCGCGGCACGTCAAGTGCGCCGTGGGCCGAAGTGGCGTGACGCGGCTCGGCGTCGGGCGGCGGGCCTTTGGCGCTACGGCAGCCGCCGCGTTCTGCGCGCTTGCGGTTGTGCTCGTCGGGTTCGCCCAGTCAGCGCGCGCCGAGGAAGACGCCTGTTCGCGGGTCGAAACCGATCCGGAGACCGCTTGGGCCTACAGCGTCGGTCTGCAGGCCTATGTCTATGGATATCCGCTCGTCGATCTGGCCGTGCAGATGCGCAACGAGACGCGCCGCATCAGCCCGACGCAGCCGATCGCGGCGCCGGTCAATGCGTTTGCCGTCTATCCGCATCGGCTGACGCCGTCTACGCAGGGGGCGCTGCGCGCGCCCAATTCCGACACGATCTATTTCAGCGGCTGGATCGATCTTGGCGCTGGTCCCGTCGTCCTGCGCCTTCCGGATGCCGCCGGCCGCTACTACACCATTGCGCTCACCGACATGTTCGGGCGGCCAACGCATGTCGGCCTGCGCACGACCGGTTCAGCCGCCCGCGACGTCGTTTTGGTGCGCGAAGGCGCGCCTGTGGCGTCCGGTGAGCAACGCGTCGTGGTCTCCATGCGCTCGCGTTACGTCTGGGCGCTTGGCCGCATGTACGTCGCCGATGAAGCCGACGAGGCGCGCGCCATAGATCTCGCGCGCAAATTCCGCATCGACGCTCCGGTTCCGCCGGCGGGTCCGGTCACCGAAGGTCCGCGCGCTGAGCGGCCCGCAGGCCTGGAATGGTTTGCGACGCTGAACAGAGCGCTGAAGGACGTTTCGATCCAGCCCGAGGAGCGGGCCTTTATCACCCAGCTCGACCAGATCGGCCTCGGTCCCGCGTCGTCGTTCGATGCCGCGCGGCTTTCAACCGCCGCGCGGGCGGGCTTGGTCTGCGCCGCGCAAGTGGGCGGCGGCGTCATCGACAAGGTCGGCTGGCGCCCCACGTCGGCCACGAACGGTTGGATGCTCAATTCCAGGATAGGCGATCCGGGTTCGGACTATCTCCTGCGGGCGTCGGTTGCGCGCGGCGGCTATGTCAACGCGCCGGAGGAGGCGATCTATCCGGCCGCGGTCCGCGACCGGGATGGCGCGGCGCTCACCGGCGCGAACACGTATGAAATCGTGTTTCCCAAGGGTCAGCTGCCGCCCGTCGACGCCTTCTGGTCGCTGACGCCCTATGCCGCTCCAGGCTTCACTCTCACGGACAACCCGATCCGCCGGTACGCGATCGGCGATCGCACGAAAGGCCTGAAGTTCGACAAGGATGGCGCGCTGCGGATCGTTCTTTCGGCCGCAAACCCGGGCCGCGCGGCCTCCAATTGGCTGCCGATCCCACCAGGTCCGTTCGTTCTCGTGGCCCGACTTTACATGCCGCGCAAGGAGGCGCTCGACGGACGATATGCCTTGCCGCCGATCGTTCGCGTCACATCGTCCGCTGCGCAGTGACTGAATGGATTTTCCCATGACGCGCCCAACAACGACGATCGACATCTCGTCACCCGACGCCTACGCGAACGAAACACTGATCGCGGACAACCTCCGTCGCGTGCGGAACGAGACGCCGGTCGCGTGGGTCGAGCAGGAGCCGTACGCACCGTTCTGGGCGATCCTCAAGCACGCCGACATCATGGAGATCGAGCGGCTCGGTAAGGTCTTCATCAACGAGCCGCGCCTGACTCTCCTTCCGGAGGCGTTCGAGCGCAAAACGATCGAGACATTCGGATCGCGCACCGGGTTGGTTCGTACGCTTCTCGATATGGACGAGCCCGACCACCGCAAGTTCCGCCAGATCACCCAAGTCTGGTTCAACGGCCCCGCGCTCGAGAAGCTGCGCATGCGCATGGCGGCATTGGCGCGTGAGTATGTCGACAAGTTGGAAGATCTCGGCGGCGCCTGCGATTTCGCGGAAGACATCGCCGTCCACTATCCGCTGGTCATGATCACCTCGATCCTGGGGCTGCCGGACGAGGACGTGGGTCTTGTCCTGCGGCTTACGCAGTCTCTGTTCGGCGCCCAAGACCCGGAACGCGTGGAGAAGGGGGATTACGGCGTCGAGGCGGCGCAGGAATTCTTCGCCTACCTGTCCGGCATCGTCGCCGAGCGGCGCCGCGCGCCGCGCGACGATCTGATGAGCGTCATCGCGAACGCCCAGATCGACGGTGAACCTATCCGCGACATCGACGCGTTGTCATACGGCATGCTGCTGGCGGCTGCCGGACACGACACGACGAGCGCCTCGCTCTCGGTCGGTATGCTGGCGCTTGCGCGTCGTCCCGACCAGCAGGCTCTGCTGAAGTCGGAGCCCGATGCGGCGCGCACCGCGTCCGACGAATTTTTCCGCTGGGCTACGCCCGTGCGTCACTTCGTCCGGACGGCTGTGGCCGACCATGAGATCCGCGGCGTCAAGATCGCCAAGGGCGAGGCCGTAACGCTCATGTACCTCTCCGGCAACCGCGACGAGGAGGCGTTCGAAGAAGCAGACGCGTTCCGGGTTTTGCGCGCGCCCAACCGCCACCTCGGTTTCGGTTTCGGACCCCACCATTGCCTTGGTCGGGTGCTCGCGGAGATGGAGCTCGAGGCCTTTTTGCGCGAGTTCGCCGCCCGGTTCGAGTGGATCGAGCCAGCGGGCGAGGCTGAGTGGGTGCGCACCAACCATACCGGGGGCTTGAAGCGGTTCCCGGTCCGTTACGCGTTCCGCTGATCCGCCGCGACTGCGACAAGCGCTGCAAAAGCGCGCAGGTGCCCCACGTTTGCGAAAAAATCGTCTTATCTTTTTGCGCAAACGTTGTAAGCTCCAAAGCAATGGTAGACCAAAGGGCCCGCCGATGAACAAGCTTGCAGTCCTCGAACGGCCCACCGCCCGCGGTATCGACGTCACTCCAATTCTCGCCGACGTCCGTGCACGCGCCGACGCGAGCCGCAAGGCGCGCCGTCTTGCTCCCGAAACTGTGCGCGCTCTGTCCGAACGCGGCCTTTTCCGCGCCTTCCTTCCCGAGCGGCTCGGCGGTCTCGCGCTTGATCCGCAGGACTTCTTCCGCGTTCAGATTCAGCTCGCCGAAGCCGACATGAGCGCCGGCTGGGTGGCCGGCATCATCGCTTGCCATGCCTATCAGATCGCTTTGATGGACGAGCGCGCGCAGCTCGACGTTTATGAGACCGATCCCGATACGCGCGTTTCCAGCTCCTACAACCCGATCGGCGCGCGCGTCGCCGAGGCGCCGGGCCGCGACGGCCTGATGCTGTCGGGTCGCTGGGGCTGGAGCTCAGGTTGCGACCATTGCACCTGGGCTTTGCTCGGCGGCGTCGTCCCCGGCGAAGGGTACCGCACGTTCCTCGTTCCGCGTGCGGATTATAAGATCGACGACACCTGGTTCTCGATGGGGCTGCAAGGCACCGGCTCGAACGACATCGTCATCGATGAGCCCGTATTCGTCCCGCATTACCGGACGCACAAGCAGATGGACGGCTTCAATGGCGTTCATTCTCAGGAAGATCCGATCTACAACATCTCCTGGGCCCAGATCTTTATCCGCATCGTCTCGACGCCCACGATTGGCGCCGTCAAGCGCGCGCTCGGGTTGTTCATGGACAATTCGGCCGGTTCGAGCAGCGACCCCACGAAGCTGCGCGGCGACGCCGACATCACACGACGGCTCGCAGAAGTCGCCAACATGGTCGATGAGGCCGAAGCGATCATGTACCGCAATTTCGACCGCCTCGTCGCCGACGCCCGTGCCGGCCGGCCGACGCCGATCGCGGATCGGGTGCGCTACCGGTACCAGGCTTCGATCGTCAGCGAAAAGATGATCCGCGCCATCGATCTCCTGTTCGACGTCGCCGGCGGGCGCAGCGTCTATGAGGGATCGGAAATCCAGAAGATCTGGCACGACATCCACATGACGCGCGCACACGTCGCGAATAATCCGGTTGGGTTCGCGCGCAATTTCGGATCGGTCATGCTCGGTGGCGAGAACGGCGACTTTTTCGTCTGACGCGTCGCCGGACTAGCCGGCGACTTGTGCGCCGTCGACGGCGAGAACCGCTCCGGTGATCGTGCGCGCCTCGGCGCTGGCCAGGAACAGAACCGCATTTGCGATATCGTCGGGCGAAGAAATTCCGTCCGCGAGCTTGGGCACATTGCGCATCACGAGGTCCCAATTCATCTCGCCGCTCGGCGGGCGCCTCCGGGTCATCGGCGTATCGACCTGGCCGGGGCAAACGGCGTTGATCCGCACGCCCGCCGCGGCGAACTCGATGGCGAGCGATTTCGTCAGCCCAACGACGCCATGCTTCGCCGCCGCATACGCAGCGCTATAGGGCAGGCCGGTCAGGCCGGCGGTCGACGCCATGTTGACGATCGCGCCCTTGACCGGGATCAGGAACGGCAGCGCGGCGCGCGTGACCGCATAAACGCCGAGGAGGTCGACGGCGACTACGCGCGCGAACCGCGCCTCATCGAAGTCGAGCGTCGGACCCCAGTCCAGGATGCCGGCGATGTTGCACACCACGTCGAGTCCACCGTTCTCGGCGGCGGTCGCCACCGCGGCGCGGCAAGAGTCCGGATCGCCCGCGTCGAACGCCACGCAGCGATGCGCGCCGGGCAGGTCACGCAGCGCGGCCTCGGCTTCGGGGAGGTTGACGTCGGCTGCAACGACCGATGCGCCTTCGCGTGCGAACCGCTGTGCAACCGCGCGCCCGATGCCGGAGGCCGCGCCCGTCACCAGGACCTTCTTTCCATCAAAGCGCATGGGGACTCCCATTCATTCGCTGGGGGCGACGTCGAGCGCGAGCCCGTCGAGCGCCGCGGTCATTTTGATCTGGCAAGAAAGGCGTGAGCGCTCCGGATCATAGCTGTCGAGGAAAGAAATCAGCTCGACCTCGAACTCTCCTGGCGGAGGCAATTTAGCGGCCCAGCCCGCATCGACGTGCACATGACAAGTGGCGCATGAACACTGACCGCCGCACACCGCGGCAATCGAATTGACGCCAGCGGCGCGCAACGCTTCCATCGCGCTCGCCCCTTCGGGTGCGGCGATTACGCGGCGGGTTCCGTCAATGTCGGTCACAGTGATCTGCGGCATTCCTTTGGCTCCAGCGGCGATCTGCGGCTCAGGGTTCGATAATGGCGAAGTCCAGGCTCGGGTGATCGAGAAGCGCGACGAACCGATCAATGTTTGCGGGCTCACCCTCGAGTTTCGCCTGACCGGAACGGATCGCGTCGGCGAGCGACAGGCGGCCGAGGAGGATCGCCAGCAGGATCGGCTTCTGCGCAGTGAGGGTGGGTGCGTCGCGGCTGCTGCTGCGCCCGGTTTCGTGCACCAGAACGGCATTCTCGACGCGCACGAGATGAGAGACGCCCGAACCGGCTTCGGTCAGCCTGAAGGCGAGGCGCGCATCGCCGGCCCGCTCGGGAACCAGCCGCGTTGCGATCATGTCGAGGAAGACGTCGAATGGCGTCGCGGTCAGGAGATAGGAGGGACCCGAGCCTGCGCCGATCAGGTCCGGGCCGCCTTGGCGGAGTTCGCGGGCTCCGGTCAGGTAGATGTTGCGCCAGATCGCGCTCTCGGACTGGTATCCCATCTGCTCGTAGCTGTCGGCGAGCAGCGATCGTGCGGCCTGGTTCTTGGGGCCGGCGAAAACGGCGTAGTTCGCGAGTTCCGCGGACCAGCGATAATCTCCGTCCGCGAAGGCCTTTCGCGCCGCATCCAAAACCTTACGCGTTCCGCCCATCGTCGCGACCATGCGCTTGGCCTGCTCCACGGGCGGGTGCGGGTTGAGACGCGCCGGGACCCCGTCATACCAACCCATGTAACGGTCGTAGATCGCCTTCGCATTGTGACTGACTGTGCCGTAGAATCCGCGCACGGACCAATCGGCTTGGAGCGCCGGGGGCAGCTCCAGGGTCTCTGCGATCTCCAGCGGCGTCGCGCCGCCATTCATCATCCGCACGCTCTGGTCGTGGATGAATTTGTAAGCGTCGCGCTGATGCGAAAGATACGTGCGCACTGCATCGCCGCCGTACTGGGGCCAGTGGTGGGATGCGAACTGCAGATCCGCGGTCTCGCCCCAAAGCCGCAATTGCTCCGTAAGATAGTCGGCCCAGGCCTTGGCGTCGCGCACCTTCGCGCCGCGCAGCGTCTGGACATTGTGCAGGGTGGAGGTTGCGATCTCGGCCGTGCAGAGCGCCTTGAGCGACGGAATGTAGAAGGCCATTTCCGCCGGCGCTTCGGCGTCGGGCGTGAGTTGAAACACCAGTTCGACGCCGTCGATGGAGACGCGCTCGCCGGTCGCCGTGATTTCGCGCGTCGGTGCGATGAACGTCTGCTGGCCGGCGGCGATCGCGACGCCCATGCCCATGCCGACATGGCCGGTCGGACCACGGGGGAGGAAGTAGCCGAACTGATACATCGCGCGTCGGCCCATCGCGGGTCCCGCGATCACCCACTCGCTCACGACCTCCTCAACGAACCCCTTCGGCGCGATCACTTGCACCTTTCCGGCGGCGACGTCGGCCTGCGAGACGATCCCGCCGGCGCCGGCGAAGTGGTCGCTGTGCGAATGGGTGTAGATCACCGCCAGCACCGGCTTGTCAGCCACGTGCTTCTTGACGAGCTCGAATGCGGCCTGGGCGACCTCGCTGACGGTCAGCGGATCGACGACGATCCAGCCTTTCGGCGTCTCGATGAAGCTGACGTTGCTGTTGTCGAAATTCCGGACCTGATAGAGGCCGGTCGTTAGCCGGAACAGGCCTTCAGATCGCATCACCCGGTTCTGTCGCCACAGCGCCGGATTGACCGAATCTGGCGCGGGGCCGTCGATGAAGTCGTTCCCGGCGAGATCGAAGGAGGTTCCGCCTTTCGCGTCCGGGATCTTGGCGTCCGGCCAGGTTGCGATAAAGCCGCGATTGGCGAACTCGAAGTCCCGCTGATCCTCGGTCGGCGCGGACTTGAGCGCCGCGGCTTGGACCGCCCGCGTGGCCGCCGTCGCTGGCTTCGGCGCCATCGCAGGGGAGGGTGCGGGCCCCGCCGCTGCCGCAACGCACAAGGCAAGGCTCGCGATCCCCAAAACGACGGGCCGTGAAATCAAATTTGAGCCGGCGATCGCCACGGTCGATCCTTCGAAAATTACGCAAACATCGATAGCACGCCAGTATTGTAGTGGAAATGCGTCATCGCGCGACTGCGGGTATGCGCGACGTGCGTGTTCTCGCGCTTATTGGGCTCGCCGTAGTTCGGCGCAGCGGTCTCCCAGCGCGCCGCGCTTGCTCCGCTCCCGGACTGACGAGCAGCCGGCGGGCGGGTGACGGCCTATGGTCTGGAGAACCGGCTGATCTCGGTGATCGGGGCGGGGCGATCCGGAAAATCGCTCTGGTCGCCTTGTGTTCGTCCGCAGGAGATGCGGGATGGAGCGAACGGAGGAAACGATGCAGTTCGGATTGCGGCTGGCCCTGGCGCCGTTGGCGGCGTGCGCCGCAATTGCTCTCGCGCTCTGGGCGAACCTGCCGCCGTCGCCGGCTGCGACGGCAGGGAAGACGGCCTTCGATCTGGCGCGGGCGCAGGCGACGGTCGCCGACGTCGCACGCGCGCCGCATCCGGTCGGCTCGGCGGAGCACGCGCGTGTGCGCGACGCCGTGGCCGCGAACCTGCGCGCGCTTGGCCTCGCCGTCGAGATCCAGAGCGGGTTCGGCGTCCGCCAGGGAACGCGAGGCGACCATGCCATCGCCGCGGCGCCGGTGGACAACATCATCGCCGTGCTGCCGGGACGCGACCGCGCCGCGCCGGCGGTGGCCGTCATGGCGCACTACGACTCGGTGCCCTATGCGCCCGGCGCCGCCGATGACGCCGCGGGCGTCGCGGCGGTGCTCGAAACGGCGCGCGTCATGAGCGCCAGCGCGCCGCCGGCGCGCGACGTCATCTTCCTCGTCACCGATTCCGAAGAGATGGGCCTTCTGGGCGCGCAGCTGTTCTACAAGCATCATCCGTTGGCGGCGCGTGTCGGCATCGTCGTCAACGCCGACACCCGCGGCGCCAAGGGCCGCGCCATCATGTTTCAGACCTCGCCCGGCAATGCCGCGCTGATCGATCTTTGGGCGCGCAACGCGGTCAGCCCGACCGGCAACAGCCTGACGAACGCGATCTACCGGCTCCTGCCCAACGACACCGACATGAGCGTCTCGCTGGCGGCCGGGAAGGCAGGCATCAATTCGGCCTTCATCGACGGCCAGTTCGATTATCACGCGCCGAGCGACGCGCCGGCCAATCTCGATCCCGGTACCCTTCAGCATCAGGGCCAGTTCGCGCTCGCGATGACGCAGGCGCTGGCGAACGCTAGAGCCCTCCCGGCGCAGGGCGCAGACGCCGTCTATTTCGACGTTTTCAGCCTTGCCGTCGTCCGGTATCCGCCAGCGCTCGGCTGGGCGCTGACGGCGGTCGCGGGCGTCCTGCTCGTGCTCTTGCATCTGCGCTGGAAGCTGGGATGGCGCAGCCTGTGGGGGACGCTCGGCGTTCTCGCCCTGACCGTGGCCGCCGGCGGCGCCTGCCACGCCCTCGGCGCCGTGATCTGGCCCGACTACACTATCGGCATGCGCGAGCGGCTGGCCGAGGCGCCGGCGGCGTTCTGGGCCTGGCTCGCGCTCTGCTTCGGCGCCGTGCTTGCGGCGAAGCCGGGCAGGGCGCTCTGGTTCGGCGCTCTTGTGGTGCTGATCGCGCTGACGGCCGCAAGCCAGATCTGGCTTCCCGGCGGCGGCTGGCTGTTCGGGTGGCCCCTGCTGGCCGCGTTGCTCATCGCTGC
>JBMOIB010000018.1:0-34071 GCA_049317545.1 Caulobacterales bacterium | reverse complement strand
ATCCTTCGATCACACCTTTACAAAGGGGGCCTGTTGGCCCCCTTTTTTATTGCCCAACAAGGTCTGCCCAAATGCCCATTCGCCCCACCGCGTCGGCGCTGATATTCGCGCTTCTCTTGGTCTTTGCGCCGATCGTTCGGGCGGCCTCGCCAGCACCCGTCGGCGCCGAGAACGGCATGGTGGTTTCCGCGCATCGCGACGCGAGCGCCGCGGGCGTAAGCGTGCTTCAACGGGGCGGCAACGCGGTCGACGCTGCGATCGCCGTCGCCTACGCGCTCGCCGTCACATACCCCGAAGCGGGCAATCTCGGCGGCGGCGGCTTCATGACGATCCGCCTCGCCGACGGCCGCGAAACCTTCATCGATTTCCGCGAGACCGCGCCGCTTGCGGCCACGCGCACGATGTATCTCGACGCCGCTGGAAAGGTCGTTCCCGGACGGTCGACGCGCGGACATCTCGCCGTCGGCGTTCCCGGCACGGTCGCGGGGCTCGAACTCGCGCGCGAGAAGTACGGCACGAAACCCCGGCGCGAGCTCGTCGCGCCTGCGATCCGCCTCGCCGAGCGGGGCTTCGCGCTGGACCAGGGCGATGCGGAGCTTCTGGCCGAAGGCGCTGCTGATTTCGCGAAAGACCCGCCGAGCGCTGCGATCTTCCTGAACGCCGGGCGCCCCTTCGTCGCCGGCGAACGGCTGGTTCAGAAGGATCTCGCCGCCATGCTGCGCGTCATCGCCAAGGACGGCGCGGACGGCTTCTATCGCGGCGAGCCCGCCCGGCGCATTGCAGCGGCGAGCGCGGCAAATGGCGGCATTCTGACGGTCGAGGACTTCGCCCGCTACCGCGCCGTGGAGCGTGCGCCCGTTTCGTGCCCCTATCGCGGCTACCGCGTCGTTTCGGCGCCGCCGCCGAGCTCGGGCGGCCTCGTGCTCTGCCAGAGCCTCGCGATCCTGGAAGGCTACCCGATCGGCGAATATGGCTTCCACGCCGCATCGTCCGTACACGTCATGACCGAGGCGCTGCGTCGCGCGTTCCGCGACCGCAACACCCGTCTGGGCGATCCCGATTTCGTCAAGGTCGACATCGCGCCGTTGCTGGCGCCCGATTACGTCGCGAACCTGCGCGCGGGCATATCCCCTGACCGCGCGACGCCTTCGTCCTCGCTCTCGGCTCCTGGCGTCGGGCGCGAAGGCCCAAGCACAACGCACATTTCGGTCGTCGACGCGCAGGGTAATGCGGCGTCACTCACCTACACCCTCAACGACTGGTTCGGCGCGCGCGTGACCGCCGCTGGAACCGGCATCCTGCTCAACAACGAGATGGACGATTTCTCCGCCAAGCCGGGCGCGCCGAACATGTACGGCCTCGTCGAGGGAGAGAACAACGCGATCGCGCCAGGCAAGCGCCCCCTGTCCTCGATGAGCCCGACGATCGTCACCAAAGAGGGCAAACTCGCCCTCGTCGTCGGCACGCCCGGCGGCAGCCATATCCCAACGGCGGTGCTTCAGGTGCTGGTCAACATGATCGATTACCGCATGTCCCTCACCGAGGCGGTCGATGCGCCGCGCATACATGCCCAGTGGCTGCCGGACGTGCTCTATGTCGAGCCGCGCACGCTCAGCGCGGAAACGCGCGCGGCCCTGAAGGCGAAAGGGCACAAGATCGAAGAGATGGACTACTGGAACCACGTCGCCGCCATCGCGGTTGGGGCGCCGTCGCTGGACGGCAAGCCGCGCGGCCGCTTCCGTCTCTATGGCGCCATCGATCCGCGCCAGCCGGTCGGGACCGTCGACGGCTACTGATCTGGCCCGTCGCGCTGTCTTCAGACGAGAACCACGTTGATCGCGGCGATCGCGGTATCGCAGGCTTGCGCGCACGCCCGGCAGGCGGCGTGGTGCATCGCGTGCGGCTCGCATGTCTTTTTGCAGGCCGTGCAGGCCTTGCGACACAACGCGAGATGTTCCTTCGAGAGCGGACTGCGCGCCTGGATCAACGTCTTCGACGTCTCGCACAGCGCAATGACGTCGCGCACGCTGCGGGCGCATTCGCCCATAGTCATGTCCCCGACCGCCATTTGCTCGATGCAGAGCGACAGACATTGCTCGGCCGCCATCGAGCACTGCGAAAGTGTGGTGACGACGTTGATTTCCGCCGGCGATAAGCTGACATCCGCCCCGGTCGCCATTTTGCTGTGATCCATCGCGCCTTTGTCGGCAGGCTTGCCCCGCCCCGGGAGGCGCACCTGAGCTTGCGCGGCGCCCGCAACCGCCAGCGCGCCCGCCGCCAAGGCCAGTGCGACCGTCCGTTTCGATTGATCCATAACCGGCTCCCGTGGTTCTGCGTGCAACTTGTACGCGATTGTCAGGCTCGCTTGAAAGACGAGATCGATTGCCGGCTCGATGGGTTGCGACCAGCATCGCAACATCGGCGTCTTTGCCCTCCGCGGTCGCTCCTAAGCTCATTTCCGCACAAAAGGCTTCCCTACCCGCCATGGCCCTGCATCGAATGACCCCAGCCCGAAAGGTGATGCCCACGCGGCGCGCGATCGTGTTCGCCGTCGCCGCAGGCGCCTTGGCGCCGATCGGACGCGCTGCGACGGCCCCGGCGCTCCTGGTCCGCGACGCCATCGTGACGCCGACCCGCGGTCTTTCGAGCGTGAACGCGGCCTATCTCACGATCGTCAACCCGACGCGTGCGCCAGATCGCCTCGTTGGCGCGGAAATGGCGGGCGCGGAGCGCGTCGAGATCCACATGCACGACATGGCCGACGGCATGATGCGGATGCGTCGCGTCGATGACGGCGTCGCCATTCCGGCGAAGGCGAAGGTCGTCTTCGGCCCGGGCGGACTGCACCTGATGGCGTTCGGCGTCGCGCGGGGGCTGACCTACGGCGAAGACGTGGCCCTGACCCTACAATTCGAGCGGGCCGGCCGTTTGCCCGTCAAGGCGATCTGCGCCACGGCCGTCGCGACGAGCCATGGCGCACATCGTTGATCTGAGTGACACGCCAGACCGGCGCTGGCCTCATTGCGGCGCGGCCGTCGCCGGTCCGGACGCCCGAAACCCGCCGACCGCAAACATCCAGGCGAGCGCAGCGAAATAGGCGACGCTCGCGATCGCAAAGATCGGCCCGTACCCGAAGCCGTTGTCCAGGCTGAAGCCGGCCGCTTCGATGATCGCCATCCCTGACAAGTTCCCCGCCAGCGCGCCCGCCGCAATGACCTTGCCCATGTTTTGAGCATCGACCCGCTCGGCGGCGAACGCAAATACATTGGTCGAGAAGCCCTGGTGCGCGAACAGGGCGAGACCGATCAGGCAGGCGGCGATCCACGGCCCACCGGCCTGCGCAGCCAGTCCAATTGGCAGGATAATCAGGGCGTACAAGAACATCGCCACCGGACGAACACGGCCTTCGCTGACGCCGAGGCGGCGCAGGAGAAACGGCGCGGCGCCGGTCGACAAGGCGCCGAGCGCGGCGAAGCTGAACGCCAACGCCGTTGGACCGCCGATCTGCGCCTGATTGAGCCCGAACGTCTGATTGAAGAACGCCGGCGTCCAGAAAAGTAGGAACCACCAGACGTGGTCGAACAGCGCCTTGGCGCCGATGATGGCCAGCGCCGGTCGGGTCGTCAGCGCGGCCCATCCCCCACCGGTGGCGGTGGCTGTCGGCGCGCGATCCTGCGGGCCGTCCTTGCGGACCATCAGCCACACGGCGATCCATACGAAACCGAGCACGCCGACGCAGACGAAGGTCGCCCTCCAGCCGATTATCAGCGCAAGCGGCGGAATTAAGAGGGGCGTGGCGATCGCGCCCAGATTCGGCGCCGCATTGACGATCGCCAGCAGCGGCCCGCGCAGCGAGGGCTTTACGTCGGTCGCGATCGTTTTGAGCAGCGCCGGCGTATTGATGGACTCGCCAATGGCCAGCGCGATGCGCGCAACGACGAACTCCCGCATGTGGGCCGCAAAGCCATGGGCCGCCGCCGCGAGGCTCCAAAGCGCGACGCCGCCGGCATAGGCGGTGCGGATGCCGAAGCGGTCGAGGAACCAGCCAACGCCGATATAGGAAAGCGCGGTCGCGAACTGGAAGAGCGATCCCAGGTGGGCGAAGTCGGAATTGCTCCATCCAAACTCGGCGCTGAGCGTCGGCTTCAGGACCGCGAGCATCTGCCGGTCGATGTAGTTGAGCAGCGTCGCGCCGATCAGAAGCGCCGCAATGACTGCCGGCGCGCGTCCCCCGGCCGCCGAGTATCGTTCTTCGCTCATGGCCGTCTCGGCCTCCCTTATCTTTGACCGCCAAGGTCACGGCGATCAACGCGAAGGTCAAGGACGACGAGCGGGCAAACGTCGATGCTTCAAGGAGATAAGAGGTCGCCTGAGCGACCGGCCAAGGGAACCGATCCGGCGACCTTTGCGATCACTTTACCCGGCCAAGCCCAGGGCTGGTTGTGCCGTGCAAACAGAACGCCCTCGGTCTCGGCCAAAATGGGCTGCGGCGTTCCGAACGGCGGGACGATTTCGCCGATCACATCCCCCGGGCGCACGCGATCGCCCAATTGCAGGCGATAAACGATGACGCCCTCGACGGTCGCGCGCACCTGCTGCATGGCTTCAAGCGCAGTCGGTTGGCATAGCAGGCTCGGCAGTCCGCCTGGCTCGCCCTCGACCGCGCCGACGCGCATCAGGTAACGCTCCAACGCCCGCGCGTCGCGGTGCGCCGCTTTCTCGCTCACGTCGTTGCTGGACCGCAGTTCGATGGTGCCGCTGGCGCACGCCATCGGGATAGCGGCCTCCGGAAAGGCCGTAGCCAGCGCGCGCCACGGCTTCGTGCAGGCCTCGTCGAACGGCGAAGAGCCGCTGTCCTCGCACAACAGAACCGCCCGCGCATCGATTTCGGCGGCGAGGTCGGCGAGCATCGGCCAGCACCAAGGCGTCGCATAAAGGTGCAAGAGCGCATCATTGTCGGCGTGGACGTCGAGCGCGACGTCGGAGTCGCAGGCCTCGCGGAGAAGCGCGATCTGCATCGCCTCGACCGCATCGTTCGGCGCCAATCGATCGAGCGCATCGCGCATGGCGGCGCGGATCGTCTCGACGTTCGCGACCGGGTCGTCGCTGAGCTCGCCGTCGAGCGACGGGGCCGCCAGCGCGGCGAGATCCGGGAAGTCGCGATTGAAGTTCCGGCGCGTGCCGAGCAGCATGCGGCCAACGACGGTCTCGCTCTCGCGCTGCGCCAGTCCGATCGGGTTGGCTGCGGCGGCGATGACGATTTCACCCTTGATGGCGCCGCGCTCGGCGCGCGCATCGAGGATCTCCATCAGTCGGCGCAAGGCGAGCATGCCGGGAAATTCATCGGCGTGCAGGCCGGCTTGCAGGTAAACCTTCGGACGCGCGCCGGGCCGCCCGAAACGGACGAACCGCACTTCGTGCACGGCGCCGTCGGGGCCAGCCGGCAATCGAACGGATTTCAGTCGCGGCCCCATGTCGGCCGTCACGTCGAGCTCTGCCCCAGCCGTCATCTCAGCTCTCACGCCCAAGATTTGGGCGCCTGCCCAATGCCGCGGCGCCTGCGCTATTCCGGAATTGCATCGCCGCCCTCTTGTTTGGCCGCTCAAAGACCTGCAGCCTTATATGGATCCTGAATTGGCCTTGCAGCCGAAAACGTGCGCGTGGGGGAACGGCTCTTGGAACCCAATGCATCCCGACCGCGTCGCACTGATGGGCGACGCAAGCGAAGCGCCGCCGACCCTCTCCCCAGAGGCCGGCTCCGGCTTCTGAAATCGACGGTCTACGTCGGCCCGAATATCTACGCGAAACTGCCGATCATCCGGCTTTCGCTCGATCTGGGCGGCTTCGCCGATCTCTCCGCTGCGGATTTCGGCGCGCGACTGATTGACCCTCTGCTGGCCGTTGCGCCGGGGCTCGCCGCGATCGACGTGGATGGCGCGCCGTTCGAGCGGCGGCTGCGCGAGGCCGACGATTGCAACCTCGCCGAAGTTCTCGCCCGATTTGCGCTCCATCTCCAGCTCAGCGCGGGCGCGCCCGGCGACGCCGACATCGCGCGCTCGGCGCCTGGCCCCGAACCTGACCTCAAAGAAGCGCTGTTCGGCTATGGCGCGCGCGATGTCGGCTTGCGAGCCGGCGACGTGGCGCGGCTGTCGATCCTCGAATTTGTCGATCCGGACCCGGATCAACCGTTCGACGTCGCAGCCGAAATCGCCGACCTTATGGATTTTGCTGCGTCGCGGGCGCTCGGACCTTCGGCGATGGCGCTGGTGCGCGCCGCTGAATCGCGCGGCATTCCCTGGATCCGCCTGAACCAGGCGAGCCTCATCCAGCTAGGCCAGGGCAAACATCAGAAGCGGATTGAAGCCGCCCTGACGAGCAATACCGGCAACATTGCGGTCGAGATCGCGAGCGACAAGGAATTCTGTTCGACCCTGCTGTCCGATCTCGGCCTGCCGGTGCCAGAGCAATCCTATGCATCGGACGAGAACGGCGCCGTGCGCGCGGCCGAACGGATTGGATATCCCGTCGTCGTCAAGCCGGTCGACGGCAATCACGGACGCGGCGTGACGCTTGATCTTGAGAGCGAAGACGCCGTGCGCGAAGCCTACAAGCGGGCCCGCGCGCAAGGCCGCGGGGTTGTGGTCGAAAGCATGATCCGAGGCTCGGATCATCGCATGCTTGTCGTGAACGGCCGTTTGGTCGCGGCGGCGAAACGCGTGCCGGCGCATATCGTCGGCGACGGCCAACGCACGATCGCGGAACTCGTCGAGATCGAAAACGCCGATCCGCGGCGCGGCGCGGGCCACGAGAACGTGCTGACGAGGATCGAGGTGGACGATGGATCGCGCGCCCTGCTCGCCTCCCGCGGCCTCTCCGAAGCCAGCGTGCCGGCGGCAGGCGAGACCGTCTATCTCAAGCGGACGGCCAATCTTTCGACCGGCGGCATGGCCGTGGACGTCACTGACGTCGTCCATCCCGACAATGCGCGGATGGCCGAGCGCGCGATCATGGCCGTCGGCCTCGACATCGGCGGCGTCGACTTCCTGTGCGAGGATATCTCCAAGAGCTATCGTGAAGCCGGCGGCGCGATCTGCGAGATCAACGCCGGGCCCGGCTTGCGCATGCACATCGCGCCTTCGGTCGGCCAGGGGCGCGACGTCGGCGGCGCGGTCATGGACATGCTGTTCCCGCCGGGTACGCCGAGCCGGATCCCAATTGCGGCGCTGACTGGAACGAACGGAAAGACCACGACAGCGCGGATGCTGGCGCACATTCTTAAAATGGCGGGGCGAGTCGTCGGCCAAACGAGCACCGACGCGGTTGTGATCGATGGGCAAGTCACCGTGAAGGGCGACATGACCGGCCCGGTCGCGGCGAGCATGGTTTTGCGCGATCCGAGCGTCGACATCGCCGTGCTTGAGACCGCCCGCGGCGGCATCGTGCGCGCCGGCCTCGGCTATCGCACCAGCGACGTGGGCGCAGTTCTCAATGTATCGGCCGACCATTTGGGTCTCGGCGGCGTCAATACGCTCGAGGATCTCGCCCGCGTGAAACGCCTCGTGGTCGAAGCGGCGCAGGACACCGCCGTCCTCAACGCCGACAACATCCACTGCCTGACGATGGCCGAACATACGCCCGCGCAGCACATCTGCTACGTCACGATGAACGCCAATCACCCGCTGGTGCGCGAACATATCCGCCTCGGCAAACGCGCGGTCGTGCTCGAGCGCGGCGTCAACGGCGATCAGATCGTGCTCTACGAGCATGCCGCGCAGATGCCGCTCCTGTGGACGCACCTGATCCCGGCGACGATCGAGGGCAAGGCTCTGCACAATGTCGAGAACGCCATGTTCGCGGCTGGCATGGCCTATGCGCTCGGCTTCGATCTCGAACAGATCCGCGCCGGGCTGCGCACGTTCAGCAATTCGTTCTACCAATCGCCCGGTCGAATGAACATTTTCGACGAGCACGGGTTCCGCGTAATCCTCGACTATGGCCACAACGAAGCGGCCGTGGCCTCGATGGTCGATTTCGTCGGCCGTCTCGCCGTGCGCGGCAAACGGATGGCGTGCATCACCTGCCCGGGAGACCGGCGCGACGAGGACGCGCGCGCCATCGCCCGGGTCGTCGCCGGGCATTTCGATCGCTATTTTTGCCATGCCGACGAAGACCTGCGCGGTCGGCGCCCCGATGAAATTCCGAGCCTGCTGCGCGAAGAATTGATCGCCTGCGGCGTCTCGCCCGACGCGATCGAATTGACCGAGGGCGAACTCGACTCGACCGATCGGGCGCTCGAAAGCGCGGCCCCCAACGACCTGATCCTCATCTTCGGCGCCGGGATGGCCCGCGTTTGGAAGCGAATCATCTATTTTAAGCCTAGCCGCGCGCTGGCGGACGAAGACGCCGACGCGCCGCTGCCGGACGCTGAAGCCATCGATGTCCCGGACGGGTATGAGCTGGTGCGCGACCATCGCGGCGCGCGGCTCGTCCTGCGCTCCTGACGCAGGCCGCAAGAGCTGGGGCGAGCGGACATGGTTTTGTTCAGACATTTCGCAGCGCCCGCCGAGCGGGCGCCTAAGCTCGCGATCATCGGCGGGCGACTGGAAGACGACAATCGCGCCGTCTATCGCGAAATGCGCCGCCTTTCCGGCGGCCAGATCCTGATCTTCCCCACCGCGTCCTCCGAGCCCGAGGAAGTCGCAGTTGAGACCCGCGCCGCATTCGAGATGCACGGGTTCACCGTCGAAGTGGCGCCGCTTGTTGTGGCCAACGCCGCTACCGCCGCCCACGATCCCCAGATTGTCGAACAGGTCCGCCGCATCGGCAGCGTCTATTTCACAGGCGGCGACCAGGCGCACATCCTGTCCGCGCTCGCCCCGGGCGGCGCTGAAACGCCCGTGCTCGCCGCCATCCGCGAGTCCAACCGCGCCGGCGGCCTGATCGCAGGCTCAAGCGCCGGGGCGGCGATGATGTCGTCGGCCATGATCCTCGGCGGCACGTCGTTCGAGGCCATGGCGCATGGCGTGAGCCCCGGGCCGGAAACGCCGGGCGTGCTCGTGGGCTCCGGGCTCGGGTTCTTCCCGCATGGCCTGATCGACCAGCACTTCATTAAGCGCGGGCGCCTCGGGCGGCTCGTCGTGGCGATGGCGCATGCCGGAGTTCGGCGTGGCTTCGGCGTCGACGAGAACACGGCGCTGATCGTCGAAGGTCCGATCGCCAAAATCTGCGGGGAAACCGGGGTCATGTACGTCGACCTCGGCGCGGCCCAGGTCGATCTCGCCGCGCGCGCGTTCGAAAACTTCCGCCTCGATTATCTCGACGACGGCGACATGATCGACCTGCGCAATTTCCGGCCGCGCCCGTCGGAAGCGAAGCGCCGGGTGCGCCGCAGCGAAGTGGCTTATCGCGCGCCGGCGCGTTCGCACCGCAATGCATTCGGCGCTTATGCACTCTACGATCTCGTTGCGCGCATCGTGCTGGGGGACCAGATCACCTATTCCAATGACGCGCTGGTCTCGCTTGATCGCAAATCGGGCGTCAGCGCGCGGGTTGAGGTTCGGCGCACGCGCGGGCGTTCACGGTGCCTGGTTTCAACACCGAGCGAAGGCCTGCGCGTCACGGCCGTCCAGCTCGCCGCCTCGTTGCGCAGCGAACGACGCACGCCGGAGGAGATCGCCGAGCAGGAAGTGGGCGCCGCGCGCGCCTTCGGCATGGACCTCAACGAGCGATCAAGGATGATCCTCTTGGGCTCCTCGCCGATCTACAGCGATGCGCAGGTCCAGCGTGAGTTCATCGACCTCGTTGAAGGTCCGGTCGGCGTGTTCGCGGCCGCCTCTTCGGAAGCGCGGCGCACCGCCGAAGAGCATGTGGAGTTCTTCAAGCGTTTTGGAATCGAGGCGGTCGACCTCGGCGTGACGATCGACACCGTCGACTACGCCGCCCGCGACGAAGCCACGCTCAACCGCATCGCCTCGATGAAGAGCATCTTCCTGTGCGGCGGCAACCAGATCCGGCTTGTCGAAACCTTGCTTCACCGCGGCGAGGAAAGCGCCGTCTTGCGCGCTATCGCGAGCGCCTATGCGCACGGCGCGGCCTTGATCGCGTCCGGCGGCGCGGCCTCGGCGATCTCTTCGGTGATGATCGCCGGCGGATCGACCAGCGAAGCGCTCCGGTTCGGGGTCGCGTCGGGCTCCAATCACCAGGGTCTCGTGGTCAACGAAGGCGTCGGTCTTTTCGCTTCGGGCATCGCCGACCAGAACATCATCTCCGCGCGCCGCCTCGGGCGCCTGATCGTCGCCTGCGTCGAACAGAACGAGCGGTTCGGGATCGGCCTGTGCGAAGACAGCGGCCTGATCGCCAGCCGGTCCGGGATGGAGCTGAAGGCGCTTGGCCGACACGGCTTCGTGCAGATCGAAACCGAGCCGGTGAAGTTCGCGCCGCAATCGGACCGCTTCCTCGCCCGTGGCGTGCGCGTGCAGATGTTTGCGCCGGGTGATCGCGTCAACCTGCATTCCGGCCACATCGAGCGCCGCATGCTACTTCCCCCGACCTCAGCGTCGACGACGTTCGACCAGCTCCTCGCGGATCTCATGCTTGAGAACGTCGAGCTGGAAACCGCCGAGCGCACCGGCCGCGATCCGAGCGCGCGCCACGCCGTGCGCCTGCAGATCCGCCGCATCGACGAGCTCTCAGCGTCGCTCGATTTGGAATGCGCGCGCGAGGAGCACGACGGCTAGGTCTTCGGTCCCGCCAGGCGCGCTGCGAACAAGTCGACGATCTTGGCGCCGGTCGGATCGGCGAGTTTGGCCTGCACGAACATCTTGGCGAAATCCGACGTCAGAACGCGGAACGGCGGCGCCTCGGCATTCGCGACATCGACGATGATGCGCGCGATGTCGTCGCCCGTCTGACCATAGGTGCGGAACATGTCGCCGCTGCCGCGCATGTAATTCGCGAGGATTGCGTCATAGGGCGGCGGCGGCGGCGCGCGCGTGGCGTCCGACGTCGACAGCACGGAATTGACGAACTCCGTATTGATCGGACCGGGCTCGACGACGCTGACGAAGACGCCCATCTGCCGGGCGAGCGGCGCAAGCCCCTCCATCATGCCTTCGACCGCGAACTTGGCGGCGCAATAGGCCTCGTTGAACGGCTGCCCGACGATCCCGCCGACGCTGGTGACGGAAATCACGCGACCGCTGCGGCGTTCGCGCATGTGCGGCAGCAAGGCCTTGGTCAGGTTCCAGACGCCGAAGAAATTCACTTCCATCGTTCGACGCAGATCTGCGTCGCTTGTCTGTTCGACGCTGCCAAGGAAACCCGCGCCGGCGTTGTTCACGAGGAGGTCGATCTCGCCAAAGTTCGCAAGTAGGCGCTCGACGGCCGGACCGATCGCCGCGGCGTCCGCGACGTCGAGACGGTCGACGGCGAGCGTGACGCCCGCAGCCTTCGCCGCCTCCTGGAGTGGTCCCTGTTTGGCCAGATCGCGCATCGTCGCGATCGTTCGCCAGCCGGCCTCCGCCAGCCGCACCGCGGCATGCAGCCCGACGCCGCTCGAACACCCCGTCACCAACGCCGTGCGCTGCCCGCTCATCGCCGACCTCCTGATTATCGCTTTTGGATCGCCATCCTCGCGCCCCGCGCCCCGTTCGTCGAGCGTCGCGAATTTCCCCTTTGGTTCTGGCCTGATGCGCCGCTACCTTGGCGACATAACCGGGGGAAACGTCTTGATCCGCATCCTATTCGCGCTCGCCGCGCTGGCGCTCGCCGGCTGCTCCACGCCGACCGAAACGCCGCCGCCCGCCGCCGCCGCGGTCACGGCTCGAACCATTTCGACCGGCGCGCTGATCGGCTCGGTCGCCGCCCCGAGCGGCGCGCATGCCTGGCGCGCGATCCCGTTTGCGGCGCCGCCGGTCGGGCCCTTGCGCTGGCGCGCGCCGCGGCCGCCGCAGCCCTGGACCGGAGAGCGCCAAGCGCTCGCCGCCGCACCCTGGTGCGTGCAGGTGCTCAGCGCGCTCGACGGGGTGCCGGAAAAGCGCTGGGGCGAACTTGCGGGGCAGGAAGATTGCCTGACGCTGGACGTGTACGCCCCGCCAATGGGCGCCGAGGCCGCTCGAGCGGCGAAGCTGCCGGTCATGGTGTGGATCCACGGCGGTTCCAACGTTTGGGGCCGGGCCGCGCAATACGACGGTTCCGAACTGGCCGCACGGCGCAACGTGATCGTCGTGGTCGTCCAGTATCGCCTCGGGCCGTTGGGCTGGTTTGCGCATGAAGCCGTGCGCGTAGGCGGCTCCGCGCCTGAAGACGCCTCTGCCAATTTCGCGCAACTCGATCATATCCGCGCGCTTGAGTGGGTGCGTGACGAGATCGGCGCCTTTGGCGGCGACCCAGGCCGGGTCACCGTGTTCGGCGAGAGCGCCGGCGGGCACAATGTCGCGGCCTTGCTGGCGAGCCCGCGGGCGAAGGGACTATTCCACCGGGCCATCGTTCAATCGGGCGCATTCCGAACCGTTCCGCTTGAGGAGGCGGAAGGGATCGTTGGCGATCGCGCAGATTCCGGTCGAAAGGTCGCCGCGAAAATCGTCCAGGGCGGCGCGGTTTCCGGCGACGCGCTTCGCGCTGCTTCGGTGAAGGACGTCTATGCCGCTTACGACACGTCGCGCGGCGGGTTCGATCCGCCGCGCGTGATCGCCGACGGGATCGTCCTACCGAAGGATGGGATCCTACCCGCGCTCGCCAAGCCCGAGACCTTCAACGCCGTGCCGGTGATCCTCGGGACCAACCGTGACGAGATGAAGCTCTTCAACGCGCTCAACCCGCAGCTTGTTAACCGGGTCCTCGGGTTGTTCCCGGTCGCGCGCGATCAGGCCTTCTATGATGCGGCGTCATCCTATCCGTCGCAGGCTTGGCGCCTCGCGGGCGTCACCATGCCTGCGCGCACCATGACGACCGGCGGCCACGCGGCCGTGTGGACCTACCGGTTCGACTGGGACGAGGAGGGACGCGCCGGGCTGACCGATCTGGGCAAGCTACTCGGCGCCGGACACAGCCTCGAAATTCCGTTCGTGTTCGGACATTTCAAACTGCTCGGCGCCTTCGATCGATTCGCCTTCACAAAGGGCAACGCGCCTGGCCGCATGGCGCTGTCAGACGCCATGATGGGCTATTGGGCGAACTTCGCCGCGACCGGCGATCCCGGCCGCGGGCCAGACGGCGCCCTGCCCGCTTGGACGCCCTGGTCGAGCGCGCCCGGCGCCGCTGACGCCATGGTTTTCGATTCTCCGGCGGGCGGCGGTCCGCGCATGGAAGCGATCGGCGGCTCCGCGGCGGAGATTTTCGACCGCCTTTTCAAGGATCCGGCTCTGAAGACGGCGACGCAGCGCTGCGCCGTCTACAAGGCGACAGTGCGCTACAATTCCGAGTTGGCCGGAGCCGAAGCGTCGCGCTGCCCCTAGTTCCGTTCGATCGTTATCGCCACGCGTTCGCGCGTACAGCCCCGCCATTGGCTGCGTCTATGGCGGGGTTGCCCCGAATTGATTAGCCCCCAGCCGCGCGACGGATAAGGTCCGCGCATTCGCGATCGCGAATGTCCTGGGAGGATAACGTGACGACCGAAGCCAAATGCCCTCACGCCGCCGCGCAGCAGCGCACGGCGCACACTTCGCATACGAACCGCGACTGGTGGCCGAACCAGGTTGATCTGAGCGTGCTGCATCAGCACTCCCTGCTCGGCAACCCGATGGGCGAAGATTTTGATTACGCGGAAGCGTTCAAGCGCCTCGACCTCAACGCCGTCGTCAAAGACCTGCACGCGCTGATGACGGACTCGCAAGACTGGTGGCCGGCGGACTACGGCCATTACGGCCCGTTCTTCGTCCGCATGGCGTGGCACAGCGCCGGGACCTATCGCGTTGGCGACGGCCGCGGCGGCGCCGGCGCCGGCCAACAGCGCTTCGCACCGCTCAACAGTTGGCCGGACAACGGCAATCTCGACAAGGCGCGCCGCCTGCTGTGGCCGATCAAGCAGAAGTACGGCGCGAGCCTCTCGTGGGCCGATCTCATGATCCTCGCCGGCAACGTCGCGCTCGACTCGATGGGCTTCAAGTCGTTCGGGTTCGGCGGCGGCCGCGCCGACGTGTGGGAGCCGGAGGCCGACATCTATTGGGGCCCGGAAGGCGAATGGCTCGCCGATCAACGCTATAGCGGCGATCGCGAACTCGAAGATCCGCTCGGCGCAGTGCAGATGGGCTTGATCTACGTCAATCCGCAGGGCCCGAACGGCAATCCCGACCCGATCGCCGCAGCGCGCGACATCCGCGAGACTTTCGCGCGTATGGCCATGAACGACGAGGAAACCGTCGCGCTCATCGCCGGCGGCCATACATTCGGCAAGTGCCATGGCGCGGGCCCGGATAGCCATGTCGGTCCGGCGCCGGAAGGCGCGTCGATCGAAGAGCAGGGCTTTGGCTGGCGCAACACGTTCGGCTCGGGCAAGGGCGGCGACGCCATCACCAGCGGCCTGGAAGGCGCCTGGACGCCGACGCCGGTCGCCTGGGACAATTCTTACTTCGACACCCTGTTCGGTTACGAGTGGGAGCTCACCAAGAGCCCCGCCGGCGCCCAGCAATGGACGCCGAAGGGCGGCGCCGGCGCGGGCACGGTTCCCGACGCGCACGATCCCGCCAAGCGTCACGCGCCGATGATGGCGACGACGGACCTCTCGCTGCGCTTCGACCCTGCCTACGAGAAGATCTCCCGCCGCTTCCATCAGAACCCGCAGGAGTTCGCCGACGCATTCGCCCGCGCCTGGTTCAAGCTCACGCACCGCGACATGGGCCCAGTCCAGCGCTACCTCGGCCCGCTCGTGCCGAAAGAAACGCTGATCTGGCAGGACCCGATCCCGGAGCGCGACCATGAACTGATCGACGCGAGCGACATCGCGGCTCTCAAGGCGAAGATCATGGCGTCGGGCCTTTCGATCGGCCAGCTGGTCGCGACCGCTTGGGCTTCGGCCTCCACGTTCCGCGGCTCGGACAAGCGCGGCGGCGCCAACGGCGCGCGCCTCCGCCTCGCCCCGCAAAAGGATTGGGCGGTCAACGAGCCGGCGCGGCTGGCTGAGACGCTGCGCGCGCTCGAGGCCATCCAAGAGGAGTTCAATGCAGCAGCGGGCAAGAAGGGCCTGCTCGGCGGGCTCCTCGGCGGCAAGGGCGGCAAGAAGGTCTCGCTCGCCGACGTGATCGTGCTGGCCGGCGGCGCGGCGATCGAGGAAGCGGCCAAGAAGGCGGGCGTCGCCATCGAGGTCCCCTTCACGCCGGGCCGCATGGATGCGTCCCAGGAGCAGACCGACGCGCATTCCTTCGCGCCGCTCGAGCCGCGCGCGGACGGCTTCCGCAACTATCAGGGCGCTCCGCAGCGTCTGACCGCGGAAGAAATGCTCGTCGATCGCGCGCAATTGCTGACCTTGACCGCGCCTGAAATGACGGTCCTCGTCGGCGGCCTGCGCGTGCTCAACGCCAACCATGCGCAATCGAAGCACGGCGTCTTCACGGCGCGGCCAGAAACGCTCTCGAACGACTTCTTCGTCAACCTGCTCGACATGAGCACGGCCTGGGCGAAGAGCGCGGACGATGCGGTTCTCGAAGGTCGCGATCGCAAGACCGGCGCCGTGAAGTGGACGGCCACGCGCGTCGACCTCGTGTTCGGCTCCAACTCGCAATTGCGGGCGCTCGCCGAGGTCTACGCCAGCAGCGACTCGAAAGAGCGGTTCGTGCAGGACTTCGTCGCGGCCTGGACCAAGGTCATGAACCTCGATCGGTTCGATCTCGCCTGATCGGGAGCGACGGCGGGATGGAAGGGCGGCTTCGCGGGGCGACCTGCGAAGCCGCTTTCCTTTTCAAGCGCCGCGCAGAAACTGCAGCATGATCGAGAAGTCCTTCGGACCATACCCATGCCGCGCGAGAAGCGCATAGAGCGCCTCGGCTTGCGCGCCGAGCGGCGTCGCGGCGCCCGCCTGGGCGGCGGCGTCCTGGGCGAGCTTCAAGTCCTTGAGCATCATCGCTGTGGCGAAGCCGCCTTCGTAATCGCGGTCCGACGCCGTCTGCGGCCCAACGCCCGGCCACGGCGAATAGGACGTCAGCGACCAGCATTGGCCAGACGATTTCGAAGCGATTTCGAAGAAGCGATCCGGCGCGAGCCCCAGCTTTTCTGCAAGAGCGAACGCCTCACACGTGCCGATCATCGAAATGCCGAGCAGCATGTTGTTGCAGATCTTCGCGGCCTGCCCGGCCCCGCTCTCGCCGGCGCGGATCGTCACGCGCGACATAGGCGCAAGCGCGTCTTCGATGCGCGCGAACGCGGCCTCCTCGCAGCCCACCATGAAGGCGAGCGTGCCTGCGTCCGCGGCCGCCGTGCCGCCGGAAACCGGCGCATCCGCCGCCGTGAACCCCGCAGCCTTCGCCTGCGCCGCAACCGCGCGCGCGCTCTCCACATCGATCGTCGAGCAATCGAGCAGCAGCGCGGACTTGGGCGCGCTCGGCAGGAGGTGCTCGGCATAGACGGCGCGCACGTGCGGCCCCGCCGGCAGCATGGTGATCACCACATCGGCGCCCGCAACCGCCTCTGCGATCGATCCCGTCGCAACGCACCCGTTCTCGACCGCGCGGGCCAAGGCGGCGGCGTTGAGATCGAACGCGCGCACCGTGCGCCCCGTCTTGGCCTGGTTGGCCGCCATGCCGGCGCCCATCGCGCCGACGCCGATGAACGCTACGGTCGTCATGGTCTCAACCTTTCAAGAGCTCGCGGGAGATGATCACGCGCATGATCTCGTTCGTGCCTTCGAGGATCTGATTGACGCGCAGATCGCGGACGATCCGCTCGACCTCGTAATCCTTGAGATAGCCGTAGCCGCCGTGGATCTGCAGCGCCTCGTTGGCGACGCGGAAGCCGGCATCCGTCACGTAGCGCTTGGCCATCGCGCAGAACTTCGTGGCTTCCGGATCCTTGGCGTCGAGTCGTCGCGCCGCCTCGTAGAGGAACACGCGCGCGGTCTCCAGATCGGTCGCCATATCGGCGAGCTTGAACTGCGTCGCCTGGAACTCCGCGATCGCCTTGCCGAAGGCATGGCGATCCTTGGCGTACGCGAGCGCGCGCTCGAACGCGTCGGACGCGCCGCCGAGCGAGGTCGCTGCGATGTTCAGCCGACCGCCATCGAGCCCCGCCATCGCGATCTTGAAGCCGAAGCCCTCGGTCGCGATGAGGTTCTCGGCCGGCACGCGGCAGTCCTCGAAAATCACCTGCGCCGTCGGCTGGGCGTTCCAGCCCATCTTGCGTTCCTGCTTGCCGAACGAGAGCCCCGGCGTGCCCTTCTCGACGAGCACCGTGGAGATGCCCTTCGGCCCCGGCTCTCCGGTGCGCACCATGCAGACATAGAGATCGTTCTCCGGCGCGCCGGAGATGAAGGCTTTCGAGCCGTTCAGAACGTAGTGGCTGTTCCCGTCCTTGCGGGCCGTCGTGCGCAGCGCCGAGGCGTCGGAGCCCGAGCCCGGCTCGGTGAGACAATAGCTCGCCATCGTCTCCATGGACGTGAGCTTCGGCACGAACCGCTGGCGCTGCTCGGGATCGCCGAAGGTGTCGATCATCCAGGCGGCCATATTGTGGATCGAGATGAACGCCGCCGTCGTGATGCAGCCGCGCGCCAGCTCCTCGAAAATCACCGCGGCGTCGAGACGCGATAGGCCAGACCCGCCGACGTCCTCGCGCACATAGATGCCGGCGAGACCGAGCTCCGCGGCCTCGCGGATCGTCTCCTTCGGGAAGACGTGGCCTTCGTCCCACGCCCCCGCGTTCGGCCGTAGCCGGTCCTGCGCGAAGCCGCGTGCGGTTTCGCGGATCATTGAGAGGTGTTCGGACGGGTCCATGGTCAGCTCAGCGGTGCGTGAAGTTGGGCGGGCGCTTTTCGATGAAGGCGGCCATCCCTTCCTTCTGATCGGCAGTGGCGAACAGGGCGTGGAACGTCCGGCGTTCAAACAGGACGCCCTCGGCTAGGCTCTGCTCGAAGGCGCGGTTGATGGCTTCCTTGCAGGCGCGCACGGCCGGCGCGGAGAAATTCGCGATCGCCTTGGCCGTATCGCGCGCCTCGGCGAGCAGGTGATCGGCCGGAACGACTCGCGCGACGAGCCCCGAACGCTCGGCCTCGCCCGCATCCATCATCCGCCCGGTGAGGCACATCTCCATCGCCTTCGCCTTGCCTATGGCGCGCACGAGGCGCTGCGAACCGCCCATGCCCGGAATCACGCCGAGCTTGATCTCCGGCTGGCCGAACTTCGCCGTATCCGCTGCGATGATGAGGTCGCACATCATGGCGAGCTCGCACCCGCCGCCAAGCGCAAAACCGGAAACGGCGGCGACGATCGGCTTGCGGAACCGCGCCAACCGATCCCAACCGGCGAACAGGTCGGCGCCGGCGACGTCCGCGTAGGATTTGTCGGCCATCTCCTTGATGTCGGCGCCCGCCGCGAACGCCTTCGCCGAGCCAGTCAGCAGGACCGCGCCCACGCGATCATCCGCTTCCAGCGCATCGAGCGCAGCCGTGAGGTCGGCGAGCACCTGACGATTGAGCGCATTGAGCGCCTGCGGGCGGTTGAGCGTAATCGTCGCGACGCGATCGTCGGCGATGTCGAGGAGAAGGGTTTCGTAGGTCATACGCGGCATCCTTGCATCTTCATGGTCATCCCGATCGAGCGAAGCGAGACCCGGGACCTCGTTCCGGATGAAGCACCGAACGAGGTCCCCGATCGCGCGTGCCGCGCGTCGGGGATAACGAGCCCTACTTCATCGTCGGAATGACGAAAGCGCTGTCCTCGGTCATGCCCTCCGGCCAACGCGCCGTGACGGTCTTCACCTTGGTGTAGAAGCGCACGCCCTCCATGCCGTGCTGGTTGGCGTCGCCGAATGCGGATCGCTTCCAGCCGCCGAACGTGTGATAGGCGACCGGCACCGGGATCGGCACATTGATCCCCACCATGCCGACGTTCACGCGGCTCGCGAATTCACGGGCCGCGCGGCCGCTGCGGGTGAAGATCGCGACGCCGTTGCCGTATTGATGCGCGCTGGGCAGCGCCAGCGCCTCTTCGAAGCTCTCGGCCCGGACGATCTGCAGCACGGGCCCGAAGATCTCCTCCTGATAGGAGCGCATTGATGGCTTCACGTGATCGAACAACGTAGGGCCGATGAAAAAGCCCTTCTCGAAGCCCTGAAGGGCGAAGCCGCGGCCGTCGACGACGAGTTCGGCGCCTTCACGCGCGCCCAGTTCGATGTAGTCGGCGATGCGCTGCTTGTGGGCGGCTGTGACGACCGGACCGTATTGCGCTGCGGGATCGGTGGAGACGCCGACTTTCAGCGTCTCAAGCTCGGCTGCGACGCGCTCGCGAATTGCAACGGCGGTTTTCTCGCCGACCGGCACGACCACGGGCAGCGCCATGCACCGCTCGCCGGCCGAACCATACGCTGCGCCTACAAGATCCTTCACCGTCTGATCGAGGTCGGCGTCCGGAAGCACGATGCCGTGGTTCTTTGCGCCGCCCATGGCCTGGACGCGTTTGGCGTGCGCGGTTCCGGTCGCATAGACATATTGGGCGATGTCGGACGATCCTACGAAGCTCACAGCGCGAATGTCCGGATGGGTCAGAATTGCATCTACCGCGACCTTGTCGCCCTGCACGACGTTCAAGACGCCCGCCATGTCGATGCCAATCGCGGCCCCCGCCTCCATCATCAGCTCGGCGAGGCGAACGGGGACGGAAGGATCGCGCTCGGACGGCTTCAAGACGAAGGTATTGCCGCAGGCGATGGCGACGCCGAACATCCACATCGGGATCATCGCGGGGAAGTTGAACGGCGTGATCCCGGCGCAGACGCCGAGCGGCTGGCGCATCGAATAGACGTCGATCCCGGGCCCTGCGCCTTCCGTGAATTCGCCCTTCAGCGCATGGGGAATGCCGCAGGCGAACTCGATGACCTCAAGGCCGCGCTGGATGTCGCCCTTCGAGTCAGCGATCACCTTGCCGTGCTCGCTGGAGAGCGCCTCGGCCAACGCGTTCATCTCGCGCTCGACGAGCCGCTTGAACTCGAACATGACGCGGGCGCGGCGTTGCGGATTGACGCCCGCCCACCCCGGTTGCGCCTGCAGAGCGCTCGCGACGGCGGCGTCGACATCGGCCGGGGTCGCGAGATCGACCCTTGCCTGGACCAAACCCGTATTGGGATCGAACACGTCGCTCTGACGGCCGGCCGGCGACGCTAGGGAAGCGGGCTTGCCGCCGATGAAGTGGGTGATGGTGCGCATGGCGCTGAGATAGCAGGCTGGCGCGCGCCGCCATATCCGAATTTTAGCGCGTCAATCCAATGTCGCGCGCGCGTCAGGCCGCCGCGCGCCGCCGCGCAGGCGCGCTCGCCTGCGAAACCTCGAACTGGCCGAGTTCAGCGACGAGCTCGGTGATCTGATCGCGCAGGGCGTGGGTCGCCGCCGCCGACTGCTCGAACATGGCGGCGTTCTGCTGGGTCGTCTGATCGATCTCCTGGAACGCGTCGTTGACGCCGCCAATCCGCGCCGCCTGGTCCCACACCGATTGCGAAATGTCCGCGACGACCTGGTCGATGGCGGAGAAGCTCGCGACGATCCGCGTCAGAGCGTCGCCCGTGTCGCCGACATGGCGCACGCCCTGATCGACGTTGCGCGCACTGGTCTCGATCAATCCCTTGATCTCCTTGGCGGCATCAGCGGAGCGCTGAGCGAGCGCGCGGACCTCTTGCGCGACGACGGCGAACCCTCGGCCCGCATCGCCCGCACGCGCCGCCTCGACACCCGCGTTCAAGGCCAAAAGATTGGTCTGGAAGGCGATCTCATCGATCACCGAGGTGATCTGGGCAATGCGCGTCGAAGATTTCTCGATTTCGCTCATGGCCGAAACGGCAAGACTGACGACCGCGCCGGAAGACTCGGCATCGGTGCGTGCATTTCCGACCATGCCCGCCGCCGACTGAGCCCGTTCGGTCGTCCTGCGGAAGGCGTCGTTGATCGTCGTCAGGGTCGAGGCCGCGCGTTCAAGATCGGTGGCCTGGCGCTCCGTCCGGCGCGCGAAATCATCGGTGGCCTGGCTGATCTCGTCGGTGCCCGAGCGGATCTCGCGGGCCACGATCGCGATGGCGCTGAGCGTGCTTTCGAGCGTGCCTGCCGTCGCATTGAAGTCGTTGAAAAGCTTGCCGTAGCCATCCGCTTTTCCCGCGTCGAGCCGGGTCGTTAGGTCGCCCGAAGCGAGGCGCGCAAGCCCCTCGCCAATCAAACCGATCGCAGCCGCTTGGCGCACGCGGAACTGCTCTTCGGTGCGACGGGCCGCTTCGCGCTGAAGGTCCGCTTCGGCCGCTGAAGCCGCGCTCGCTGCCTGCGCTGCGGCGGCGGCGAGCGCCGACCGTTCGGCCTCCGCACGGGCCGCGTCGGACGCCGCCATCGTGGAATTGGTGCGAAGCGTGACCCAGATGAGGGCCGCGGCTTCGATCAGAAGGATCACCGCGTGCAGCGCGATACGCCCAAGCGAGCCCTCGCCGGGAAAGACCAAAGCGCTGATGAACAGGCCGAGGCCAAGGTGATGGACCGCGACGATTCCGGTGGCCGCCGCGATCACCCGCCAATCGGCGAAAACGACGAGCGCTGCGAGCGCCGCGAAGTAGGCCATGTGCAGGTCGGCCTGCCATGCAAGGCCGGTCGCGCCCGCGACGATGAGCGAAACTTCCGCCATCAGCAGCACGCCGAGCACGGCGTGCGTGAGCCACGCGCCGCGCGAGAACCGGTGAAAGGCGAACGCGCCGCCTGCAGCCGCCAGCGCAGCAAACGCGACGCCGCCCAGAGCGCCGTCCACTAAGAAATCAACGGCAAAGGCCGTCAGCGCTGCCGCGCCGATCAGTCCAAGCACCACGCGCGCGCCGAGAGAACGCTGGCGAATGAGCGCTTCGTTTTCGTAAATCGTCACCGAAACAGCCTCGCGTCTGCACAATGGTCAATAAATATTGACCTTGTCACTGAAACCTTTGCACCAGACTTGCTTAAGTCAAAGTGAAGCAACACGCGCGCTCGCACAGCCTATTCCGGCCGGCGCCGGAATGACGAGCACCGGGCCCCGCACACGGAAGGGCTTTGCGCCAGGCGGCGGTTGAACGATCGCAAACCGACCCTGAGCGTCTAAGTTCAAAAGCGCGCCGCCCGCGTCCAAAGCAGCCCGCGCCGCGGCGCCTGCGGATGCGAAAGGCAGGGCGACGACGGCGACCGGGGCATCGCGGTCGGTTGCGAGCAGCGGCGCCGCCACCGCGGCGGCCGTCATGAGTGCGGCGGCGACGCGAATCATTTCTGTGGGCCGGATGCTGCGACAGTCATCACTCAAGACTGCACCCAAGATCTTGCAGACGCCTTAGCGGCGCGACCGCCCTTTCGCGCGCGGGCAACGCTCGCCAAGACCGCGGCCGGCCGGATTCCGCATTTGCACAACCTTTTCAATGCGGGCCACTCAGCGCGCCAAACATTCGCGAGGTCGATTGCGACGTACGCAAGCAAGCCGGTCCTAGCGATGCGCCTTTCGCGCCTCGTATGCTTTACCGATCGTCAACGCTTGTTGACCTATCCCAGAATCGTCATCGACCCGTCGGTGCTCGTCGCAACCCATGCGCGATCGCATTGACGCCGGTCTTCCTGCGGACGGCGATCGTCCGCATACGGCTGCTTTGCGGCGCCGACGAGCGAACGGGAGGTTTGTCATGTCGGTCGACGCACGCGATGCCTTCGCCCTGGCGCCGACGCTTGACGCGCGTTTCGCGACTGACATGTGCGCCGCGCTCGCTGCGCGCGCTGGTCAGGCCACAATTCTGGACGCCGAGCGGGTCGAGTTCCTGGGCGGCGCCGCGTTCCAGGTCATGCTCGCTGCGCGCAAGAGCTGCGCAGCCGCCGGTGCGCCTTTCCTCATCTGCAATCCGTCGCCCTCGTTCGCCGATCAATGGCGCGCGCTGGCCGGTCCCGACGATGTCTTTCAATCATTCACGGGCGATGCATGACCAAAACCATCCTGACGATCGACGATTCGCGCACCATGCGTGACATGCTCAAGTTCGCGCTCGACGAGGCGGGCTACACTGTCGTGCAGGCGGAGGATGGGCTGGCGGGCCTTGAGGCGCTTGAAGCGCACGCCCCGGACGTCGTCATCACCGACATCAACATGCCCAGGCTCGACGGATTCGGCGTGATCGAACGCGTGCGCGCCAATCCCAAGCATCGTGGCTTGCCCGTCCTGGTTCTCACCACCGAAAGCGCCCCGGAAAAGAAGGCGCGGGCGCGCGAGGCCGGAGCCACCGGGTGGATCGTAAAGCCGTTCGATCCCGGCAAGCTCGTCGACGTCGTGCGGCGAGTTACGGGGTGATCGGATGAGCATGGCCGATCCGTTCGAAGCGATCAAATCGACGTACTTCCTCGAGTGCGAGGAACTGCTCGCCGATCTCGAGCGACACGCGATGGCGCTCGAATCCGGCGACGCCGATTCCGATACATTGAATGCAGCCTTCCGCGCGGTGCACTCGATCAAGGGCGGCGCGGGCGCATTCGGACTAGAGGACCTCGTCCGCTTCGCGCACGTCTTCGAGACCTTCATGGACGAATTGCGCAGCGCGCGTCGTCCGTGCGACGAAGCCGCCATTCACGCGCTGTTGGTCGCCTCGGACGTGCTTGCCGATCACGTCGCGGCGGCGCGCGGCGCGCCTGACGCTATCGATCCGGCGCGCGTCGCCCAGGTCGCCGCTGAACTTGAAGCGCTGACGGCGGGCAAGGCTCCGCCCGCACCGGCGCCGCCCGCTGGTCCGGTTCCGGATGAGTTCGGCTTCACCCCGCTCGTGTTCGACTTCCAATCGCTCGATATTGAAAGCCCTGCCGCTGGCTGGCGGATCCGCTTCAAGCCTTATGCGCGCCTGATCGAAACCGGAAACGATCCGGCGTTGATTCTGCGCGAGCTCGTTCGGCTTGGCCCATGTGTGGTCGCGCTCGACGATACGGAATTGCCCGCGATTGAGGCGCTCGCGGAGGGCGGATTCCATCTGGCCTGGACGATCGAACTGTCCGCGCCAGTCGCCGAATCTGAGATCCGCGACGTCTTCGAATTCGTCGACGGCCTGTGCCAGCTAGAGATTTCCCCGCTTGGCGCCAGCGTCGATGTTGCGCCGGCCTTCGAGCCGCTTGCCGCTCTTGCGCCCGCAGCTATTCCAGAGATCCAGGCGCCACCGCCCAGCGAGCCGACAGCGGCGGCGGGATCCGCGAAGACGGCAGGCCAGGCCCCGCCTCAATCGTCCATTCGCGTCGATCTCGATCGCGTGGACAAGCTGATCAACGTTGTCGGCGAGCTCGTGATCCAACAGGCGATGCTCGCGCAGAGCGTCGCGGAAAGCGGGCTCGCGCGGTCGTCCGCCGTCGCCGTCGGCCTTGAGGAGCTCGAGCAATTGTCGCGCGAGATCCAGGAAAGCGTGATGGCTATTCGGGCTCAGCCCGTGAAGGCGGTATTCCAGCGCATGCCGCGGCTTGTGCGCGAAGTCGCCGAAATGACTGGCAAGAGCGTCCGCTTGGTCATGGACGGAGAATCGACCGAAGTCGACAAGACGGTCATCGACCGCCTCGCCGAGCCGATCACACACATGATCCGCAATGCGATCGACCATGGTCTGGAAGACCCCGAAGGCCGCCGCCGCGCCGGCAAGGACGAAGAAGGCGTCATCCGTCTCGCCGCACTGCACCGGTCCGGCCGCATCGTGATCGAGGTGAGCGACGACGGTCGCGGCATCAATCGCGAGAAGGTTCGCGCGATCGCGGTTCAGCGCGGCCTGGTCGCTTCCGACGCCATGCTTTCGAACGACGAGATCGACAACCTTATTTTCCTGCCTGGCTTTTCCACCGCGACCTCGGTTTCGGACATTTCCGGACGCGGCGTCGGGATGGATGTCGTCAAGCGCTCGATCCAGCAATTGGGCGGCCGGATTTCGATCGCGTCGGTGCCGGACAAAGGCTCGACGTTCACGATGAGCCTGCCGCTGACGCTCGCCGTTCTCGACGGCATGGTCGTCGAGGCCGGCGGTCAGACCCTGTTGGCGCCGCTCAGCGCCGTGGTCGAAAGCTTTACACCGAAGGCGTCCGATCTTCACCGCGTCGGACCGACCGAGACATTGATCCGGTTTCGCGAGCGGCACCTGCCGTTGATCGACACGGCCGCGGCGCTCGGGTTCGCGCCAAGTTCGACGGCGGCCATCGGCGCCCGCGGAATTGCGATCGTCGTCGAGAACGAAGGCGGGGCACAGGCGGCGCTGCGCGTAGATGCGATCCACGGTCAACGCCAGGTCGTCATCAAGAGCCTGGAAACAAATTACACGAAGGTCGACGGCGTATCCGCCGCGACGATCCTGGGCGACGGCCGCGTGGCGCTTATCCTCGACGTCGACGCCCTCATGTGCCTCAGCAAGCGCTCCTCCTCAGAAATCCGCCTCGCGAGTTGAACCATGACGACAACCGCCGCCTCCCCGCTCGATCCCGCCCGCGAATTGATGGCCTTTCGCGCCGGCGGACAGGAATTCTGCATCGACATCATGGCGATCCGCGAGATCCGCGGCTGGTCGCCCGCGACGCCGCTGCCGCGAACGCCTTCCTATGTGGGCGGCGTAATCAACCTGCGCGGCGCTATTCTGCCGATCGTTGATCTTTCCGCGCGGCTTGGGCTCGGCGCCTGCGAGCCGGACGGTCGCCATGTCATCATGGTCGTCCAGATCGGCGATCGCTCGGTCGGACTTCTCGTTGAAGCCGTGTCGGAAATCCTAATCATCCGCTCCAGCGAGGTACAGCCCGCGCCGGAAATCGGTTCTGAAGATCTCAAGGCGCTGATCCGCGGGATCGTGCCGCGCGAGACGCGACTGCTGAGCATTCTGGATCTGACGTTGCTGCTCCCGGAAGTGAGCGCGGAGGCCGCATGACCTCAGCGCGCGCCCAACGCGGCGCCGTCGCCGGCGAATACGTGATGACCGAGGAGGACTTCACGTACATCGCCGATGTGCTGCGCAAAAGCACAGGGATTGATCTCGGCGCCGGCAAGGCGACGCTTGCCTATTCACGCCTTGCAAAGCGGCTTCGTCGTCTCGGACTTGAGAGCTTTTCAGCCTATTGCGACCTGATCGGCAGCCCGCAAGGCGCCGAGGAGCTTCAGGCGATGGTCGCCGCGCTGACCACCAACGTGACGCGCTTCTTCCGCGAACCGCACCATTTCGAAACTCTTGGCGCGGAATTCGACCAGCGCCTGTCGGCCGTCGCCCGCTCTGGTCAGGGCGTGCGGCTTTGGTCGGCCGCCTGCTCGAGCGGCCAAGAGCCCTATTCCATGGCGATGACGGTGCTCGATCGCCTTCCCGAAGCCGCGTCCCTCGACGTTCGCATTCTGGCCACCGACATCGATCCCAACATGCTCGCCCACGGGCGCAACGGCGTTTACGAGGCCGATGTCGCCCAGGCGATCCCGCCGGCGCTTCGCACCCGCTTTGCGGCGTCTTCGGATCGTTCGAGATTCGAGGTCGGTCAGGCGATGCGCAGTCTCGTCGTCTTCAATACGCTCAATCTTAACGGCGCCTGGCCGATGAAGCGTCGTTTCGATGTGATTTTCTGCCGCAACGTTGCGATCTATTTCGACGAAGCGACCCAAGAGCGTCTCTGGGCAAGGCTTTGCGATGCCCTCGCGCCCGGCGGTCTGCTTTGCATCGGACACTCCGAGCGCATCAGCGGACCCGCTGAGCGCCGTTTCGATTTGTGCGGCTTGACGACATACCGCAGGAGCGCGCCATGACCGTCCGAGTGCTGGTCGTTGACGATTCGCCGAGCATGCGTCGCGTGATCGGCGCCGTGTTGTCGGCCGATCCTGATCTTGAGGTGGTCGGCTACGCCGGCGACCCGAACGAGGCGCGCGCCGCCATCAAAGCGCTCAATCCGGACGTCATTACGCTCGACGTCGAAATGCCGAACATGAACGGCATCGAATTCCTCGAGAAGATCATGCGCCTGCGACCGATGCCGGTTGTCATGGTCTCAACCCTCACGCAGGCCGGCACGGAGATCGCTCTCGCTGCGCTCGAACTCGGCGCCGTTGATGTCGTCGGCAAGCCCGATGGCGCGCGCTCGGGCCCGGAAGCGTTCGCGGGCCTTGCTGGCAAGGTCAAGGCCGCCGCTGGCGCGCGCTTGCGGATGATGCGCGCCGAGCCGGCCGCGGCCGCCGGCGCCTATACGCCGGATCCGGACCATATTCTCGCGATCGGCGCCTCGACAGGCGGCGTCGAGGCGTTGATCACGCTCATTTCCCAGTTTCCCGCCAATTGCCCGGCGACGCTGATCGTCCAGCATATGCCGCCGCGCTTCACGACGAGCTTCGCCGCGCGTCTCGATCGCAGCTGCCCGGCCAGCGTGCGCGAGGCCGCTGACGGCGACGTGATCGCCCCCGGCCGCATCTATGTGGCGCCCGGCGGAGATGCGCACCTGGAGGCGACCGCGGGACCGACGCCGCGCTGCCGCCTCGTCTACGGCGACACCGTCAGCGGCCATCGCCCGTCGGTCGATGCGTTGTTCCAGTCGGTCGCTCGCATGCGCCGTCCGATGACCGGCGTCATCCTGACCGGCATGGGCCGCGACGGCGCCGACGGCCTCCTCGCGATGCGCCGCGCCGGCGCCTCGACGCTCGGCCAGGATGAGTCGTCCTGCGTCATCTACGGCATGCCGAAAGCCGCATTCGAGATCGGCGCGGTCGAACGCCAGCTGCCGCTTTCCCGCCTTACGGCCGCGATCCTCGCATCGTGCGCCGTCGCCAACCGAACCGTTTAAGGAGGCCGCGCATGCCAGCCGCTTCAGAACTGAAAGTCCTCGTCGTTGACGATCAATTGTCCATGCGCGCGCTCGTCAAGGCGAGCCTGCAGCAGATGGGCATCAAGGATATCCGCGAGGCCGGAGATGGCGAAGCAGGCTACGTCGAGCTCGTATCCAAGCCCGCCCATCTGGTGATTTCGGACTACAATATGCCGAAGGCGGATGGCCTCGCCTTCCTGCGAGCGGTGCGCGCGAATCCGCAGACGGCGAAAACCGCCTTCGTCATGCTCACCGGCCGCGCCGACATGGAGCTCGTCCAGCGCGCGGTGCAGTTCGGCGTCAACAATTACGTCGTTAAGCCCTTCAACGTCGCCCAGCTTCGAGAGAAGCTAGAGGCGGTGTTCGGCAAACTGACGTGACCGCCGCAGCCGATACGCGCCGGGGACGTCGGATCTCCGTGAACCAGGGCGACCATGTCGTCTCCGGGGACGCCGACACGTGCCTGACCGCGATCCTCGGCAGCTGCGTGGCGTTCTGCCTGCATGATCCCCTGGCATCGATCGGGGGCATGAACCACTTCCTTTTGCCGGAGCCTCCAGGCGGCGACTCGCAGGCGGCGCGGCGCTACGGCGCCTACCTCGCTGAGGTTCTGATCAACGACATGATCAAGGCCGGCGCCCGTCGGGAGCGGATCGAGGCCAAGATTTTCGGCGGGGCCCGGATGATTCAAGGCCTGAGCGACATCGGCGCAGCCAATGGCGCCTTCGCGCAGACCTTTCTCGCGAATGAAGGCATCCGGATCCTGTCGCGCAGCCTGGGCGGCGACAAGGCGCGCCGGATCGAATTCTGGCCCGCGACCGGCCGCGCATTCCAACGCCTGGTGACCGGACCGGTGCCGGATGCGCCCGCACGTCCCGCGCCGCCGGTGGCCGCCGTCGGCGATGCGGAGCTCTTTTGATGTTCGCCTCCGCAGCGCTTCTCACTGCAATTTCCACAGAGCTGGACGATCTGCGCCGTCACATAGACGCGCTGGCGCCGGTCGTTGCGGCCGGCGTCGCCACCGCACCGACGCGGTTCATGACGGACGCGCAGCGGCTGGACGTGATGAACCAAACGCTCGAGGCGATCGCGGCCCTGACCGGCGATCTCGCGCAGGGGCGCGACCCGGACGCCAGCATCGCGCGCATGACCTTAGCCGATCTCGCGCAGCGCCTCGCGCGCGCCAGCGGCTCCCGCGGACAAGACATCGCCCGCAGCGTCGTCGACGTGGAGTTGTTCTGACCCGCCATGGCTCCCCGCTCCTCCCCCTCCTTGGCGTCCATCGAAGTGATGCTGCTCGTCGAGCAGCAATTCGCAATGGACGTGCTCGGCACCGCGGTCCAGGGGTTTGGCGTCGGCCGCATGGTGAAATCGCGCTCGATCGACGCCGCCATAAGCGCGTTCAGCACCTCCGGTGTCGACGTGATCATCGTCGACTATTCGACACCGGGAGCCAATCAGGAGATCGTATACCGCCTGCGCCACGAAATTCCGGAGCCGCGCAACACGCTTCCGATCGTCGTTCTGGCCGCGCATGCGGGCGAGACCCTCGTCAAAGGCTGCGTCGCGGCGGGCGCCTCTTTCGTGATCTGCAAGCCGTACAACGCGGAAACCCTCCTCTCGCGCCTATTATGGCTGGCGCAGGATCCGCGCCCGTTCATCGCCAACGAAACCTATATCGGCCCCGACCGCCGGCAACGGAATCTCGGGATTCCGCCGCAGCTCAAGGAAGGCCGCCGCGCCTCCGATTTGCCCGCCGACGTGAGCGACAAGTCGGGCATGAACATGGACCAGATGGCGATCGACGCGATGTTGAAACCGCAGCGGGTGAATTTGCTATGAGTACGAAACCCGGAACGGACTTCGCCCGCAAGCTGGCGCAAGCACCGCGCACCACGATGGCTGCGCAGCTCGGCGAAGCCGAGCGCCTGATCGCCGGCAAACGCGCCGACTTCGCAACCGAGATCGAATCGATGATCGCTTCGCTCGAGGCGATCGTCCAAGCCCGCGACAACGACGGCATCAATCGCCTCGCACCGTTGAGCTCCGAGATCGCCGGCGCCGGTGGCCTCGTCGGCATGGCCGACGTCGCGCACGTCGCGTCTGGCCTGTCCCAATTGTGCGATGAGATGGCGCACGAGGCCTGGAGCTGGGAGGCGATTTCCGTCTTCGCCAAGGCCCTGCACCTGGCCGCACGCCCGGGTTCGTTCGCCTCGCCTTCTGAGCGGGACGTGCTCTTTGGACAGCTCGCCGCGGTGCGCGCCGCGGTGACGCAACGAGCCGCGCGCCATTCATCCGAACACGCCGCATGATACTGGCGACGCCAACACATTTTGCCACCTCGGGAGGGCACGAATGCTGAGCACCGTAAGAGAAAAGCTGATGGCTGCGGGCGGCCTGTTCGTCCTCACCTCCGTCGTGAGCGCCGGTGTGAGCGCCTACGAGATCAGCGAACTGAAGCGCGTCGGCCACGAGACCGTCGGCATTTCAGAAGCCGGGCGGCACCAGAGTTTCGCCGACATGATGCACGATGCGCTGCGCAGCGACGCCCTGTCCATCATGATCGCCTACGATTCCCGTTTCGGCGTCGATCTCGAGGCGACCCTGGCCGATCTGAAAGACCATTCCGCCAAGTTCAAGGACGCGATCGCCTCGGCCAAGGCGGCGACGCCCAATCCCGAGGTCCAAAAGGTGCTCGCGGAGGTCGAAACGCCCCTGCTCGAATACATCGCGGCGGCGCAAAAGCTCGCCGAAGCCTCCGACCACAGCGGCCCGCCGACCGAAGCCGAACAGGCGCTCTATCGGGACTTCATCACTCGTTTCGAGGTTCTTGAGGAATCCATGGGCGTCGCCGGCGATGCGATCGCGGCCGAAGCCAAGGCCGCGTTCGAGGATGCACAGCACACCGAGCAGCAGGCCTTTCTGGCCCTCGCGGTGTCCGCGGCGCTCAGCATCGCGCTATCGATCGCGCTCATCCTGTTCTCCCAGCGCGGCGTGATCGCGCCGCTCAATGGACTGCGGCGGACGCTGGAAGCCATGGCGCGCGGCGAATCCTCCGACGTCCAGGCGGTTGCAGCGCGTCCGGACGAACTCGGCGCCATCGCTCGCGCCGTCGACGACGTGCAGAAGAACATCGCCGAACGCGCTCGCCGCGAAGAAGAGGAAGCGCGCCGCGTGCGCGAGATTCAAGAGGCGAAAGACCAGGAACTGCGCGCGATCCAGGATCGCGCGGCCGCCGAAGCGCGCGACGTGGTCACGCATCTTGCCGGTGGTCTTGGGCGCTTGGCCGCTGGCGATCTGACCGCCCGCATCGACGCCTCGGTGCCGCCTGATTACGTCCGCCTGCGCGATGACTTCAACACCGCGGTCGCAAAGCTGCGCGAAGCGCTCGGGATCGTCGCCGCCAACGCCACGGCGATCCGGTCGGGTTCGTCGGAGATCACCTCCGCCGCCGACGATCTCTCCAAGCGCACCGAACAGCAGGCCGCGAGCCTGGAGGAAACCGCCGCCGCCCTCGACGAGGTCACCGCGACCGTCAACAAGACAGCGCAGGGCGCGCGTCAGGCGGCCAGCGTGGTGACGGCGACCCGCGACGAGGCGGAAACCACCGGCGCCGTCGTGCGCGACGCCGTCGAGGCGATGACCGCAATCGAACAGTCCGCGCAGAAAATCTCGCAGATCATCGGCGTCATCGACGAGATCGCCTTCCAGACCAATCTGCTCGCCTTGAACGCCGGCGTCGAAGCGGCTCGCGCTGGGGAAGCCGGCCGCGGCTTCGCCGTCGTGGCCTCGGAAGTGCGCGCGCTCGCGCAACGCTCGGCGGACGCCGCCAAGGAAATCAAGCTCCTGATCTCGCAAAGCTCGCAGCAGGTCGATTCCGGCGTCGATCTCGTCGGCCGCAGCGGCCAGGCGCTCGGCCGAATCGTGACCCGCGTCAGCGAAATCAGCGCCCTGGTCACCGAAATCGCCGCCTCCGCGCAGGAACAGGCGACGGCGCTCGCGCAGGTCAACACGACGATCAACGAGATGGATCGGGTGACGCAACAGAACGCGGCCATGGTCGAGGAATCGACGGCGGCGAGCCATTCGCTGGCCCAGGAAGCTGACGCTCTCGAGCGTTCCCTCGCCAACTTCGGAATCGGCTCGACGCGCCAGGGCATTCGAACAGAACCAAAGGCCGTCCAGGCGCCCCGCCGCGTCGCAACGCGCGCCCCGGTTCCCGCGCTTCGATCGACGGGCCGCGCCGCCGTCGCCATCAAGGCTTCTGCGGCAGCCAAGCCGGCCGCATCCGAGGATGATTGGGAGGAATTCTGACGCTGGCGACGTCCGGCGCGCGCAGCCCTGTGCGCGCCGATCCGCATACCGCTTGAGCGTTGCTTGAATCAGCCCGTAATGGACGCGAGGCGCTTGGCGACCAGTTCGTTGAGCGCGCGCAGAACTTCGACGCGAAGATCCTCGTTGATGCCGGCTGCAGTGACCAATTGGTCCATGGCCGCGATATGCGCCGCCACCACGTCCGGCGAATAGGCCGGGCTCGCGCCCACGGCCTCGATATAGCCGGTGAGCGATTGGGCGGCCGCGGCCAGCAGAGGATCGCGGAGCCCCGCGACCGGCGCCGAGATTTCCGCTGCCAGCGACAAAAGACTGCGCAAGGCGCCTCGGTTTTCCGGCCCGGCTTCGCGCGCCAGCGAGGCGCCTCGCGCCAGCATCGCCTTGAGGCGCGCGCGCGTTTCCTCGTCGGCCCCGGTCGACGCCGGATCGTCATCCATCAGACGTCGCAACGGTCCTTCGTATTCGTCCTCGTCGCGCCGCCGGCGGCACGGCCCGGCGTAGTTGGCGCCATCGACGAAGCGGCGCTTGCGAGTAAGCACCGCCTCGATCCGCGTGGTGATGGCGCCAATCGAAAACGGCTTGCCGACGAATTCGTCGACACCGGCGAGGCGCGCCTTCTCTACAGTTTCTTCGGTGGCCTGCGCGGTCATCAAGATGAAGGGCACGTGGCGGACGAAGGCTGTCTCGCCGCGGCGGATGAGGCGCACGAGCGTCATGCCGTCGATTTCAGGCATGATCCAATCGCTGAGGATGAGATCCGGCTTGAGCCCGGCCGCCGCCTTCAGGGCGTCCCCCGCCGATGCGAGGGCTTCGATCTGGCCGATTCCAACGCCGCGCAAGGTCTCCACCGCCATCTTCCGATGGAAGGAGCTGTCCTCGATCACGAGAACGCTGATCGCTGCGGGTCGTATGGCCATGGAGGTCCTTCGACTGCACAGTCGCACGGCAGGATGAAAAACTCGTCAACCGCCAAGTATTCAAGCGAAGATCAGCTCCAGAACCTGTCCGAGACCTTCCGAGGGTCCGTTCGAACCAGTCGGGAATCTGCCGTAGCTGCGGTGCGATGCAGAACATGAACGCGATATTCGGGATCACGCACCATCGCGATAAATGCGTCAGCCGTGGGGTATTCGGCGACGAAGGCGATGTCCCAGGCCTCATCCTGCGGCCCGGTGAGCATCAATTGCGGTTGTCCGGACCAGACGATGCGGGCGCCGAGCCGGCGCAGGATGGGCGCGGTCGTCTCAGCGTAGAGGAGATAAGCGTCAAGGCCCGTTAACCCTTTGCCAAAGTTGGCGTGGACTTCCGGATATGCGGCTATCGGACGAAGCCGGATGAGGTTGAGCATCTGGATCGGCCGATCGCGCGGCATGCCCTTGAAGATCGCCCAGGCCTCCTTGTCGGGGTCGATATGGTCCATGCTGCGCCTCCTCCAGCCCCTTCGATCACGACCCCGAATAGACTGGCCGGCGCTTCTCTAGGAACGCGCGCATGCCCTCTTGGAAGTCCGCCGATTGCCCGCACATGACCTGATTGCGGTTCTCAATCGCCATCGCCGCCTCGAGACTCGGGGCGTCGATCGAAAACGCGAGCCCTTCTTTCGTCATGCGTAATCCCATCGGCGAGGCGGCGAGCATGTCGTCGACATAGCCTTGTGCGACCCTCTCGAGGTCGGCGTCCGGCGCAACTTCCGAAACGAGCCCGGTCGCCAGCGCGCGGCTGGCGTTGATGAATCGTCCGGTCAGCATCAGATCGGCCGCGACGGATGCGCTAACGGCACTGGGGCAGAAAGTAGCTCA
>JBMOIB010000017.1:0-34083 GCA_049317545.1 Caulobacterales bacterium | reverse complement strand
ACCATGTCGGACTCGTTGATCGCCTTCCAGCCGGCGATGGAGGAGCCGTCGAACATCGTGCCGTCGGTGAAGATCGCATCGTCGATCATCGAGACGTCGAACGTCACGTGCTGCATCTTGCCCCGAAGGTCGGTGAACCGCAGGTCGACGTAACGGACCTCGTTCTCTTTGATCTTCTTTTTGATTTCTTCCGACATTCCTCACTCCATCAGCGCCGGTGGGTCAAAACGCGGCAAGCAGGCCGCAGGCGGCCCCGATTGTTATCGATGAAACGTTCTGGATGCGACGTTGTAGGGGATCAGACCGCCTGCGCGCCGGTCTCGCCGGTGCGGATGCGGATCACGTTGATCACGTCCGTAACGAAGATCTTGCCGTCGCCGATCTTGCCGGTCTTGGCGGCCTTCTGGATCGCCTCCAGCGCGGCGTCGACCTGTTCGTCGGACACGACGACTTCGATTTTGAGCTTCGGCAGGAAGTCCACGACGTATTCGGCGCCGCGATACAATTCCGTATGGCCCTTCTGGCGCCCGAACCCCTTGGCTTCCACGACGGTCATGCCCTGCAGGCCGACCTCTTGGAGCGCTTCCTTCACGTCGTCGAGTTTAAATGGCTTGATGATCGCCTCGATCTTTTTCATCGCATGCGGCCTTTCGTTGCGGATCGCTCACCGCCCAGGCTGGCTTAAGCCCCGCGTCGGCGTATCGCAACGCCGTTCGAGGCGTCTGCGTCAACGGCGCGCGAGAGCGGGGCGGGCGGCCTCATGGAGGGCGCCTTATCTGCAGGCGCCGGCGCCTAGTCGCTGCGCGTCGGGTTCTATGGCGTTGGCCGCGACCGCGCGGAGTGCGACACTGCCGGGCATGACCGACGACCGCCCAATTCCGCCCGCCCTTCCGCTACGTCCGGCGCACTCATGAGCGTGCGTCTCCATCTCGTTCGCCACGGCGAAGCCGCCGCCGCCTGGGGCGATGACGCCGATCCAGGCCTGAGCGCCGCGGGCGTCGCGCAAGCCGAGGCCGCGGCCGCGGCGCTCGCTGGCCTTGGCGCGACGCGCGCCCTGACCTCGCCCTTGCGCCGCTGCCAGGAGACAGCCGCTGCCTTCGCCAAGCGCACTGGGCTGCTGGCGCTCGTCGAACCCGATGTCGCCGAAATCCCGACGCCCGCTGACGTGGTCGACCGCAAGCTCTGGCTGCGCGAACTCATGGAGGGCGATTGGCCGTCGCACGGCCCGCACGCGACACTGCTCGCGGCCTGGAGGCTGCGCATCCTGTGGACGCTTCAAGCTCAAACGCGGGACGTCGTCGTCTTCACCCATTTCGTGGCGATCAATGTCGCGCTCGGATACGCGTTGGAGAGCAGGGCGGTCCTCGTGCGCCAGCCCGCCAACGCCGCCATCGTCACATTCGAAAGCTCCCGCGGGCGACTGCGCCTGCTCGAAGGCGGCGCAGAAGGCGCGAGCACGGTTCTTTGACCGGACGAGAGCTCATCTCCGTCGCCCAGATGCGCGCGATCGACGCCCGATCTGCGGCGCTCGGAATTGCGACGCGGACGTTGATGGAGAACGCCGGCCGCGCCGTCGCGACCGAAGTGATGCGGCGCTTCGCGCCTGAGACGGTCATCGTGCTGTGCGGCCCCGGCGGCAACGGCGGCGACGGATTCGTCGCTGCGCGCGTGCTCCTGGAGGCCGGTTGGCCAGTCCACGTGTTCCTGCATGGCGATGTGGCGCGCCTCGCCGGCGACGCCGCTGACGCAGCGCACTGCTGTCCGGCGCCGATCCATCCGCTCGACGTCGATGCGCCTGTTGAAACCGCGCTCACCATCGACGCGCTGTTCGGCGCGGGGCTTGCGCGACCGCTCGATCCCTTGTGCGCTGACCTAGCGGCGCGCGCCCGCCGCGTCGTCAGCATCGACGTGCCGAGCGGGCTCGCTGGCGACGGCGCGCCGCCGGAGGGCGCGGTTTTCCGCGCGGTCCTCACCGTGACGTTCGTCCGCAAGAAGATCGCGCACGCGCTCGAGCCCGGGCGTTCGTTGTGCGGGACGCTCGTCGTGGCCGACATCGGAGCGCCCGAACAGGCCGTCGCCGACGCCGACGTGCGCGTCTTCGAGAACCATCCGACGCTTTGGTCGTTGCCGTGGCCTGGCGATCAAAGCCAAAAGCACAGCCGCGGCAAGGTTGCGGTATGGGCTGGTGCGTCAGCGGCGTCCCTGACCGACGGCGCGGTGCGTCTGACCGCTCGCGCGGCGCAGCGCAGCGGCGCGGGATGGGTCAGCGTCTATGCGCGCCCGGACCGCGCGCCGCTCTACGCGAACGAGCCCGCCGCCCTCGTGGTGCGCAGCGTCGAAGCGGGACTTGCGCCGCTCGACGCCTATCAATGCGTCGTGTTCGGCCCCGGCGCTGGACCTTCGCGCGAGACCGCTGCGACCGCGCGCGCCATCGCCGCCCAGGCGCGCGCCTGCGTGCTCGACGCAGACGCTTTGTCGGCCGCCGCCGATGATCCCGCTGCGTTGTTCGCCGCGTTCGGGCGCAACGTCGCGCTGACGCCGCACGGCGGCGAGTTTGCGCGGCTGTTCCCAAGCGAGGCTGGCCTCAATTGCAAGCTCGATCGCGCGCGCGCCGCCGCTGGGCGTTGCGGCGCTGTCGTGCTCTTGAAGGGCGCCGACACGATCATCGCTGCGCCGGATGGACGCGCGATCGTCAATCGGCATGCGACGCCGTTCCTGGCGACCGCCGGCGCCGGCGACGTGCTCAGCGGCGTGATCGCAGCGTTGATCGCCCAGGGCATGGCGCCGTTAGAGGCTGCAGCTGCGGCGGCCTGGATCCATGGCGAAGCGGGACTGCGGCGCGGCGCCGGACTGATCGCCGACGATCTCGTCGACGAATTGCCCGCCGTGCTCGATGCGCTGGCCCCGGACGGATTGCGCCGACGCTCAATCGAGGCGTCGGATCAGGGCTCTCGCGACTGAGACTCGATCGCTTCGATCGCGTGCGCAGCCTCGATCCAGCGGGTTTCCACCTCGGCCAAGCGCGCCGCCAGATCCGCACGCGCCTTGGTGCGGTCCGCCGCTTCGGCGGGCGCACGTCGGAACAAGGCAGGGTCGGCGAGGGCTTGGTCGTGGGCGTCGATCTCGCCCTGGAGCTTGGCCATCTGCGCCTCGCACGACGCGACCTTCTTGCGCGCCTCCGTCAAAGCGCGACGGCTCTCGCTCGCCGACGGCTTGGGCGGCGGCTTCGGAGCGGCTTTCGGCGCGGCGGCCTCGCGCTCGGCGCGCACGGCCTGAGCGAGCATGGCGCGGTAGGCGTCGAGATCGCCGTCGTACGGCTCGGCGCGCCCGTTGCGCACCAGCCAGAGGCGGTCGGCGCAGGATTCGGCGAGATAGACGTCGTGGGTGATGAGCAGCACCGCGCCTTCGAAATCGTTGAGCGCCATGACCAGGGCTTCGCGGCTGTCGATGTCGAGGTGGCTCGTCGGTTCGTCGAGGATCAAAACGTGCGGCTTGGAGATCCCGATGAGGCCAAGGAGCAGGCGCACCTTTTCGCCGCCGGACAGCTTCTGCACGGGCGTTTCGATCTTCTCCGGGCCGAAGCCGAGCTGCGCCGTTATGCTGCGGACCTGCGCGGTCGGCGCGTCGGGGACCTTTTCGCGCACGTGGTCGAGCGGTGTGGCGCCAGGGCGCAATTCGTCGAGCTGGTCCTGCGAGAAATAGCCGACCCGCAGCGCGCCGCTCGCGCGGCGCGCGCCCTGGAGCAAGGGCAGCCGCGCGGCGATCGATTTGACGAGCGTCGTCTTGCCCTGGCCGTTTGGGCCGATGATGGCGATGCGATCGTCGGCGTCGAGCCGCAGCGAAACGCCGTTGAGCACGGGCCGCCCGGCCGAATAGCCGAGTGCGGCGTCTTCGAGTTGCATCAGGGGCGAGGCGAGGGTCGGGCCGGATTTGAACGCGAACGGCGTCGTTCGGTCGGCGAGCGGGACGGTGATCGTCTCCATCTTCTCCAGGCGCTTGACGCGGCTCTGGGCCTGCCGCGCCTTCGAGGCCTTGGCCTTGAACCGATCGACGAAGGCCTGCAGGCGCTTGCGCTCCTCATCCTGGCGCGCCGCCATCTGCGTCGTCTGCGCCATCTGTTCGGCGCGCCGGCGCAGGTAATCGCTGTAGCCGCCAGGTTGGACCGAGAGCTTCTGGCGGTCGAGCGCCAGGATGTGCGTCACCGAACGATCCAGCATGTCGCGGTCATGGCTGACGAGCAGCACGGTGCCCGGATAGCGCTTCAGATAGGTCTCAAGCCAGGCCGCGCCTTCGAGGTCGAGATAATTGGTCGGTTCGTCGAGCAGCAGCAGGTCGGGCGTCGAGACGAGCACGCCCGCGAGCGCTGCGCGCATGCGCCAGCCGCCGGAGAATTCCGAGCTGGGGCGTTCGAGGTCGGCGGTCGTGAAGCCGAGGCCGGCCAACACGGACGCGGCGCGCGCCTCAGCGCTATGCGCGTCGATCTCGACCAGGCGCATGTGGCTCTCGGCGATGAAGTCCGGATCGGTGGAGGTCTCCAGGCCGGCGAGCAGCGCGGCGCGCTCGGTGTCGGCGTCCAGGACGACGTCAATCAGCCGGCGGGGGCTCGGCGCGATCTCCTGGGCGACGTGGCCAATCCGCGCGCGGTTGGCCAGCCGGATCGAGCCCTTGCCGCCGACGGCCTCTTCGATGATGAGGCGCAGCAAGGTCGACTTGCCGGCCCCGTTACGGCCGACGAGCCCCACCTTCCAGCCCTCAGCAATGAAGGCGGTGGCTTGGTCGAGCAGGATGCGTCCGGCCACGCGGATGGTCAGGTCGTCGATCTGAAGCATGGCGCAGCACTAGAATATTCGGCGCGAACAGGCCAGTTGCGACCTGCGCGCGGGAGATCAGGCCGGTTTGATCTCGCGCCGCAGGATCGGGCCGGCGATCCAGAACAGCACCGCGGGCAAGAGCCCCAGGAACGCGGCGCACACCAAAACCCAACGCACGCTCTCGGCGCCGGCCATGGGTTTGAAGGCGTCCGACAGGGCGCCGAACGCAAGCGGGCCAAGGCCCAGGCCGACCAGATTGATGATGAACAACATGATCGCAGAGGCGAGCGCACGCGCCTGCGGCGGCACCAGCATCTGCGCCAGCGCGAACGTCGGGCCATAATAGAGGCTGTTGGCGATCGCGGGCAGGAAGATCAGCGCCATGGCGATGCGCCAGTCGGGGCTGGTGTAGCCGAAATAGAGAAACGGCGTCGCCAGCGCCATGGCGATGGCTGGAGCCGTAACGTAATGGCGCGGGTCGCGTTTGCCGAACTTGTCGCCGAGGAAGCCCCCCAGGCTCATGCCGATCATGCCGGCGATGCCTGCGGAAAGGCCAAGATAGAGCCCAACGTCGGCGATCGCCATGCCATGCGTCCGCGCAAACAGAATGGTGGTCCACACGCCTTTGCCGTAGCCGAGGAACGCGATGACGGACGCGCCGGCCGCGAGCAGCAGGAAGGCTTTCGAGGCGAGCACCTCCTTGACCGCGGCGCCGACTTTCATCGTGGGGGGAGCCTTGGCCCGCGCCTCGGCCATTGCAGCCGCCATGCGCGGCTCGCGCAGCGTCATCGCCACGACGAGAGCCAGAGCCACCCCCGGCGCGCCGACGATCATGAACGCCGCGCGCCAGCCGTATTGGTCAGCCAGCCAGCCGCCGAGCACCATGCCCAGGAGCCCGCCGAGCGGCACGCCGATGCCATAGAACGCCATGGCCGAGGCGCGCCGTTCGCGCGGGACATAATCGGAAATCAATGAATGGGCGGGGGGCGTGCAGCCGGCCTCGCCGACGCCGACGCCAACCCGCGCCAGGAGCAATTGGGTGAAATTCTGCGCCAGGCCGCATAGCGCCGTCATCGCCGACCACAGGGCCAAGGCGCCTGCGATCAGGCCCGGCCGGTGCGACGTCGGCTTATCGGCGTAGCGGGCCAAAGGAATGCCGAGGATCGTATAGAACAGCGCGAACGCAAGGCCCGTCAGCAAACCAAGTTGGGTGTCGCTCAGTCCCAATTCCTTCTGGATCGGGTGGGCGAGGATGTTGACGATCTGCCGATCGAGGAAATTGAGGGTGTAAACGACGAGCAGAAGGATGAGCGCATAGCGCACATAGGTCGGCGTGGCTGGGTCAGCGCTCGCCAGGACCGGCGCGCGCTCTTCGTTCGCCGTCATGGCGTTCTCCCTTTCCGACCGCTTGGCGCGGTTCTTCAGGAGCCACAGTGTCGTGGACGAGGCGCGGGATCAACGGTCTCTCCGAACATTGATCGTCCAAGGCGAGGCGAGGAGCGCGCCAGATCAGCCGCGGCTCGCCAGCCCACCGCGCAGGCGGACCAGACAGGCGGCTTCGTCGGCGACCAGGCGGTGGCGGGCAACCTTCGATTCGAACGCGTTCCAGCGAGCGTCGGACGCCGAGAGCGGCACGGTGATTTTGTACACGAAGGCTGGTTGGGCGGCTTCGAGATCGGGCGCGACCGCCACTTCGACGGCCTCGTCCCCGATCCCGAGCTCGCGCGCCGCATCGCGCGCGCTCTGCCGTACGCAGGCGTTCACGGCCTCGCGGAGCAAGGCCGACGGGTCGATATCCTGACCGCCGCCCGACCAGGACTCGTCCGCCAGCGAGCGCGGCGCACGCGGGCACGTGGCGCAAGGGTTATGGCAGGCGGTCGAGCAGTCGGACATCGAGCGACCATACTCCCCTTTTTTGCGGCGCATCATACGACGGAAGTCGGAGGAGGCCTACCTGGTCCGGCTTTGCGCCTCTTTCAAGAAGCCGCCGACCTCGCGTGCGAACACATTGGACAGCGCCTCGGTGAAATCGTGCCCCATGCCGGGGATTGGCGCAAATCGGGCGCCGGGGATCGCGTCGGCGGTCGCGCGACCGCAGGCGATCGGGACCAGGGGGTCGTCCTCGCCGTGCAGAACGAGCGCGGGAACCTTCACGGCCTTGAGCAGGGGGCCGCGGGGCGGAGAGGCCAGGATGGCCGCCAACTGCCGGATGAAGCCCGTGGGGCAGACGCCGCGGTCGATGACCTGCTCGCCAATCCGGCGCAATTCGCCGGGCGCCGCCGGATAGCCGGGGCTTCCGATGACCGTGAACGTCTCCATGAAGCGGCGGATCAGGGTCTCGCGCTCCTGGTCGGCGGCAGGGGTGAGCAGGGCCGCCATGGCCTCCGGCTTGGCGGCCGGCAGGCCCGGGTCGCCGGTCGAGGACATGATCGAGGTCAGGCTCAAAACCCGCGAAGGATGTTCGATCGCCATCATCTGGGCGATCATGCCGCCCATGGATGCGCCGACGATGTGGGCCTTCTGCAGGCCAAGCACGTCCATCAGGCCGACGGCGTCCTTGGCCATGTCGGAAAGGGTGTAGGCGGCTTGCGGCGGGGTTCCGGTCGCAACCGCCGCCATCAAGGCGCCCATGTCGGGCACACCGAGGTTTTCAAGCTTGCTGGACAGCCCGACGTCGCGATTGTCGAACCGGATCACCTGGAAGCCGCGATCGACCAGGGCGCGGCAGAACGAGACCGGCCAAAGGATCATTTGCGAGCCGATCCCCATGATCAGCAGGACGGCAGGGTCGCTGGGCGCGCCAAACCGATCATATTCAAAGGTCAAGGCGCCGACGTTGGCCTGCGGCATGTGTGGTCTCCTCCCAAGGGCAGCGAAAGCTACCGGCGCCGCGGCCGGTCGGAAAGCGCTTTTGCCGGTTGGCTACGGACGTTAAGGAAGATGTGGAGGGACACCATGCGGCGGACGTTGCAAGACCATCTCAACCCGGCGGACGGTCCGAAACGGATCCTGGCGCTCGACGGCGGCGGCGTGAAAGGGATCATCACGCTCGGCTTTCTGGAGGCCCTGGAAGCCGAATTGCAGAGGCGGTCCGGCGATGGGAGCCTTGTGCTCTCCGATTATTACGACCTGATCGGCGGCACTTCGACGGGGGCGATCATCGCTTCGGGCCTCGCGCTCGGCATGCCCGTCCGGCAGCTGATCGAAATGTACCAGCGGCTCGGCCCCGACGTGTTCGGCCGCACCGTCGGCGACGGCGGCCTGTTCCGGGCCAAGTTCGACGCCAAGAAGCTGCGCCGCGCTCTCGACGGCGTTCTCGGTCGGCGCACCTTGGGCTCGCCCGATCTCAAGACCGGCCTCGCGCTGTGCGCCAAGCGGATCGACACCGGTTCGGCCTGGGTGCTGACGAACAATCCGCGCGCGAAGTTTTACGACCCGCCGGACGACAGCATCGTCGCCAACAAGAAGTACCGGCTTGCCGACATCGTTCAGGCGAGCGCAGCCGCGCCGACCTTTTTCGACGAAGTGCGCATCAACATCGCCCTCGCCGAAGCGGACGACGACGAGCGGCCGAAACCTGTCGAAGTCGGCTATTTCGTCGACGGGGCGGTCAGCGCCAACAACAATCCAAGCCAGCAATTGCTGATGCTGGCGCTCGTCAAGGAATACGGCTTCGGTTGGAAATCCGGCGACAAGGCGCTGATGATGACGTCGTGCGGCACCGGCCAGCGCCGCCCGCGCATCCGCGGCGAACATTTCCGCGGGCAGCCTCCAGGGTTTCGCGGCATCCACGCCCTGCGCTCGATGATTTTCGACACCCAGATCCAGGGCGTCGCCTTGATGCAGTCGCTGTCTGATCCGATCCGCCCTTGGTTCGTTAATTCCGAGCTCGGCGCCATGAAGGAAAGCATGCTGACCGACCAATATCTGCTCGACTACCAGCGCATCGACGTACGCCTGGAGAGGGCCGGCGGCGACCAGGACCGCAAGGACATGGCCTTCGTCGAGGATGTGCTTGGCCGCAAGCTGAGCGACGCCGCTCTCGAGGCGATGGATCAGCTCGCCAACGGCAAACCCGCGAATATGGAGCTCCTGCTCGAAACTGGCCGGCGCGCGGCGACGATCTTCATCGGGCCGGACTATCCCAATCCAAGCTTTGACCTTCCGCAATGGAGCCACCATGCCGGCGCCCGCGCCTGAACGATTGCGCGTCGGGGTCACCGGACACCGCTGGAATCAATTGCCGGAAGCGGCGCGACCTGCGCTCGGCGCAGCCGTGGAATCCGCGCTCGTCGCGATCGGCGACAGCGCGCGCGCCGCCGGGCACCCGTTCTCGCGCCTGGCCCTCATCTCCGGCCTCGCCGAAGGCGCCGACCGGATCGCCGCGCAAGCCGCTCTGAAGGCCGGCTGGCGCCTGGATGCGTCGACGCCCTTCGCGCTCGCCCGCTATGTGCGTGACTTCGGCGACGCCGCTTCGGTCGCCGAATTTCATCGTCTGTGGGCGGCGGCGGCGCGTCGTCGCGTGATCGACGGCGAGGCCCTGCAGGCGAATGACGCCGATCCCGCGCCTTATGCTGAACTGGCGCGCTCGCTCGCAGCTGACGCCGACGCCCTGATCGCGGTCTGGAACGGCAAGCCGCCGGCAGGCGCCGGCGGCACGGCCGAAGTCGCCGCGCTTTCGGTTGAGGCCGGCAAACCGGTGGTCTGGATCTCGCCGGACGGAACAGCCGCGCGGCTCATCAATCCCGCGACGCCAACCCGTCCGCACCGGTTCCGCGCGCGCTGGCTCGCAGCGCTCGCCGAGCGCTTCCCCGTCATCGCGCCCCCGTCTGAGATGCGGCGGGCGGCCTGAGGCGGATGCGCGTTGCAATCATCGGGGGCGGGGCGGTCGGCCTTTTCTGCGCCTGGAGGTTGGCGGAGCGCGGCGCCGCGGTGACCCTTGTCGAGCCACGCTCCCTGCTCCCGGCGGATCCGAGTGCGGCGTCGTGGGCGGCAGCGGGCATGCTTGGCGCGGTCTCCGAAGCGCTCGGCGAGCCCGATGCGCCGGCGCGCGTGCGCATTGGGCTGAGCGCGATCGAAGCGTGGCGACGCGCCGCAACCGCGCTTGCGCCGGCGCGCACGCTGTTCGACGTCGGGTCGATCATCCTCGCGGATTCGCTGGAGCGGCTGGCGGCCATCGAAGCGCTTCATGCGCTCGCGCAAGCGCACGGGGCGGAAACGGCGCTCCTCCCAGGGGCCGAACTGCGCGCGCGCGGCTTTGCGGCGGGGCCGCAGACGACGGCGGGGCTCCACGCGCCGTTCGAAGCGCTCGTCGATATCCCCGGGGCGCTGGCGGCCCTTACGATGAAGCTCGCCGACGTCGGCGTCGCGGTGCGGGAAGGGCGCGGCGCCGATGTCGAGACGGCTGGCGGCTTCCCAACGCTCGTTCTTGAGGGCGGCGCGCGCCTGAATGTCGACGCTGTACTCGCGTGTCCGGGCGTTGGGCCGCATGGGCGTCTCGCCGAAGCGATCCCGGCGCTGGCGCGCCTCACGCCAGCCAAGGGGCAGATGGCGCTGATCTCGGCGACCGTCCCATTCGTCGTGCGCGCGCAGGGCGTCTATCTCGCGCCGCGCCCGGAAGGCCTCGTGCTTGGATCGACCATGGAACGCGGGCGCGACGACCGCACCGTCGATCCCGCGGCGATCGCCGCCTTGCGGGACGCAGCTTCGCGCGCCGCGCCGACGCTCGCGGATGCGCCGTTGATCAAGGCCTGGGCGGGCGTGCGTCCCATGTCGCCGGACGGCTGGCCGATCGTTGGGTCGTCAGGACCGCCGGGGTGCTTTGCCGCCGCTGGACACTCGCGCAACGGGTGGTTGCTTGCGCCGCTCACGGCGGAGATCATAGCGGACATGATTTTCAAGGGCGCGGACGCACCGCCCGAATTCGATCCCCGCCGCTTCGCGGCCTCCACGAAGGACTGACGCCATGAGTTCCGCCGCCGTCGCCATGCCGCTCGATCTCACCGACGAGCAGAGCGCGATCAAAGACAGCGTCGAAAAAATCTGCGCCGCCTACGACGATGCCTATTGGCTGAAGACGGACGAGACCGGCCATTTCCCGGAGGACTTCGTCTCTGACTTCGCCGCCGGCGGCTGACTCGGCGTGGCGATGCCGGAGGCCTATGGGGGGGCGGGGCTTGGGCTCACCGAAGCGTCGATCGTCATGCAGGCGATCACGCAGAGCGGCGCCGGCTTTTCCGGCGCCTCGGCCGTGCACATCAACATTTTCGGGCCGATGCCGATCGTCAAATTCGGCACCGACGACCAGAAGCGCCGCTTCCTGCCGCCGCTGATCGCGGGCGAGGACAAGTCCTGTTTCGCTGTTACAGAGCCCAATTCCGGCCTCGACACCTCGAGCCTCGAGACGCGCGCCGAGCGCGTCGGCAATCGCTGGCAAATCACCGGTCGCAAGATCTGGACGACGGGCGCCCAGCGCGCGACCAAGATCATGCTCATCGCGCGCACCACGCCGAAGGACCAGTGCCGGCGCCCGACGGACGGTTTGTCGCTGTTCTACACCGAGTTCGATCGCACCAAGATCGAGGCCAATCCGATCCCGAAAATGGGTCGCAAGGCCGTCGAGTGCAACACGATGTTCCTCGACGGCCTCGACGTGCCGGGCGAGGATTTGATCGGCGAAGAAGGCAAGGGCTTCCAGTACCTCCTGCACGGGCTCAACCCCGAGCGCGTCCTGTTCGCCGTCGAAGCCGTCGGCCTTGGCCGGGCGGCGCTGCGGCGTGCGGCGCAATACGCCAAAGAGCGCGTCGTGTTCGGGCGTCCAATCGGCCAGAACCAGGGCGTCGCGCATCCGCTCGCGCGGTCGTGGGCCGAACTCGAGGCCGCCAATCTGCTCGCGTTCAAAGCCGCCGCGCTCTACGATTCCGGTCGCGAATGCGGCGCAGAGGCCAACGCGAGCAAGTACCTCGGCGCCGAAGCTGGCTTCAACGCGTGCGAAGCCGCGGTCCTCGCGCACGGCGGCATGGGCTACGCGAAGGAATATTACGTCGAGCGCTATTTCCGCGAGGCGATGATCGCGCGCATCGCGCCGGTCTCGCGCGAGATGATCCTGAACTACATCGCCGAACGCGTGCTCGGGTTGCCGAAGTCCTATTAACCTTTCATTCACCGCATCGGCGTGTGGTCGGTGCATGTCGAGCGGGGCATTCGCCGGTGTGGATCAGGTCCTCCAGGGGGCCGTGGGCAAGGCGCTGACGCGCGCCGCCGAAGCCACCGGCGTGGACTTCGCCCAATTGCTCGAAACTGCCCGGCGCGAATCGAGCCTCGACGCCGGCGCGCGGGCGCAAACATCGTCCGCAGCCGGATTGTTCCAGTTCATCGAGGGCACGTGGCTCACGATGGTGGCGCGCTACGGCGCCAAGCACGGCCTCGGCGCCGACGCTGCGGCGATCGATCTTTCGAGTGGACGTCCGCGCGTCGGCGATGCGCAGACCCGCCAAGCGATCCTCGCCAAGCGCTTCGATCCCGACATCGCGGCGCGGCTGGCCGGTGAACTCACGCGCGAGAACGCGGCTTCGTTGGAAGCGAGCCTCGGGCGCGCGCCGTCGCGCGGCGAGCTTTACGCGGCGCATGTGCTCGGCGCCGGCGGCGCGGCGAAGCTTATCCGCGCTTCGGCTGCGGGCGCGGGCGACGCCTCGGCTCTGTTTCCCCGCGAAGCGGCTGCCAATCGGGCGCTGTTCTTCGACAAGGCCGGCGCGGCGCGGTCGCCGGCCCAGATGCTTGAACGGTTCGAGCGCATGTTGACCGGCGGCGGACCGGTCACGACGTCTGCGACAGCGCCACGGGCGCCGGTCGCCGACGTGGGCGCCGCGATCGCCGAAGTTGACAGCCTGCGCGCGGCCATGGTGGCGGCGGCGCTGCACGCCTTGTTCGATGCCGACGGGTCCGGCGCCGCATCGCGGCTCATGGGCCTCGGCGCCTACGGCCGGTTCAGCCGGCCTTGACCGCGCCCGAACCGATCGCCGCCTCGATCTCAGTTTCCGCGAAGCCATAGTCGGCGAGCACCTCCCGCGCGTCGCCGCCTTGTTTGGGCGCCGCGCCGCGACGGGACTGGTCGAGCCCCGGGAATTTGACCGGGCCGGCCGGCATCGGGCCGCTTGGTGTGTCCACCAGTCCGCCGGCGGCGGCCAGTTGCGGATCCTTCACCGCTTCGGCCGCCGTCTGGACCGGCGCCCAGACCAGATTAGCGGCTTCGAGACGGGTGGTCGCCTCGGCGAAGGTGTACTGCGCAAAAGCCGCATCGAGCGCCTCGACCAGCGGCTCGGCGTTCAAGCGGCGATCCTTCGCGGATTTGAAGCGCGGATCCTCGCTGAGATGCTCGATGCCCAAAGCGCCGCGCAAAGCCTTCCATTCGTCGCCGGTCTGGCGCGGCACAAGGCAGATCCAGCGGTCATCGGCGGTTTTGAAGAAGTTGGCGAGCGGCTGCACTGCGCCCTTGCGCGGCCGGTTGGAGGCGACGCGGCCGAACGACATCATGATGGCGAGATCCACGCCGATGGCGAAATTGGCGGTGCGCAGAAGCGAGGCCTCGACCACGCGGCCGACGCCCGTCTTCTCGCGCTCATAGAGGGCGGCGAGGATGCCCGCCGCCGTGGCGATAGAGGTGATGTGGTCGCCCACCGCCGTGCGGATCGGGAAGGGGTCGGAGCCCTTGGGGGTGTGCAGCGCCGCCATTCCCGACCGCGCCCAGAAGGAGGCGATGTCGAAGCCGGGCTTGTCGGCGTCGGGACCGTCGAGGCCGTAGCCCGTTACGCTCGCGTAAATCAGGCGCGGATTGAGGGCGCGCAGGCTCTCCGGATCGAGACCAGAGCGGGTGAGGCCGCCGGGACGGACGTTGGTGAGGAACACGTCCGCCTGCAGGGCGAGGCGACGCATGATTGCGCGGCCTTCCTCCTGGGCGGCGTCGATGACGATCGAGCGCTTACCGCCGTTGTCGAATTCGAACGCCGGATTGACCGACGACTCCACGCCGATCGTTCCGAAGAAATTGCGAATCGGGTCGCCGGCCGGCGGCTCCACTTTAACAACTTGGGCGCCCCAATCGGAGAGGATCAATCCCGCGCCCGGAGCCGCATGGTATGTTGCATATTCGATGACCTTCAAACCATTCAACAACATGGGCGTCTCTCCGTGGGCGTTCATCATTGGGCTCAAGGGTTCCTTAAACATATCGGCGAAGGGTGCGCGACGGCCGGCTGAGCCCGGCGCGCGCCGGATGTATTGAGAATGTCGATCGTGACCATGCGGACTACCCTTACCGAGACCGATATCCGTATGCTCGTCAAAGGATCGAGCGACGAGGATCGCGCCTTCGCGGCCCACAAGCTTTGTCGCCAGATCGACTATGCCGATCTCAATGACGGCGATCGCGCCTATGCGTCCGAGATTCTGCGCATCATCGCGGGCGACGCCGCGGCTCTTGTGCGCCGCTCGCTCGCCACTGCGCTCAAATCCTCGCCGAAGCTGCCGCCGGAAATCGCCCGCCAGCTGGCGCTGGACATCGATTCAATCGCGCTTCCGATCCTGGAGAGTTCGCCGTCCCTGTCCGACAGCGATCTCGTCGAAGTCCTGCGCGCCGCCGGACCGAAAAAGCAGGTCGCAGTCGCCAGCCGGTCGAGCCTCTCTGAAACCGTCACCCAGGCGATCGCCGAGCACGGCGTGCAGGAAGCGCTCGAACGCGCGCTCGCCAACGACAACGCCCGCTTCGCGGCCTCCGGATTGATGGCCGCGATCCGTCGGTTTCCCGATCAGGATTCGGTGACGCTCGCGATGGTCAATCGGCGCGCGCTGCCGGTGGCGGTGGTGGAAAAGCTCGTGACGATGGTCTCGGGCGAGGTGTTCGACCGCCTGGTCAATTCGCACCAATTGCCGCCGCAGCTGGCGATCGAACTCGCCGCCAATGCGCGCGAACGCGCCACGCTCGATCTCGTCGAGCAGGCGGGCCTGCAGAGCGACACCCGCCGTTTCGCGCAACAGCTCAGCATTCAAGGCCGGCTCACGCCGTCTTTCGTGATGCGCGCTTTGTGCCTGGGACATATGGACTTCGTCGAGCACGCGCTTGCGGAGCTCGCGGGGCTCAATCATCACCGCACATGGCTGATGATGCATGACGCCGGCCCGCTGGGACTGAAGACCCTGTTCGATCGCACCGGGCTGCCGCCGCGCCTGTTCTCGGCGTTTCGCGCCGGCGTCGACGTCTATCATCAGTTGGAGCGCGAAGGCCTCTCCGGCGATCGCGAGCGCCTGCGTCAACGGATGATCGAGCGCGTCCTGACGCTCTTCCAAAGCATTCCGAGCGACGATCTCGATTATCTGCTCGAAAAGCTCGACGCGTGTTCGGCGGGTGCGCGCGCCATAGCAAGCTGACGCACGGGGCGGCCCGCCCGCTCGACGACGTCATATCCTTCCGCAACCAGCGCTCGCGCGTCGTCCGGCGCGTGCGCACCCGCCCAAACCACCGAGGCGCCGACGGCCTGCGCGGCGCGCAGGCGAGTCTGCAGCGCCGGGCAGGCGCACGCTTCGGCCCAGTCGCCGGCGACGACGACGTTCGAGAACAGCGCCCGATCGCGGGCCGCGAGCGGCGCGGCCTCGCCGGGCGTCGTGCGCAGGCCGAGCGCCCAGCCGCGCGCGCGCAGGCGCGCAGCGCCGTCGAGCGCAGTCCGGTCGAGGGCGGCGGCGTCGAGTTCCCAGCCCAATCCGCGCGGATCGACGCCACGCGCCTTGGCGCCTGCGTCGAGGGCGTCGGCATCGGCGAGCGCCGCGACGGGGAGGGGAGCGATGATGAGACCGGCGCCGTCGGCGCGGCGGCGGGCGGCGGAAACCCGCAGAATGGCGTCGATGTCAGCGTCAAGCCCACGCAGGACGTGAGCGGCGACCAGTCCGGACAAGAGATCGATGCGATGGGCGATGCTGTCGCAGGCGGCGGACAAAGGCGGCTCCGGGCTGGCGTTTTTGCGCAACGCCATGAATGCTTAGCCTGAGCGTCGTTAACGGGCGGCCCCGTCGACGCGGTTAATGTCGGTTAAGCGCGGCGTAAGACCGCGCCAAATCCCGGGGGGAGAAATGTCCGCAGAGAGCCAATCCATTCCGTCGTCGACCATCCTGATGCTCCGCGACGGCGACGCGCCGTGCGAAGTGCTGATGGTCGAGCGGCACTATCAGATTGATTTCGCCAGCGGCGCGCTCGTCTTCCCGGGGGGCAAGCTCGCCAAGGAAGATTATGACCCCGCCTGGAACGATCACGTCGACGCCGCACCGCAAGCAAACGACAGCGCGTTCCGGATCGGAGCGATCCGCGAGGCGTTCGAAGAATCGGGCCTGCTTCTGGCGCGCCATCGCGCGGCGCGGGGCGTCGGCGGCGGCCTCATCGAGGCCGCAGCTCTAGAGGCGGCCATCCCTCATCGCGCCCAGGTGGCGGCCGGCGAGACCTCGTTTCTCGGTCTCATCCGTGATCTGGATCTGGTGCTCGCGCTCGACCTTTTGACGCCGTTCGCGCACTGGGTGACGCCCAAGGGCATGCCGAAGCGGTTCGATACGTGGTTCTATCTGGCGGTCGCGCCGGCTGCGCAGATCGCCGTTTGCGATGGGCATGAGGCGGTGGAGGCCTGCTGGATCGCGCCGCGCGATGCGCTGGCCGCCGCCGAAAGCGGGGCGCGAAAGATCATCTTCCCCACACGGATGAACCTGGAAATGCTGGCGACGGCCGATGACGTCGAAACCGCGCTGGCGCAGGCGAGGGGCCGCACGATCGTGCGCGTCGAGCCGGAGGTCGTGCGCGAGGAGTCGGGGGCGCTCGTGCTGACCATTCCCGCCGAGGCGGGCTATCCCGTCACCCGCGAGCCGCTCGAAGGCAATATGCCCTGAGCGGCGGGGGCGTCAGAGGATTTCGAGACCCTTGGTCAGGTCGGCCACACGGGTCTCGAGTTCGACGGCGAGGACTCGACCGGTCGGATTGTCGTCCGTGCGGATCTGGCCGCGAACGGCGGCTTTGATCGCGTCGACATGGGCTTCAACGATCGAAACGTGGTTGCGCGCGACGGCGCGCTGCTCAGGCGTTTCGATGAACCGGCACAGGGAACCGGCGATGCGCGTGACCAGCGGGTATTCGTAGGTCGTGCCCATGCCCTTGGCGTCGTGGGCGCGCAGGAACACATCGTTGAGGGCGTCCTCCGTCCAGCCGGCTGCGCGGGCGGCGTTGCGCGCCTCGTCGAGCTTGAACACTTCGTCTTCCATCCAGGTCTGGAACTGGCCGGACAACGACTTGAGCGCGGCTTCGGCGCGGGCGAGCGCGCCGGAATCAATCGCCGGAACGCGGCCGATTTTGTCGCGAAGAGCGCGCTGCGGCTGGATGACTTGGACGCCGTCGGTCATGTGAACCCCGTCTGTAGGACGGCTCTTCTAGGTGAAGGGGCGCTAACAAACCGTTTCCGCTCAGGGACTAGACCGTAAATTGCTCGCGCAGAATGCGTTCATCCAAGGCGTGACCGGGATCGAACAGCATCGTCAGGTTCGATTGCGAGTCCTCCGACACCCGAACCGCCGCAACGTCGCGAACCTCAAGGCTGTCCGCCGAGGCGCTGACCGGGCGCAGCCCCGCATCGAGCACCTCGAATTCCACCTCGGCGTCATGCGCGAGGAGCGCGCCCCGCCAGCGGCGGGGGCGGAAAGGGCTGATCGGGGTGAGCGCCAAGAGGCGGGCCGAGATCGGCAGGATCGGACCATGGGCGGAGAGATTATAGGCCGTCGAACCGGCCGGGGTCGCCACCATGGCGCCGTCGCAGGCGAGTTCGGGCAGGCGTTCGCGACCGTCGACGAGGATCCGTATGCGCGCTGTCTGCGCCGTCTGGCGCAGCAGCGACACCTCATTGATCGCCCGCCGCTCCTCGATCGCACCGCCGATCGTGCGCGCCTGCATGATTAGCGGGCGAATATGCACCGGGGCGGCCTGGGCGACCCGCTCGGGGAGATCCTCCTCGCGATACTCGTTCATCAGGAAGCCGACGGTGCCGCGGTTCATCCCATAGACCGGCTTACCGTCCCCAAGACGGCGGCGAAGGGCGTCAAGCATATGGCCGTCGCCGCCGAGCGCGACGACGACGTCGGCGTCGGCTTCGCCGGCCTCGCCAAACGTATGGCGCAGACGGCGCAGCGCCTCCTGGGCTTCGGGGCGGGGGCTCGCAGAAAAATGCAGGCGCATGGGACGTCCGGACCGGGGCGGATGGTTTGACAGCTTGCGGGCGCTTCGTCACCCTCCGCGCATTCAAGCGCGAGAGCGGCGCGCGGCCGCCAGCGACGGGAGGAAGTCATGGCGATGGACGGTTCAGCCGGCGGCAGCCTGAAGGGGCAAGTGAGCGCCGAGGAGTGGGCGGCGCGCGTCGATTGCGCGGCTTTGTATCGTCTCGTCGCTCATTACGGGTGGGACGATATGATCTTCACCCACATTTCCATGCGCGTTCCCGGGCCGGAGCATCACTTCCTGATCAACCCCTACGGCCAGTTCTTCGAAGAAATCACCGCCTCTTCGCTCGTCAAGGTCGATCTCGACGGCAATGTTCTCTGGGCGCCGCCCGGCATGTTCATCAACCCGGCGGGCTTCACGATCCACTCCGCGATTCATGCGGCGCGCGAAGACGCTAAGGTGGTCATCCACCTGCACACGGACCAGGGAGTCGCGGTGTCCGCCCAAAAACGCGGGCTTCTGCCGATTACTCAAATGGCCATGGGGGTGATCGGCGACCTTGCCTACCATGACTACGAAGGCATTGCCCTCGACTTGGACGAGCGCGAGCGTCTAGTGCACGACATCGGCGCCAAGAACCTGCTGATGCTCCGCAACCACGGCACTTTGACCGTCGGTCGCTCCGCCGCGGAGGCGTTCACCCGGATGTTCTTCCTCGAGCGGGCCTGCAAGATGCAGGTGCTCGCGCAGGCGGGCGGCGCCGAGCTGATCGAATGCGGACAGGACATGCAGGACAAGGTGGGCGGACAAGCGGCCGGGGCCTTCACCGTGCTCGGCGATCGCTTGGCGTGGCCTGGCCTCAAGCGGCTCCTCGATCGCCATCTCCCCGGCTACGATGCCTGACCTTGGCGGCGCTGGCGGCGTTCGCGCCGGCCAGCGCCCACGCCTCGCCTTGGCCATCTTCCGGCCAAGCGATCTCCTCGGTCGGGATCGGCGAAGCGGCCGGTGTGGAGACGATTGATCTGGACGATTGGCGGGAAACGCCATCTCCGATCGACCGGTTGAGCCTCGTCACACACACATTTACGCGACTGACGCCGGTGGGCGTGGAAACGGAAATCTCGGCCGCGAGCAAGCTCCAGATCCGGAGCGGGCCGCGCTGGGCCGCGGCGCTGGAGGCGGGGCCAACCTGGTTGGATCGCGCCGATAGCCCGTGTCGCGGCCTTGGCGGTGAAATCCGCCTCGGCGTCGGGCGCTCGTTTGGGCCTGGCGCCGCGAAATCAGGCTATGCCGCCGTTGAGGTCGCCCACAGCGAAAGAACCGGATGCGCGGAGTTGAAGGCAGACATGAGCGTGGGTTACCGCGCGGATGAGAAATGGCTTTTCCTCGCCCAATCGTTCGCGCGACGCTCGGTTCATGGAAATGAAGCACTAAAGGTGCAAATATCCGCCGTTCGGTTCGGCGCACGCCGCGCGGTCCAAGTCGGGGTGCGGGTGCGCACGGACGGCGACGACCGCGAACCGGCGCTCGTCATTGGATTGTGGCGGCGCTGACGGGTTTTCGCCTGACAGGCGATCAAGGGCCCGTTGGCGTGTCGGTCTTCAGCCATGACGCTGGACATTGTCCGCGGTCAGGTCATATCGGGGACCTTCCGCATTGGGGCGCAACGTATGTCGACGGCCTTCAGGAAATATGGGTTTGCCGCAGTCGTGGCTTGCGTGTTGGCGCTCGCCGGCGGCGCAGCGATGCTGAAAGGCCTGACCAAAGCGACGTCAGGCGGTCCGGGCGGCGCCAAGCCGGCTGTGGCCAGCGGCCCATCCGCCAAACCCGGCCCCGGTCGCGGGGACGTCCCGTTGGTTGAGGCTGGAACCGTCGATGAACGGCAATTCGCCGACGTCGTGCAGGCGCTCGGCACGGCCAAAGCGCTGGAATCGGTCGTCGTGGCGGCGAAAGTAACCGATGTGATCCGCTCGATGGCGTTCGACAGCGGCGACCGTGTGGCCAAAGGGCAGGTGCTGGTCGTGCTGTCGAGCGTCGAGCAAAAGGCCGACCTCGACGAAGCGCGCGCCGCGCTCGCCTCCGCCGAGCGTGACTTCATCCGGTTCAAGGATCTCGGCGAGAAGGGCTTTGCGCCAAAGGCCCGCCTGGACCAGGCGCAGGCCGCTTTTGATCAAGCGACGGCGCGGGTGGCGGCGCAGGAGTCGCGGATGGCCGACCGGGTTATCCGAGCCCCATTCGCCGGCGTGATGGGCCTGCGTTCCGCGAGCCCCGGCGCGCTCGTGCGTCCGGGGGACGCCATCGCCACGCTCGACGACATTTCGACGATCAAACTCGATTTCGACGTGCCGGAGGTTCACCTCACAAAGATGCGCCCGGGCGCGGCGCTCTCGGCAGTCACCGCGGCCTATCCGGGCCGCGAGTTCGCTGGCACGATCAACGACGTCGACAGCCGCGTGGATCCGGGCTCGCGCACCGTCAAGGTGCGCGCCTTGATCGACAACAAGTCCGGAGATCTGAAGCCTGGCATGCTGATGACCGTTAGCGTCCAGTCCAATCCGCGGATGGCGCTGGCCGTGCCTGAGATGTCCGTTCTGGAAAAGGCTGATGGGTCGAGCGTCTTCAAAGTCGTCCAAAAGGACGGGAAAACGGTCGCCGCGCCGACCTCGGTGACGCTCGGTGCGCGTGCTGCAGGTTGGGTCGAAATCGTGAGCGGCCTTGCGGCCGGCGACCAGATCGTCGTGGAGGGGGTGCAGCGGGCGCGGCCCGGGCAGCCGATACGCGTCGACAAGCCAAAGCCCAACGCCGGCGGCGGCGTCAAACCGGCGGCGTCTGCGGCCGCCGCGGCCCGGCTCTGATCGATGACGCTCTCTGACCTTTCCGTCCGTCGTCCGGTCCTCGCGACGGTCATGTCTTTGCTGATCATCGCGTTCGGCGCGATCTCGTTCACGCAATTGCCGCTGCGCGAACTGCCGGACGTAGATCGGCCGGTCGTGGGCATCGACGTGAACTATCGCGGCGCGTCGGCGCAGGTTGTGGAAACGCAGGTCACGCGGATCATCGAGGACCAGCTGTCGGGCATCGAAGGCGTTGATCTCATCACGTCGACCAGTCGCGATGGTCGTTCCAGCATCAACATCGAATTCAAACTGTCGCGCGACCTGGAAGACGCGGCCAACGACGTGCGCAACGCCGTGTCGCGCACGCTCGGCAATCTGCCGACGGACATTGATCCGCCGGTTGTCTCCAAGACCGACGCCGACGCAGAGCCGATCATCTGGCTCAACATGACTTCGACCAAGCTCGACCGGGTTGGTCTGACCGATTACGCCGAGCGTTACATCATCGATCGGGTCGCAACGCTCGACGGCGTCGCCAATGTGCGCATCGGCGGTGGCCTGCGCCGCTCGCTGCGCATCTGGGTGGATCCCAATGCGCTTGCCGCGCGGGGTCTCACGGTGGACGACGTCGAGTCGGCGCTGCGCTCGCAGAACGTGGAATTGCCGGCAGGCGCCGTAGAAGGCGTGTCGCGCGATTACGCCCTGCGAATAGAGCGCCCGTTTCAATCCGCGGAGGAATTCGAGCGCCTTCCGGTTGGCCGTTTGGGCGCCGTTCCGATCCGTCTCGGCGACATCGCCCGCGTCGAAATCGCACCCGAGGAAACGCGCCGCATGTTTCGCGGCAATGGCGTCAACCAGATCGGCCTCGGCATCGTCCGGCAATCGAAATCGAACGCCCTCGATGTCGCGCGCGAGGTCAAGGCCGCGGTCGCGGACCTGCGCTCGGCCTTGCCTGAAGGCACCGACATCGTCGTCGCATTCGATACGACCGTTTTCATCGACAAGGCGATCGGCAAGGTTTGGGAGACGCTGATCGAAGCGCTCGTCCTGGTCGTCGCCGTGATCTTTCTGTTCCTCGGCACGATGCGCGCGGCGGCGATCCCTGCTGCGGTCATTCCGGTTTGCTTGATCGGCGCGTTCGGCATCCTCGCGTTGTGCGGCTATTCGATCAATCTTCTGACCTTGCTGGCGCTCGTCTTGTCGATCGGGCTGGTGGTCGACGATTCCATCGTCGTGCTTGAGAACGTGCAACGGCGCATCGACGTCTATGGCGAGCCGCGCGCAGTCGCTGCATTGAAGGGAACGCGGCAGGTTGCCTTCGCCGTGATCGCGACATCCGCCGTGCTGGTCGCGGTTTTTCTGCCGCTCTTGTTCGTCGGCGGCTATGTCGGACGGCTGTTCGTTGAGCTGGCGGTGACCGTCGCCGGCGTGATCGCGATCTCGGCTTTCGCGGCGCTGACCCTGACCCCGATGATGTGCTCCAAGTTCTTGCGCCCGGTCGGCGAGGGGACGCGCGTGTCGCGGTTCGTGGCCAATGCGCTCGACGTGGTGCGCAACTCCTATCGCGCCTCACTGAGCGCCGCGCTCAACGCCAAGCCGTTCGTTCTCCTTGGCTTCGTCGCGATCCTGGCCGCAGGCTTCGTCCTTCTCCGCGGATTGCCGTCGGAGCTGACGCGTGCGGAAGACCGGGGAAATTTCCAGATCTCCATGAACGCCCCCGAAGGCGCCGGATTCGAGTACGCCCAGCGCGTCATGACCGACGCCGAGAAAGTCCTCATGGGCTATGTGGAAAGCAAGGAAGCCGAGCGCATCCTGGTGGTTTCTCCCAGCTTCAACGACCAGGGCACCAACCGCTACAACAGCGGTTTCGCCCGCGTCTTCCTCACGGAATGGGAAGACCGCAAGCGCGACGGACAGACGATCCTCGCCGAGATGAACAAGAAGCTGGGCGACATCCCTGGCGCGATCTTCCGGGGCCGGATGCAGAGTCCGTTCCAGGGCGGGCCTGGCGGCGACGACGTTTCGATCGTGCTCGGCGGCGTCGATTATCCTGAGCTCGCCGCCGTCGCCGAACGTGTGATCACGCGCGCGCGCACCGAGAACCCCCAGCTTGTACGCCCGCGCCAGAATTTCGAGCCGAGCGCGCCGCGCGTCGTTGTCGACGTCGACCGTGAACGCGCCGCGGCGCTCGGCATATCGGTGCAGGCGATCGGACGCACGCTTGAAGCGACGATGGGCGCGCGGCGCATCAACACGATCACGGATCGCGGCAAGGAATACTACGTGTTCCTGCAGGCCGAGCGCTCCGAACGCAGCGAGATCGTCGACCTGACCGACAAATTTGTCCGCTCCGATCGGACCGGCGAGCTTATCCCGCTCGCTTCGGTCGTAACCTACAAGACGATCGGCGACAGCGCCGAGCGCCGGCGCGTCAATCGCTTGGCGGCAGTGACGATCTCTGCGACGCTCGACAAGGGCTACACGATTGGCGAGGGCCTCGCGTGGCTCGAAAAAACGGTGCGCGAAGAAGTCGGCAGCACGCCCGTCAAGCTCGACTACATCGGCGCCGCCAAGCAATACAAGGACTCGACCGGGGCGATCATGTTCGCATTCGGCTTCGCCTTGGTGATTGTGTTCCTGGTGCTCGCAGCCCAGTTCGAGAGCTTCGTGCACCCGTTGGTCATTATGCTGACCGTCCCGCTCGCACTAGCGGGCGGCGTGCTCGGCCTGTTCCTGACCGACGACAGTTTGAACATCTACAGCCAGGTCGGACTCATCATCCTGATCGGGTTGGCCGCCAAGAACGGCATCCTAATCGTCGAGTTCGCCAATCAATTGCGCGACGAGGGGCGCTCGATCCGCGACGCGATCCTGGAATCGAGCGATCTGCGCCTGCGCGCGATTTTGATGACGAGCATCGCCACGGTGGTCGGGGCATTGCCGCTGATGTTCTCAGACGGCGCGGGCGCCGAGAGCCGCCAGACCATTGGCGTGGTGATCGTGTACGGCGTGACCTTGGCGACAATGCTGACCTTGTTCGTCGTGCCGGTTTTCTATGACCTGCTGGCCCGCTTCACGCGCTCGCCGGATGCCACCGCCCACGAGATCGAACGGTTCGAGCGCGAGGCGGAGGCAGCGGTTCGGCCGGCCGAATAGTCTTCAGGCTTTCATGATCGTCCGCGCGGCGGCGACGCCGCTCTCCAGGCCGCCTTCCATGAAACCGACGAAGCCGATCGAAACGTGCTCGCCGGCGAACCGCAAGTGACGATGCCCCGTCTGCAGCAGGCCGCGGTGCGCCGTGAGTTGCCCTAAGGCCGGGAAGCTGTAGCCGGCGCCGGTGTACGGATCGCGCGGCCAATTGGCGACGCCCTGCGCCAGCGTCGCAGCAGCGATCCCGGGGTAGAGCTCTTCGTACGCCGCCTGGTGTCGGGCATTGCGCGCGGCGGCGGTCATTCCGCTGGCCTCGATCGCGGGGCGCCCGCCCGTAAAGCCCACCAGAACGCCGCTCGCCCCGTCCTGACCCGCGAGACCGTCCCAGGTCTCGCTCGGGATGGCGTCGGTGAGGGCGTATTGCGCCGCGCCGCGCTCGGCCCAAACGCGCTGCGACGTGAGCGTGAAATGCTTGAGCGCCGCGCCCATGGCGGCGCGCGGCGGTGCAGGTTCGATGCGGATGCGGGGCCAAACGCTCGGCGGCGCCGTGAGGACGGCGACGTCCGCATCGATCGTTTCTCCTGCAACGGTGCGCACACGTGCGCCCGCGCCGCGTGGCGCGACCGCCGCGACCGGCGCGCCAAACCGGATCCGATCCCGGCCGATAGCGTCGGCGAGGCGCTCGGCGAGTTGCTGATTGCCGCCCCGGCAGCGAAAAACCTCCGTGTCCGTCCAATAGGCGCCGCCGCCATGTGCGGCGATCATCGCGAGGTTGGCGAGCAGGCTTTGCGCGCGCGTCGGAACCGCGTTGTCGGCCTCCATCGTCACGTCGAAGGCGCGCGCCGCGTGTGCGGGCAAGCGCTGGGTCCGCAGGAAGGCCCGCAGAGAGCGACGATCCAGCGCTGCAGCGTCTACCGCCGTCCACGGCGCTTTGGGATCGATCGCTGCGGCCGCAGCCGTCAGTGCATCCTCTGCAACCGCAACGTCGTCATAGACGCTGAGCGCATCCGCGGGGCTGAGGACACGTCCGCCGAACATCACCGGTTGGGTCATGTCCTCGTCGTCGGGAACGTCAAGGAAGCTAAGGCCGAAACGCTCTGCATAGGCGAGCCAATGCGGATGATTGGCCCCGATCAACTCGCCACCGAACTCGACATTCGCCCCGGGCGCAAAATCCGACCGCGACCAGACGCGCCCACCGACGCGGTCACGCGCTTCGAGCACCAGTACATCGAAGCCGGAGCCGGTCAGCTCGAGCGCGCAGGAGAGGCCCGCGAGCCCAGCGCCGATGACGACGACCTTGCCGCGCGTCTGGGCGTGCGCAGGCGCGCCCGCGAGCCCTGCGGCGAGCGCCATCGCCGCGCCGCGCAGCGCCGCCCGCCGCGTTGTGACGACATCCAAACCAGCGCGCGCGATCCGCGCGCGACGCAGCCATGACGACGCCATTTTCCCCTCCGTCGCGTAGTCCTTAACGTCCGGCAGCGGCCGGGCGAAGCGGCGTTCAAACAATCTTCAGAAAATGCGCCATTGCGTGGATGCTCAGACCGACAAGGCCGCCGACGATCGTGCCGTTCATGCGGATGTATTGCAGGTCGCGACCGACGGCCGCTTCGAGCTTTTCGGTGATGGTTGCGGCGTCCCAACTGCGGATCGTATCCGAGACGAGGCGCGCCACGTCGGCGCCGTGTCGGGCGGCCAGCGCCGCGACGAGAGCGCGCAGTCGGATGTTGAGCGCTTCGCGAGCAGGCGCGTCGCGCATCAGGGCTTCGCCCGTTTCCGTCAGCACGCGCGAAAGCCCGCCGCGCAGGCCGCCGTCACGGTTCTCGGCGGCGGCGCGCAGGCCGCGCTTGGCCTGAGACCAGACGTCGCCGAGATAGGCCGACACCGCCGGGTGCGCGAGCAGTTCGGTCTTGGCCGCCTCGACGCGGGCCTGCAGTTCCGGCGAGGTCTTCAGATCCCGCGCGACAGCGGCCAGCGCCGCCGTGATGCGTGCGCGCGTCGGATGGTTCGGGGCCTTGGCGATCTCCTCGAGCGTTTCGCGCACCGCGGCGATCAGGCTGTCGGCGGCCTGGACGTCGACGCCCGCGACGCGCCAGAGCCAGCCGGTCTTGGCGCGGACGCGGGCGCGGAACGCGACCTCGTTCTCCGCGAGCGCCTTCCAGCCCTCCTCGATCGCGGCGTCGACCAGAGCCTGATGGCGGCCCTGCTCGGTAAGGATGGCGAGGGCCTCGCCGATCAGCGGCGCGGCGCGGAAGTCGTTGGCTTGGGCTTCGAGCGCACGCTGCAGAAAGCCCGAGACGCGATCGTCGTCGAGCGTGTCGAGCAGGGCCGGGATCGCCGATGCCACGCCGTCGGCCACCCTGGCGGCGGTTGCGGGATCGGCGATCTGGCGGGCGAGCCCAGCCGCCAGGTCGACTCCTTCGAGCCGGCGCGCGACGAGATCTGGCGCCAGAAAGTTCGACACGATGAAGTGCGCCAGCGTTTCTGCGATGCGGTCCTTGCCGTTGGGAATGACGGCCGTGTGCGGGATCGGCAGGCCGAGCGGGCGGCGGAACAGGGCGGTCACCGCGAACCAATCCGCGAGCCCGCCCACCATGGCGGCCTCGGCGAACGCCCGCACATAGCTGAAGCCCGGATAGGCCGGCGTCAGCGCCGCCGCGACGGCGTAAAGACCCGCCATTGCGACGAGGAGCCCGGTCGCGAGCCGGCGCGCGGCCTTGAACGTGAGGGGGGCGCCGCCGCGCTCGCTCATCGCTTGGTCCTTCCGCCTGGATCGTCGGCGCGCGGCCCGACGGTCAGACCGCCTGACCCGCCGCCCATCCGCTCGACCAGGCCCATTGGAAATTATAGCCCCCGAGCCATCCCGTCACGTCAACGGCCTCACCAACGAAATATAGGCCGCGCACCGCCTTGGCTTCCATCGTCTTGGACGACAGCGCCGCCGTCGAAACGCCGCCCGCGGTGACCTCGGCTTTCGCCCAGCCTTCCGAGCCCGCCGGAACGAAGGTGAAGGAGCCGAGCTCCGCCGCCGCATCGCGCAGATCGGCGTCGCGCCAGTCGGCCAGCGGGCGTTGCGGCCAGTCGGCGGCGACCAGATCGGCGAGCCGCTTGGGGAGCAGCATGGCGAGCGCGGTGCGCGCCTCGACCTTGGGCCGTTCGCGTTTGAGACGCGTCAACTCGGCTCCCAACGCGCCGCCGCCGGTGAAGTCGACCGCCACCGGCTCGCCCGGCCGCCAATAGGACGACGCCTGCAAAAGCGCGGGCCCGGACAATCCGCGATGGGTGAAGAGCAGGGCCTCGGCAAACGCCGGCCCGCGCGTGGCGCGCGCCCGAACCGGAGTGGATACGCCCGCGAGTTCTGCGAAGCGGGCGCGGTCTTCGGGCGTGAAGGTGAACGGCGCAAGGCCGGGGCGCGGCGGCTCGACGGGCAATCCGAACCGCGCCGCAAGGTCGAACGCAAAACCGGTGGCGCCGATCTTCGGGATCGACAAGCCGCCGGTCGCAATCACGAGCGCAGACGCCGCAAATGCGCCGGCCTGCGTCTCGATCCGCCAAACCCCGTCGCTCGCGATGGCGTCGATGACGTGGGCCGACGTGTGGATCTCGACGCCGCCGGCCGCGCAATCGTCGAGGAGGAGGCGCACGATTTTGGCCGCCGCGCCCGCGCCTTCGCAGAACAATTGGCCGAGCGTCTTTTCGTACCAGGCGATGCCGGCGCGATCGACGCGCGCGATGAAATCATCGGGCGTGTAACGGGCGAGCGCGGAGCGGGCGAAGTCGGGATTTTCCGAAAGGAAGTTCTGCGGCCCGACCTCCCGGTTCGTGAAGTTGCATCGGCCGCCGCCGGAGATCAGGATCTTGGCGCCGACAGCTGAGGTATGCTCCAGCACGACGACGCGTCGGCCGCGCGCGCCGGCGGTTGCAGCAACCATCAGCCCCGCCGCGCCGCCGCCGATCACGACGACGTCAAACAAGCTCGGTTCGCCCTTCACGAGACCTCACATGGCAGATCGCCCGCGCGACCCTTCCCAAAAGCCGCCTCCAGAAGGCAACGCGCCGAAGGCCAAGCCCGCCGATCAGCGCGAGACGCGGCTCGCCGCGGCGTTACGGGCCAATCTGCGGCGGCGCAAGGCGGCGCAGGACGAGAGCTGACGATCAGGCCGGCTCGGCGAGGGCGACGTCGATCGCCTTCAGATAGGTTGCGGGCGTTTCGGCGCCGACGCGCGCCACACGGCGATTGAAGACCATAGCCGGCACGCCAGCGATGCCCATTTCGTGAGCGCTGGCATGATGGGCGAGGACCGCATCGCGATCGGCGTCGGAAGCCAACAGCTCCGCTACGATCTCCGGATCAAGGCCGCCCTCGCGGGCGACGTCGACCAGAACGTCCGCCGCGCCGATGTCGCGTCCCTGCGTCCAGTACGCCTTGAAAAGCGCTTCGGCGACTGGCGTGAGCTTGTCCTGGCCGAGCGCCCAGATCATCAGGCGCTGCGCATCGATTGCATTGGGGATGCGGTCCGGGCCGTCCGGTTTCATCTCAGCGCCGACTTCTGCAGCGGCGGTCAGAAGCGCTGCGCGCACCGCGGTCCAGCGTTCGGGATCTTCCTGCATCCGGGCCGCGAAGAAGGCCTTGCGATCAACGCCCTCGGCCGGCGCATCCGTCCGCAGGAGGTACGGCCGCCAGATCACATGCACATCGACGTCGGGTCGTTGCGCCGCCGCCATCTGAAGGGATTTCCAGCCGACGAAGCACCAGGGGCAGGTGGGGTCGGCGAACAGGTCGACGATCAAATCTTTCATGCGTGAGCCGCCCATCGTGAAAGCCCGCCAAGCGCGCGCGCCAGAAGTCCCGCACCGCTTTCGCCGGGCGCCAATGTCGCCGCATGGGCGTTGAATTCGAGCGGCCCCGCCGGTTCGGAGGCGAAGGCCGTGCATTCTCCGACCGCAACGATCCGATCGAGGGCTGCGCGCGCATCGCGCTCGTCGAGGGCGGGCAGCGCGAGGATCAGCGTATCGTCGTCCCAGACGGCGCCGGTGTCGGCGGTTCGGATCAGACGGGCGGCGACGCCGGCGGCGTCGGCGAACGTGCGTGTCCACGCAGCCGGATGCGGAACCGAAGCGCCGGGCGCGGGGCTCAGTCGGATGGCCGCGACGGACAGCGCGCGACCGGACGCGTGGTGCCGCGCGGCCAAGGTCTCCACGTGGCGCTCGATGAAGAGCGGGTTGGCCAATCGCGAGCGGGGCTCGGCGACGGTTGCGAGGCAGGCCCCGAGATCGGCGTCGATCTGGCGACGGCGGCGTTCGGCCTTGATCTCGCGGATCAGCCAGGACAGCGCGGCCTGCGGCGGCCCATCGCCGCGGTCGATGACGTCCGCACCCCGCTCGGCCGCGTCCCGCACCGTTGCGGCCTCGGCGTCCGGCGTGCAGGCGACCATGGCGGGCAGGGTCGCAAGATCAGTGTTGCGCCGCAGGGCCCCGCACAAGGACAGCGCCGGGCCCGGATCGACCGCGCCATTGACGATCACGGCGTCGAAGCGCTCGTCGTGCAAATGGTCGAACGCGGCGAAGGTCGTCAGCGCGCCGAGGATCGAAGCGCCGGCGGCGCCGGCGGCGCGCTCAAGGGCAAGGAAATAAGGATCGGGGCGACCGACGAACAAAAGCCGTGGCGGCGCGTCCGCTTCGGGCGCGCGCGGCGCTGCGGGGAACCCAAGCGCGCTCATGGTGGCGCGCCGGGCGGCGAGTTCGTCGCGGGCCAAGCCTACCCGCCACAAGGCCGCGATCCGCCGCCGCAATGCGGCTGGGGGTGCGTTGACGTCGATGGCGTCAAACCCGTCGAACGCGGCGAGGATCGGACCGGCGGCCGTCAGCGCCGCCACCGCCAGCGCGAGGCGGGCCGGATCGGGGGCGAGCTCAGCCGCCCGCGCCATAGCGGTTGCGACATCGGCTTCGATGACGATCGTGACGTCTTCAGGGGGCGGTCCGCGCGGCGCCGGTCCAGTGGGGCCTGCAAAGGCCATCGCCGGCTGATCGGCCTCGGCGAACCTGTCCTGCAGGGCGCGCGCGAGGCGCGGATCGCTGGACCGGATCAGGATGCGCACGCCGTTCCCCAACGTGACGGCCTTGCGGGCCAAGTCGGGGACCAGTATCGCCGGTTCGTCGCACAAGCGAAAGGGCGGTCATGAGCAGCATCGAAGGACGGCGCGTCCTGATCACGGGGGCATCGAGCGGGCTCGGGGCGCAATTCGCGAAGACCTTCGCCAAGGCCGGCGCCGTCGTTGCGGTCGCCGCCCGACGGGCGGACAGGCTCGAAGCCCTGGTCAACGAGATCCGCGCCGCCGGCGGCGCCGCCTACGCATTTGCACTCGACGTGGAGAGCGAAGCCAGCGTCATCGCGGCCTTCGATGCGGTCGAAGCCCAGCTCGGCGGCGTTGATGCCGTTATCAACAACGCCGGGATGAACGCCGTCGGCCTCTCGACCGAAATCGCGATCGAAGATTTCGACAAGGTCTTCGCGGTCAATTCGCGCGGCGTCTTTCTGGTGGCGCGCGAGGCCGCGCGTCGGGCGCTGAAGGAGGGATCCGCCGCCGATCTGCGCATCATCAACATCGCCTCGATGGCGGCGTTCCATGTTCTGCCGGGCGCGGTCGCCTACAATGGCTCGAAGGCTGCGGTCGCCATGATGACCAAGTCGCTCGCCCGCGAGTGGGCGCGCCACGGCATCAACGTCAATGCGATCTGCCCGGGCTATATCGAAACCGAGATCAATTCGGACTGGCTTGCCGAAGAGGGCGGGCGGAAGATGGTGCAGCGCTTCCCGCGGCGTCGCGTCATGCCGATCGACGCGCTGGACGGCATCGCCCTTTATCTTGCCTCACCGGCCGCGGCGCACGTCACCGGCGGGATTTTCCCGATCGACGACGGCCAGCCGCTCTGAAATGCAGGCGCTTCATTCATAACGACAAGGGAGGACGACATGGCGACCGGACCGCTGAGCGGCGTGAAAGTGGTGGAATTCCAAGGCATCGGGCCCGGGCCGTTCACGGCCATGCTGTTGTCCGACATGGGCGCAGACGTGGTGCGCATCGACCGCAAGGGCGGCGGCGGCGGCTCCAAGTTCGACGTCACGAGCCGCGGCCGCCGCTCGGTGGCGCTCGACCTGAAGAACAGCGCCGATGTGGAGATCGCGCTCGGCCTGATCGGCAAGGCCGACGCCCTGATCGAAGGTTTCAGGCCGGGCGTAATGGAGCGCCTGGGTCTTGGTCCTGACGCAGCGCTCGCGCGCAACCCGCGCCTTGTCTATGGTCGGATGACCGGCTGGGGCCAGACCGGCCCTCTCGCCATGGCCGCCGGCCACGACATCAATTACATCGCACTCACCGGCGCTCTGCACGCCATGGGCCGCGCGGGAGAACCGCCGGCCCCGCCGCTCAACCTCGTCGGCGATTTCGGCGGCGGCGCGCTCTACCTCGCGCTCGGCCTATGCGCGGCCTTGGTCGAGGCCGGTAAATCGGGCAAGGGCCAGGTGATCGATTGCGCCATGACCGACGGGGCGGCTTCGCTCATGGCTATGTTCTACGGCATGCGCGCGTCCGGCATGTGGACCGACGATCGCGACGCCAACCTGCTCGACGGCGGCGCGCATTTCTACGATTCCTACGCAACGAAAGACGGCAAGTTCGTCGCGCTTGGCTCCATCGAACCGCAATTCTACGCGCTCCTGCTCGAGAAATCGGGCCTCGCCGAGGATCCAGCGTTCCGCGCCCAGATGGACCGGACCGCCTGGCCGAGCCTGTCGGCCAAAATCGCCGCCGTCATCGCGTCGAAAACGCGCGACGAATGGTGCGCTTTGATGGAAGGCACGGACGTCTGCTTCGCGCCGGTCCTGTCGATGGAAGAGGCGCCGAAACATCCGCACAACGCCGCGCGCGCGACCTTCGTCGAGGTCGCCGGCGTGATGCAGCCGAACGCCGCGCCGCGCTTCTCGCGCACGCCCGGCGCCGTGCAAGGGCCTGCGCCCGCGGTCGGCGCGCACAATGACGAGGTCCTGCGTGACTGGGGCCTGACGTGACAGCCGCCCGCTTCGGCCGCCGGCGCATCGTGCTGATGCGTCACGGCCATGTGGATTATTTCAGCGACGAAGTGCTGCGCGCGCGCGACCATACGATTGCGCGTTTGACCGAGGTCGGACGATCGCAAGCCGAGGCCGCGGGCCTTGCGCTTGCGGACGTGCCCTTCGACATCGCGATCTCCTCCGGCTACCCGCGCACCCGCGAAACCGCCGAAATCGCGCTGTCGCACTCCAAGGTCGGCGCCCCCGAGCTGCGCCACGATCCGGCGCTGGTCGAGATCAAGGGCGGCACCTTGCGCTTCACCAGCCGCGAAGAGGCGGCTGCGGCGATGCATGCTCAATTCGCGAGCGCGGCCGAACCGGGCGCCGCGATGTTCGGCGGCGAGGTCTTCGCCGACGCCCAGGCGCGCAGCGTGGCGGCCATCGAAGCGCTGCTGCTCGGCCCGCTCTGGCGCACGGCGCTGATCGTCGCGCACGAGGGCGTCAACCGGCTCGTCTTGTCCTGGGCGGTGGGGGCGGGGCTCTCAGCGGCGCCGGCGTTCGAGCAGGACACCGCCTGCGTCAACGTCATCGATTTCGACATCGTCCAGGGCGACGACGGCGCCCCCAGGATCGCGCGCCGGATCGTCAAGCTCGTCAACGCCACGCCCTACAATTGGCTCAAGCACGGCATGTCGCGCACCAGCCTCGAGGCGATCTTCGCGGCCGATTGAGAAGGCCCGTTCAGCGGGCGTTCAGGCGCGTTCAGCCATCGTCATTTCGCTGACCGGCGAACCTCGCACGCCGACCGGCGCCCAAGTCCCGCGCGCCGATCCGCTCCCCCCGCGGGTCGGCGCGTTCGCATTCGCAGCAGCGTGCGGCCAACGAAGGACGTTAACCCTTCTTCCGTTGCGGCGCTTGCGTTCGCGTCGTAGATGAAAACCTCGCTTGATGCGCGAGAAGGACCCCATGGGCGCCAAAGTTTACGCAGATGCGCAAAGCGCTCTGGCTGGCCTGACGTTCGACGGCATGACCGTCATGTCCGGCGGGTTCGGGCTGTGCGGCATTCCCGAGAACCTGATCCTTTCGCTGCGCGACAGCGGCGTCAAAGGGATCACGGTGATTTCGAACAACGCCGGCGTCGATGATTTCGGCCTTGGGTTGCTCCTGAAGACGCGCCAGATCCGCAAGATGATTTCGTCCTATGTGGGCGAAAACAAAGAGTTCGAGCGCCAGTATCTGGCGGGCGAACTCGAACTGGAATTCAATCCGCAGGGCACGCTGGCGGAGCGCATCCGCGCCGGCGGCGCGGGGATCGCCGGCTTCTACACCAAGACCGGCGTCGGCACCTTGGTGGCCGAGGGCAAGGAACTGAAGGCCTTCGGCGGCGAAACGTTCGTGCTCGAAACCGGCCTGAAAGCCGACCTTTCGATCGTGAAGGCCTGGAAGGGCGACGCGGCCGGCAACCTCGTATTCCGCAAAACGGCGCGCAATTTCAATCCGATGATGGCGACGGCGGGGAAGGCCTGTGTGGCCGAGGTCGAAGAGATCGTGCCGATCGGCGCGCTCGATCCCGACCACATCCACACGCCCGGCATCTACGTCGACCGGATCGTGCAATCCACCTTCGAGAAGCGCATCGAACAGCGCACCGTGCGCCAGCGAGAGGTCGCCTGACATGCCCTGGACCCGCGAACAGCTCGCCGAGCGCGCCGCCAAGGAATTGAAGGACGGCTTTTACGTCAATCTCGGCATCGGCATTCCGACGCTGGTGGCGAACTACATCCCCGCCGGGATGGAAGTGACGCTGCAGTCCGAGAACGGCATGCTCGGCATGGGCCCGTTCCCGCATGATGACGAGGTCGATCCCGATCTTATCAACGCCGGCAAGCAGACCATCACGCAGCTCGACAAGACGTCCTATTTCTCGTCCGCAGACAGCTTCGCGATGATCCGCGGCGGCCACATCGATCTCTCCATCCTCGGCGCCATGGAGGTCTCCAC
>JBMOIB010000016.1:0-34449 GCA_049317545.1 Caulobacterales bacterium | reverse complement strand
GATCAGAACTCGTACTTGAGGCCCATGACGATGGCCCAACGCGACGAGGTGTCGACGTTCGGAATGCCCGACGCGGCCGAGCCCGCGCTCGAGTTGAAGTTGGAATAGCGATACGCCGAGCAGACCGAGCTCGTCGCATTTTGAGCAACGCCGGCGCTATCGGCGCACTGAACGCTGACGACGCGATCGCCCGCGCCGCCGCGACCCGAGCCGAATTCCTCGACCACGCCCCAACGATCGTTGAGCAGGTTGAGGAAGTTCTTGAAGTCGACCGTGAAGGACGCCTTGTTCTCGGTGAACGGCAGCGGGAGCTCCTGCGCGATCTGCAAATCGACCTGGCTGACCGAACGGTTCGTCCCAAAGCCCTTCGGTAGAATCTCGTTCACCGGCAGGCCCTCGCGGTTCACGAGGTTGCGGAAGTTCGTGAGCGTAGCGGCGCTGTCGAAGAACACCGTCGTGCCAGTCGGCGAAGTGAACCGCAGCGGGTTCGCCGCATCCGGGGCATTGACGTTCGGCACGTAGAGCAGCTGGTCGCCACGGTTGACGCCAAACACCGGGCCGCGGCCCGCCGCGGCATCCGTCATGGTGTAGGAATACGGACGGCCCGAGCGGAACTCGCCGAACAACGTGAACCGCGTGGCGAGGTCGCCCACGAAGTTCTTCGTCCAGTTCACCTGCAGCTTGTATTGATCCTTGATTTCGTTCGTCGAACGGCCCTTGGCGGCCGTGTTCGGATCGACGTCGGTGAACTGCTCGCTGTAGAAGCCGCCCGGCGTCGTCGCGAATTCCGCGAGCGAGCCGAACACGCGCGAGCTTTGGCTCACGTAGGCCAACGAGGCGTCAAGACCGAGGCTGTCCCACGACTTGCCGACCGAAACGGCCCAGGTGCGGATGTAGTTTCCGTTGTCCGAATTGTACGCCTGGATGTCCGTGTTGCCGCCGAGATTGACGAGATCCGGATCCGACGCGACAGGCAGGCCCTGGGCCGTGCGGTTCGCCGCCGTGATGTTCAGACCGTCATAGCGCAGGCGGCCGTCCGGCGTGCGCAGCTGCACGCCATTCACCGTCAGCGGCCGCGCGCGAAGGTCGCGGAACGCCAAGTTTTCGTTGGACTGCGTCAACACGACGTCGCCCGTGAGGCGCACGCCGCCCCACAGATCGAACTTGCCCGAAAGGTTCGCCTTGTAGTCCGAGGGCATGTCGAAGTCCGGCGCCAGCGACGCGGTGCCGGCGGTGCGCCGCAGGACGCTGTCGAGGGCCAGCAGCGCGTTGGTGGCGGCCGGAACGCCCGTGCCGAACGTCGCCTTGTTGACGTTGAGCAGCGCATTCCCCGTCGCCGTATCGATCACGGTCGAGGAATTGTTTTCGCGGAACGTGCCGTCGCCCAGACGCTGGATGTTGACCGAGTTCGTCAGCACGCCGGTGTTCGAGAACGAGTTCGACAAGAACACGTCCGGCAGGCCGCCCGAGAACAAGCCGATGCCGCCGCTGATCTGGACGTTGTCGCTCGCGCGCCACTTGGCGGAGAAGCGCGGCATCGTCACCGAGATGCCGTCATACGTGGTCTGGTTGTCGTAGCCGTAGCGGCTCTTGAAGCGCGTGTTGAGCGCCGGCTTGTCGTCGCTCTGATAGAAGTCGTGGCGGACGCCGAAGTTGATGGTCAGCTTGTCCGTAATGTCCCAGCTGTCCTGCAGGAAGATCGCGTTCGCTGCGTACTTGAAGTCGGCCGCGGCCTGCAGCGGATCGCCCGACGGGTTGTTTTGGTACTGCAGGCTGCCCGCGATGCCGTTCTGGAAGTTCGCGATGGAGTCGAAATAGTAGATGCCGCGGGCTTGCGGCACGAACAGGTTGAAGATGTCGATCTGCTTGGACTGGATGCCGCCTTTGATGAGGTGGCGGTCAAGCGCGTAGGTGCCCGTGAAGTGGCCCGACGTGTTCTTCGTCTTCAAAACGTTGGCTTGACGGAACTGGTCCGGACCGATGTTCAGCGTCGGCAGGCCAGCCGGCGTGCGGTTCGTCGGCGAGGACGCGACGGTGTTGGTGTTGTTGCAGTTGAAGGGGTCGCCCGAGGCTGTCGATTCCATGCAGATCTGGACGTTCGAGAAGCCCTGACCCAGCGGCGGGTTCTGCCCGCGGATGTAAGAGCGGAACGAACCGCGCGCTTCCGTCGAAAACGCGCTCGTCCACTTCGAGTTCAGCTGCAGCGAGTAATTGTCCTCGATTTCGCCCTGGATGTACCAGTTGTTCACCGGGCTGATCGCCGTGGCGCCGCCGGCGACCTTCCATAGCGCCGAGTCGGCGTGGCGGTAGGACGCTTGGAGGCGGTGGCCAGGCGCAACGTTGAAGTCGATGCGCATCGAGTTTTTGACGTCCTTCGTGGGCGTCACGATCGGGAAGTTGCCGATCGGGAGCCGCGAGGACACGGCATAGGTGCTGTACGCCGCCGATACGCCGGCGAGGTCGGCCGTCGTCAGGAAGCGACCCGTCGGGCCGCCGACGCCGACGCCGGCAGTGCCGCCGAGCCCGTTGATCGTGTTGACGAAGGCGCGGTCGATCGGGCCGTTGAACGTGTTCGCGTCAAGCGCATCGTAGTATTCGAAAGACGCCGCAAAGAACGCCTTGTCCTTCCAGATCGGGCCAGAGAGGAAGCCGCCGTAGTTCTCGAGGTGAACGATGGCCGGGCTGTCGCGGTCCTTGATCCGCTCGCCGACCATGCCGTCGTTCTGGTAGTTGGCGAAGATCGAGCCGCTGAAGTCGTTCGATCCGGCGCGCAGGACGATGTTCACGGCGCCGCCAGTAAAGTCCCCGTCTTCAACGTCGAACGGAACGGCTTGGACGGCGAGCTGTTCGATCGCGGAGATGGAAACCGGGCCGCGCGTGGTCGAAAGGCCGCCGGTGTTCAGGCCGAAATCGTCAGCCGAACGCACGCCGTCGATCGTGATGCGGTTGAGGCGCGGGGTGGAGCCCGCGATGTAGATGCCGCCCGTCGGACCGGTGCCGCGGGTGACGTTGTCGATCGTGACGAGCGGGTCGCGGCGGGCGATGTCGCGGATGTCGCGACGCGGCGTAACGACGGAGCCGATCGATTCCTTGCCGAGCGTCGTGCGCGAGCCGACATCCGTCGGGCGCGCGACGCGCTTGGCGGTCACGACGATGTCGTTGACGGCCGGCTCGAGCGCGGCGTCGAGGCGCAGCGCATCGCCGAGGCCCAGATAGACGTTCTCGTACGCTTGGCCTTCAAAGCCTTTAGCTTGGACCTTCACGTTGTAGGGGCCGCCGACGATCAGGCCGCGGGCGTCGAAGATGCCGGCCGAGTTGCTGGTCGCCTTGGTGACGGCGCCCGTCGGGACGTGGACGATTTCGACCTGGGCGTTCGCGATCGCGCCGCCGCCCGTTGAAACGAGCTCGCCCCGGATGGCCGATGTGGTCTGCTGGGCCTGAACGATCGGCGCCGATACCGCGAGAGAGAGCGCAGAAATAGCTGCGCCGCTCATAAAGCGCTTGAACATGTTAATTCCCCTACACCCCGACGCCAAGTTTGCGCCGTAAACCACACACACCGTCGCCGTACCCAGGGACCTCAACGGTTCGGTTACGTTTCTGTGACGCTTTCGTGAATCTCGGCTGGGAAGTCGCACAGCGCGGCGCCGGCGCCACAGATCAAGTGAATTGGCGGCGGAAACATCGCCTGCTGCCGGTTTGCCTTATCACGCTGAGCCGTGTCGCCCGGACTTGCCGCAACTCACCCTCCCCTGCGCCACACCAGCGCTGCGTTCGCTGCTGTCCTCCTCTCGGTCACCGCTCTGCGCGTGCTCGCGCTCGTTGCGACACCGCTCGATCTGCATGGCGACGAAGCGCAGTACTGGCTGTGGTCGCGCACATTGGACTGGGGCTATTTCTCCAAGCCGCCGCTGATTGCCTGGGTCATCGCGCTGACAACCGGAGCCTTCGGCGATGCCGAATGGGCAGTGCGTTTGGCGGCGCCGCTTGGCCATGCCTGCGCGGCGGTTTCCTTGTTCGCGCTCGGGTATCGCATGGGCGGTCCAAGCGCCGGCTTTTGGGCGGGCGTGGCATGGCTGCTGATGCCCGGCGTTTGGCTGTCCGGGGCGATCATATCCACGGATGCGTTGCTTCTGCCGCTTTGGGCGTTGGCGCTTTTCGCGGCATGGCGGTTCGTCGAGACACGCAGCGCTGGCGCCGCAGTGCTGCTCGGCGCAGCCTTTGGCGTCGGCGTACTCGCCAAATACGCGATGCTCTATTTCGGCGTCGGCGCCGCTATCGCCATTGTTGCGATACCGCGCGTTCGCGCCGCCGCGGCTTCAACCTATGCGTGGATGGCGCCTGCCCTCGCCATCGCGATCGCAGCGCCGAACCTCGTCTGGAACGCACGCAACGATTTCGCGACGGTCGCGCATACGGCCGCCAACGCCGCCTGGTCGCCGCAGATCGGCGCCGTCGACGAGGCCGCATCTTTCATCATCGATCAGTTCGGCTTGGCCGGTCCAATTCTGGCGCCCCTTGCTGTTTGGTGCGCTTGGCGCTGTTGGCGGGATGCGCACGGCGACTGGAACGCGATCGACGATCGGGCTCGCTTCCTGATCGCCTTCGCGGCGCCGTCGCTTGTGATCATACTCGTTCAGGCATTCATCTCGCGAGCGCACGGAAACTGGGCTGCAACCGCCTATCCGGCCGCGCTTGCGCTGGTCGCATTGCATTTTTTCGGCGGTTCTCCGCCTTCGCGGCGTGTTTGGCTCGGCGCCTGGATATCGGCAGGCGTGCATGCCGCCTTCGGCTGCGTCTTCATTGCCGGGCTGGTGTACGCGCCCTTCGCAGACGCCTTGGGGCTCGGCAATGCGCTCAAAAGATTGCGCGGCTGGGAAGCGACGGCGGCTCTTGTTCGCAGCGCGGCGCAAGCCGGCTCGCCGCAGGGCCCGTACACCGCAATCATGGTCGACAACCGTCTGGTCTTCAACGACCTCAGCTATTACCTGCGCCACGCAAAGACGCCCCCCTTGCGGATGTGGGTACTGGCCGATGAACCGGGCAACCAGGCGGAAAAAACCGCCCCGATGGACGCAAGCCTTGGCGCGCGGGTGCTCATCGTCGGCGCGACGCGCGACTACGAGCCGTGGATCGCAGCGGACTTCCGCGCGGTCGCCCCCTTACGCCGCCTATCAATCCCGCTTGGCGGTGATCGTCAGCGCACGCTGAGCTTTCGCGACGGCTATTCGTTCGAACCGGTCACGCGCGACGCCGCCTCCTTGGCGAAGCCGACGAGCCGCGGCGACTGACGCTTTGCATTCGCCCCTAACTGACGTCGAGGCCGAGATCGCGCTCGATGGCGTCCATCAGAAGTTTCGTCCGGTTGCGCACCGCCGCCGGATTCCAATCGGAAATCGGCTCGATCGTCGCGGTAAGGGCGCGCAGCGGCGCATTTGGCGCGCCGAAATACACTTCGCGTTTCTGCGGGAAGAGGTTGTCGGCCGCGAGCGCGTTCTGCGCCTGCGTGATCAGCGTCATGTTCCCGCAACAATGGGTGAGCGTGTCGCGAACCTGAGCATCAGGAAAGGCGCGCTCCCACGCCCCTCGCGCCTTGATGGGCAGGACGTGCTCGACGGTTGCGTCGTCGGTCTGCGAGAGAATCTCGCCGCCTGGCAGCGCCGCGTTGAGCCGCAACAGAATGAACCGCCGGCGAAAATGATCGCGGCGGAAGGGACTGCGAAACGTCGCCTGCATTTCGCGCAATTCGCCCGGCGAGAGCATCAGCGGGCTCCGCGGATCCAGGAGTTTCCGCGGATCGCCCAGCGCGGCGTAAATGCGGTCGGCGCGGGTCAAGCGCGCATTGGCCGGAACGATGTTGAAGAGCAGCGCATAGGCATACCGCTCGAGCGCCTGCAGGAAGCGCGCGACGATATCGGGCTCGCTCTCGTTTTCCGCAATGAAGCCGATGGCGACGCCAAGCCAGGCCCGCTCGCGAAGATTGGCGAGGCAACGCGCCCGGCGATTGATCTCCGTGGACCGCGGGCCAAGGTCGATCGCGCAGGAAATCAGGCCGTCGTAGACGCGGGCGTACCGGGACAAATCGCGGCTCAAAAACGTGCGCGGATCGACCACGTCCGTGAAGTTGCGCCGAAAGAAGGTGAAATCCCCCGGCGCGCTGAACATGCGACGCGCGCAAATCGCCGGCATGAAGCTGAGCAACTCGTCCATGCCCCGGCGGCCAAGCCTGTCGAGATGCTGATCCCAGCCGCGCCCCGCGTCCTCGGCCTCGGCGTCGCTGAAGTCGGCGCGCGAAAACAATTCCGACTTGACGAGATCGGTCGCGGACAGATCGAGCCCCGTCTCGTTGAGAACCGTGAACATGCGCGGGGCGTTGTCGCGGTCGTTTGTCTCGATCAGGTTGAAGATGGCGCCGCCAGCCACGAATTCGGCAAACGTCGCAAGTTCAAGCCCTGGTTCGTCGCCGTCGGGCGCAACCGCAGCGTCCAATGCGGTCGCGATGGCGCGCGCGGCAAGGATCAAGGCTGTCTGCGAGCTCGGCCGGTCGGCGGCCTCGTCGAGCTCACACAAATTCGAGAATTGGCCAGGGGTGTGAACGTAAACGCGCACGAACGCGCGATCAGCTTCGCGCAATAGAAGCCGCGTTTCGTTCATGACGATGTTGGCGATCAGCTTCTGCGCGAGCGCGTGCGCGGGCAGCTCAGGAGCCAACCGATCGCGCAGAGCCGCAAGCAAAAGCGTGAATGTCGCAAGACGTTGTTGCCCGTCGACGATCTCGGGCATGCGGCTTTCGATCACGACGATCGTACCGAGGAAGTAATACGGTTGGCGTAACTCAAAGGCCTCAAGCAAATCGGCCATCAAGCGCGTCACTTCGTAGTCGGTCCATGAGTATGGCCGCTGGTAACGCGGCGTAATCAGTGGAGCCTTCTTTGTGAGCAGGGTATGGAGCGTCACGACGCTGGCCCGAAAGCCCTGCGGCGTCGCATCGAAATCTCTCACTTTCATTCCCCACCTGGGGCCGTTGGTCTTGTAAGCCCTGTTCGTCCTAGACGGCGGATCTGCGAACGCCAAGGTTTGCCGCAGCGGTGTGTGTGCTGGGACGCTGCAACGTGTCGATGATGTCACATCTTCGTCGCAGGCGCGCCTCGAAACTCAAGCCGGCGCGGATCCTCGATGCACGTCGATGTCGAACGGGGGCTGAGCCCGCATGCGGGCAAAGGCGTCAAGTCCGCGCGCCGCAAGCGCTGGCGCGAGGTCAGCGAACGCGCGTGGATCAGTCAAGGCGACGCGCCGCGCGCGCGCTCCGCCCGGCGGCGCCGCGGCGACTTCCGCGGCCCGTCGCGCTACAGCCGCCCCTGAGTCCAACCAGATGAGCGCGCGCGGCGCGGCTGCGGCCAATTCCTGCCGCAGCAAGGGGAAATGCGTGCACGCAAGCGCGACGACGTCGAGCGCCGCGCCGTGCGGCGGCGCAAACAGCGGTGCGATCGCATCGTGGACTACGGTCATATCGACAGCTGCGCCGCGCAGTTTGCGTTCCGCCTCGACCACAAGTGCAGTCGCGCCGACACGCACCACGGTGCAGTCATGAGCGAATTCGGCGATCAACTTATCGGTATAGGAGCGCGCAACTGTCGCTGGCGTCGCCAAAAGACCAATGGTCTTGGATCGGCTCGCCGCTGCGGCGGGCTTGATCGGAGGCACGACGCCGACGACTGGCGCCGAAACGCGCGCGCGCACGGCGTCCAGCGCAATTGTGCTCGCCGTATTGCACGCCAAAACGACGACGTCTGGCTCCCATTCAAGACATGCGGCCGCGATCAGCTCGGGAACACGCTCGAGCAACGCCGCGTCGGACTTTTCCCCGTAGGGAAGCCACGCATTGTCCGACAGATAGTCGATGCGCCAGCCGTGGGTTGAGGCGCGCAATGCGTCGACCACCGAGAGCCCGCCCACGCCGGAGTCAAACACCAGCACGCGGGTCATGGCGCGGCCAAGCCGTAAGCTGCAGCGGCGACGCCTTTGACCTTCGCCCAGGTCTGATCGCCATAGGAATAGTGCCACCACTCGTCGGGGTGCGGCGCGAAGCCGGCTTCGCTCATGATCCAGAACAACGCCCGGCGATTCGCGCGCGCCTCCTCGTCGGAGAACGCGAAGTCCTCTCCAGCGCCTTCAAACCGGTCCAGATGCGCCAGCGGACTCGCGTCATCGAACAATGACCCGAACCACAGCGGTTCGCCGTCAGCAAAGGTCAGCGTGAGGTCGACCGCAGCCCCAGTGGCGTGCGGCGCCGGCGATGACGCGTCGACGGTCGGCGCGGCCCAATAGCGCTCGACTTCGCGCGCCAAAGCTTCACCCTCGAGGTCAGGCCGACGGATGCGCAATTGCGCGGGCAACCAGACGTCGTGGAAATGACGCTGCACTTCTATCGGTCGCCAGCCGTCATGCAGATGCAGGGCAAAACCCTGATTTTTCAGCGCCTCATCGATGTGCGCCAGCCGTTCGGCGACGCCGCGGCGGACGAGCACGCAATCGATCGCGCCAGGCGCCTTCGACCAATAGGGAGGGTTGCGCTCATGGGCGTAGTAATTGCGCGCGCTCACGCCATACTCGGCGATGTCGACGAGCGGCTCGCCCTGTGCTGCGCCCGCAAAATCGATCGGCCAGGCGCGCGCGCCCTGGCGCGCCGCACGCAGCGCTGCGGTGGATGGGATCGGCTGCCGCCGCAGATCATTAACTTTCGAAAACATACTTGTTGATAATTTCTTTACCAGATTACGCAGAATCGTGGCGCTGAGGTATGACACCGCGCTGGCCGTCGCTAGGCGTTCGGCAACCAAAGGGGTCAAACGTATGAATCCGGTCGGTGCATCTTCGGTCGTGTTCGTGACGTTGTCCGGTCTCTTCTGGGGAGGCTGGCTCGTCGGTTCGCAAACGCCGCAAGGCCAAGAGGCTTTGGCGAAAGCCTACGCGTCGTACACGGCCGAGGAATTGGCCGGCGAGACGCAGGACTTGTTCGCGCCAAATGCGTTGCGCGCACTCGTGTGCGGCGTCGGCGCTGGGCCTGAAGATCGCGAAGCGCGGCCCTGCCTCGCCGTCGCGGCTGCTGGCCGCTTGTTCGTCGTTGACGCCGGTTCGGGCGCTGCGATGGCGCTTGATCGCCGCGCCGTTCAACTTGGTCGCCTGGAAGCCGTGCTGCTCACCGGCGCCGACCCTGTACGCGCCGCCGACCTCGACGAAATGTGGGTGCGCGCCGCTGGCCCGCGCAACGACCGTCCGCTCCCGGTCTACGGCCCGGCCGATTCCTACGCCGTTGTCGAAGGCCTCAACATGGCGCTCGCTGCGCAGGGCATGCCTGGCGGCCTTCAGCCGTGGGCGCCGGCGCCGGAGCCCGGCCAATCGGTGATCGTGTTCGAGGCCGACGGCCTGCGCATCAGCGCCTTCACGACCGAAAAGGACGCCTTCGCTGGTCGCGTCGGCTATCGCTTTGATTATCGTGGTCGCTCGCTGGTCGTCGCCGGGGACGGCCGCGCCGAATGGGCTCAGGCTGCTGCCGACGCCGACGTGGTGATGCATGGCGCGCAGTCGCAAATGCTCGCGCAATTGCACAAGGACGGCGCCGCGACCCCGTTCGAGGCCGCGACCGCCGCGAAAACGGCCGGCGCAGGCATGCTGGTTCTCACGGGCGTTGATCCGAACCCGATGATCGCAGAATTCCAAGTTCGCGAAGCCAAGCAGGCCGGATTGGCCGACGTGGTGGCCGGCCGCATGGGCCTGTTGCTCGAATTGCCGCTGACCTCCCGGGAAGTGAACGTCCGCCCGCTCTAACGCGCGACGGAATTGCGTCGCCCGACCGTTGAACGGTTGAGGAGGCGCGCATGGATCTCCAGGCGGCGACAATTGCGGCGCAGCGGTTCGGCTTCGGACCGCGCCCCGGCGAACTCAAACAAATTGCAGCGGACCCGCGCGGTTGGGTGAAAGCCCAGCTCAGACCTGAGCGCGAGCTTCCGCCGGCTTTGGCGGCCCTGCCCGCAGGCGAGGACGACCTGTTGGCGTTCGGCCGCTGGCTCGTTCAGCGCCGTTTGGCGCAGGGCGGCGACGATGCGGGCCTTCAAAGGCGCGCGAAGCGCGAGGGCGTCTCGGCGGCGGAACTGCAGAAACTTTCGATCGAGGACTCGTTCAAGGCGGCCTTCCGCGCGCGCGGCGTCGCGGCGATCGACGCCCGCATCCGCGCGGCGAGCGCCACAGACCGTCCGGTCTTCGAGAGGCTGGCGCACTTCTGGGGCAACCACTTCACAGTGTCGGCGGCAAAGCCCGCATCGGTTGCGCTACCGCCGTCGTTCGAGCGCGAAGCGATCCGTCCGCACGCCGCCGGCTCGTTCCGCGCCATGCTGCGGGCGTCGTCGCAGCATCCGGGCATGCTCGTCTACCTCGACAACTGGCTCTCTGTCGGGCCCAACTCGCGGCGCGCGCAGCGACCAGCGCCCTCCGGCCCCATGGCGAAGGCCCCCCGCGCCTCGGCCCGCGACCTCAACGAGAACCTCGCCCGCGAAATCCTTGAGCTGCACACGCTTGGCGTCGACGGCGGGTATCAGCAAGCCGATGTGCGCGCGCTCGCCGCGATCATCTCCGGTTGGACCTATCAGCGCCCCGACCTGAGCGACATCGTCGCCGATCGCCCGGCTACGCGCAGCGCAGCAGCGCTATTCGAGTTCGATGCCGACGCCCATGAACCCGGACCCAAAACGCTGCTCGCGCGCACCTATCGCGAGAACGGTCGCAGCGAAGGCGAAGCGGCTCTCGACGATCTCGCGCGCCACCCGTCCACGGCGCGCTTCATCGCCCGAAAACTCGTGCGCCACTACATCGCCGACGCGCCGCCGCCGGCGGTGATCGAGCGTTGCGCCAAGGCCTTCACGGCCTCAGATGGCGACATCGCAGCAACCATGACCGCCCTGGTCGACAGTCCAGAGGCCTGGTCGACGCCGCTGACGAAGTTCAAGCGCCCCGAGGAATATCTGATCTCGATGCTGCGCGCGCTGAATGCGCCGCCCCTGCCGCAGGGCGCCGGGCCCGGCGCCGCCGCCGGCATGGGACAACGGATCTACGCCGCGCCCGGCCCTGACGGCTGGGCGGATACCGCCGACGCCTGGCTCACCTCGGACCTCGTCTGGAAGCGCATCGAATACGCCCAACTCGTCGCCGAGCGCACGGCGCGGGCTGATGTCGATGCGATCGCGCTCGGCGAGGCTGCGCTAGGCCCGCTGCTCGCCCCGGCGACGCGCGAAGCGATCCGGCGCGCGCAGAGCCCGACCCAAGCCCTCACCCTCCTGTTCTCCGCCCCCGAATTCCAACGCCGGTGATCCCGATGTTTCCCTCACGCCGAGACGCCCTCATCGCAGGCTTCGCGGGCGCTGCAGCGCTCTCCTTCCCACGCCCCGGGTTCGCCGCTGAAGCGGGCGGGCGAAAGCTCGTCGTCTTCATCCTGCGCGGCGGGATGGATGGTCTGGCGGCAGTCGCGCCGGTCGGCGATCCCGCCTACGCAAGCGCGCGCCGCGGCCTCGCTCAGGCGCGCGGTTCGGGTGCTGCACTCGATGGGACGTTCGCTTTTCATCCCAAACTCGGCGGCCTCGCCGGGCTTTATGCGTCGGGAGAGTTGATCGTCGCGCATGCCGTCGGCACGCCTTATCGCGACCGTTCCCACTTCGACGCCCAGAACGTCCTCGAGACCGGCGCCGCCGCGCCATTCGCCCGTCAGACCGGCTGGATCAACGCGGCGCTCGGCGCGCTGCCTGCCCGCACGGCGCAGGGGCGCAAAGAACTTGGCTTGGCGTTGGCGGCGCAGGAGCCGCTCGTCCTGCGGGGCGCCGCGCCGGTTGCGACCTGGTCGCCGAGCGGGACGCCTGACGCTGACGCCGACACCGTCGCGCGCCTGATGGACCTCTATCGGCACACCGATGCGCAATTGGCCGCGGCTCTGACGAGCGCGCAGGCGGCCAATGCAGTCGCCGCCCAAGCCGGCGGGATGAACGCCAAAGGCCGTGGCGTCGCCCCGCTGGTGAAGGCGGCGGCGGGCTTCCTCGCCCAGCCGACCGGCCCCGTCGCGGCGGTGATCGAGATGAGCGGCTGGGACACCCATATCGGCCAGACCCAGGAGGCGGGACCGTTGGCGCGCGCGCTGACCGAACTCGACGCAGCCGTCCTGGCGCTGAAAGCCGACCTTGGCCCTGCATGGCGTGAGACCTTGGTCCTCATCGTCACGGAATTCGGCCGCACGGTGGCGATGAACGGCTCCGGCGGAACAGACCACGGAACTGGCATGGCGGCCTTCCTCAGCGGCGGCGCGATCGCTGGCGGGCGCGTGCTCGCCGATTGGCCGGGCCTCGCGCCGGCCGCCCTGCTCGACGGACGCGATCTGCGGCCGACGATGGATGTCCGCGCGCTGCTCAAAGGCGCGCTGGGCGACCATTTGGGGATCACCCGCGCGGCGCTCGACGCTGCGGTGTTTCCAGACAGCGCTGCAGCGCGGCCTGTGTCAGGCCTCATTCGCGCCTGACAGTTGCGCGCGGCCGCACTAAAAGGGCGCGGCTTCAAAGGAGCGCGCACGTGCGATTGGCGGCGGTGGTCATGGCGGCAAGCGTGCTGGCGGCGGCGCCCGCACACGCCGACCGGATCGTTTTGACGTTTGACGGCTCGGCCTATGGAATCATCCCGCTGGGACGCGCGAGCCTCGACTTCAGCGTCGATCCCGACGCCTACCGCGTCGGCGGTCAAATCCAATCCGGCGGCCTTGCAGCGCTTTTCGACCGCACAGACCTGCGCGCCATTTCCACGGGCGGTGCCGACGCGATCGTTTGGCGGACGTATGACCTCGATCATTCCTACGCCAAGAAGCGGCGGATCGTGGCGATGAAAGCAACGCCCGACGGCGTCAATGCCGACATCACCCCGCCGTTTCGCGTGTCGATCAATCCGCCGAGCGACGCCGACAAACGGGGCGCGCGCGATCCGCTGTCCTCAATCGTCGCCATGGCCGCGACAGTGGCGCGCACGGGCGATTGCACAGGCGTCTATCCGACGTTCGACGGCCGCTTCCGGTACGACCTCACGCTGCGCGTCGAGGGGCGCACGCGCCATTCCGGCGGCGGTTACGACGGGCCCGTGCTCAAGTGCAAACTGCGCTACACGCCGGTCTCCGGCTACGACACGCCCAAGCAAATGAGCAAACGCATCCCCGAAGGCGAGATCTGGTTTGCGCTCGATGGCGACGTAGCGCTCGCGGCGCCGGTTAGGGTTTCCGCGCCGCTGCCGCTGGGCCACGCGACGATTAAGCTCTCGAGCTACAAGCGCGCGCGCGTCGACGTTGCAACGGAAACGGCCGCCACGTCGCCGCAACCGCTCAGGCCGTAAGCGACACCGCCAGAGCCAGCCCGCCGAGCGCGGCGAAGGCCGCAAACCCCGCTGGCGCATAGACCGGCCATCCCGCCCGCCCCTTCTTCAGGCCGACGAGGCTCGCCGCTGTAATGTAACAGCCTAGCAGGCCGAACAGCAGCGCCCGCGGGTCATTCTGCAACGGCGCGCCGACCACGCCGGCCACGAGAAATGCGCCGCCAAGCGTCAACGAGACGATCTTGGCCGTGAGAACACCGGCCGGATCTTCAGCAAACGCCCGCATCTCAGCTCCATCGCCCGACAAGTCGGATATGGAGCGCTGGCGCACGACGGCGAGGCGCGGCTATGAATCTGCCCATGCAACGCCGCTTCCTTCCCGACGAGCGCCGCAAGGGCGTCGTCTACCAAATCTACCCCAAGTCGTTCCGGGATACGTCCGGGGACGGCGTCGGCGATCTGCGAGGCGTCATCGAGAAGCTTCCTTATCTGCAGGGCCTCGGGGTCGACATGGTGTGGCTTTCGCCGATCTTCGCGTCGCCGATGGTCGATAACGGCTACGACGTGAGCGACTACAAGCGCGTCAACCCGCTGTTCGGATCCGAGGACGACGCCGACGAATTGTTCGCCGAGGCCCGCCGGCGGGGCCTGCGCATCATTCTCGATATCGCCTTGAACCACACGTCGACCGCCCATCCCTGGTTCCAGGCCGCGCTCGATCCCACGAGCCCCTATCGCGACTGGTACTGGTTCCGGCCTCGGCGCGACGGCGCCCCTCCCAACAATTGGCAATCGATCTTCGGCGGACCCGCCTGGTCGCACGCGCCGGGATCGGAGGAAGACTATCTCCACCTGTTCGATCGCACCCAAGCCGACCTCAACTGGGAGAACCCGGCGGTGCGCGCCGAAATTCACGATTCGATGCGCTTCTGGCTCGCGCGCGGCGCCGGCGGATTTCGCCTCGACGTGGTGACGGTGATCTCCAAGGATCCAGCCCTTCCCGACGCGCGCGATCCGAGGCCGGGGCCGCTCTACCGCGACCTCGCGGCGGGACCTCGGCTCAAGGAATTCCTGCGCGACATGCGCAGCGAGGTGTTCGCACACTTCGATTGCATCGCGATCGGCGAAGCGCCGGGCGTTGGGCCGCAGCGCGCCGCCCCGCTTGTCGATCCGGCCGATCCGATGCTCGACCTCATCTACCATTTCGACCTTGTCGAGCCGAAGCGCGCGGCCGACGGCAATTGGAGCCGCGCCGAATTCAAGCGCACCTTCAGCCTGTGGGATCAGGGCATCGGCCCCCACGGCTGGAACACGATCGTCACCGCCAACCACGACCTGGCGCGCGTCGTCTCACGCTATGGCGATGACGGCGCCTTTTGGCGCGAAAGCGCGACGCTGCTGCTCGTGCTCTTGTTCACGCAGCGCGGAACGCCGTTCCTCTACCAGGGCGACGAGGTCGGCATGAGCAATTTTCCTTTCACGGACCTCGAACAGCTCGACGACGTCTGGGCCAAAACCACCTACCGCCTCGCACGCGAACGCGGCGCCGCGCATCCCGAAGCTTTCGCCGCGGCGCGCGCCATGACCCGCGACCATGCGCGCACGCCCATGCAATGGGACGCGAGCGCCCAGGCGGGATTTACGACGGGGACGCCCTGGCTGCCCGTGCATCCGCACGCCGACGCGCGCAACGTCGCTGCGCAGGCGGACGTCGGCCTCTCGCCGCTCGACGTCGCGCGTCGGATGATCGCTCTGCGCAAGGCCGATCCCGTGTTCGTCGAGGGCGACTATGTCGATTTGAGCCCGGACGACCCGGATGTCTTTCTTTATGAGCGTCGATACGACGGTCGCAGCGTCACCGTTGCACTTAACTTGCGCGGACATGCAGCGGTTGGGCGTGATTTGCCGCCTCACGCCGAAATCGCATTCTGCAATTATGCTGAGCCGCCAGCGGACCAATCGTCGTTGCGGCCTTGGGAGGCGCGCATTTACGCCGCCATACAGCACTGAAGCGCGAAGACCGGCGCGCGGTTACCCTGCGTCGCTGATGGCCCGCGCGATCCAGCCGCCGCCGAGCACACGGCTTGGCGCAGCGGCGTCGTAGAAGACGGCGGCTTGTCCAGGCGCCACACCCTCCTCCGGATCATCGAGATCGACGAACCAGCCGACCCGCGTCGACAAGCGCGCAGGAACCGGCGGGCGCGTTGAGCGCACGCGCACCAGGACCCGGCGACCGTCGAGCTCGTCTTCGGAGGCGACCGGCTCTCCGATCCAATTGACCTCCTTGAGCGCGATCCGCCGAACCCGGAGCGCATCGCGCGGGCCGACAATCACGCGCCGGTTGGCGGCGTCGAGCCGGACCACGAAGAGCGGTTCGCCTGACGCGACGCCAAGCCCGCGTCGCTGGCCGACGGTGAAGCCGATCACGCCGTCGTGGCGACCGAGCACGCGGCCGTCGACATGGACGATATCGCCCGGTTCGATCGCGCCCGGCCGTAACTTTTCGACGACGCTGGTGTATTTCCCGCTCGGCACGAAGCAGATGTCCTGGCTGTCAGGCTTGTCGGCGACGGCGAGGCCAAATTCGCCAGCGAGCGCGCGCACGTCGGGCTTGGGCATGCCGCCGAGCGGGAAGCGCAGGAAATCGAGCTGATCGCGCGTCGTCGCGAACAGGAAGTAGGATTGGTCCCGGTCCGGATCGGCGCCGCGATGGAGTTCCGGCCCTGCCAAGCCCATCAGGCGCTGCACATAATGTCCGGTCACCAAGCACTCAGCCTCGAGATCGCGGGCGAGCGCCAATAGGTCCTTGAACTTGACGTTCTGGTTGCAGCGGACGCAGGGGATCGGCGTTTCGCCGGCGAGGTAGGAATCGGCGAAGTCCTCCATCACCGCTTGTCGGAACCGGCTCTCGTAGTCGAGCACGTAATGCGGGATGCCGATCCGATCCGCCACGCGACGGGCGTCGTGGATGTCCTGACCGGCGCAGCAGGCCCCGGCCTTTTCGATCGCGGCGCCATGATCGTAAAGCTGCAACGTCACGCCGACCACGTCGTAGCCGTCGCGCTTGAGCATGGCGGCCGCCACCGAGGAATCGACGCCGCCGGACATGGCCGCGACCACCCGGGTCTCAGCCGGCGGTTTGGCGAAGCCGAGGGAATTGAAGGCGGCGCGATCCGTCGCCGCGGGCATGGTTATCGTCATTTGGGCCTCCCTCCGGGGTCAAGGCCCGGAGCGAAGGGCCTCATTTAGACGATCACCGGAGGAAATTCATCAGGTTGAGATCTTTCAGCGTCGCAAAGGTCGACGCGGAGACCTGATATTGCGTTTTCAGCTGGTTGAGCGTGATCGAAACCTGGGCGAGGTCGGCGTCGACGGCGTCGCCGATGGTTTTCTGCAGCAGGATCGAACGCGACTGTCCGGCCTCGATCTCGCGATCGACGCGGTTCTGCAGCGCCCCATTGCGCGCCTGGCCTTGCGTCAGGTCGGTCGCGGCCTGCGTGAGCTTGGTGATCGCGGCCTCGAGGCTGGTCTTCTGCGGCGCGGTGAGCGGCTTGCCGAGGGCGCCGCCGTTGGCGTCGAGCAGGACCTTGAGATCGCGCAGCGCATCAAACAGTCCGCCCGCCACATCGACGCCGCGATCGGCGACCGCCGCCTGGAAGCCGTCGCCAAGATCGATCGTCTGCGTCCGCTGCGCGACGTTGAAGGCGGCCTGCCCGTTCGGAAGCGCCGCGAGCGCGGTTAAGTTAGCGATCACGACCGGCGGCGAAGTAACGCGCTCGCCGCCGAAGACATAGACCCCGTTCCATTGCGTATTCATCTCGGTCGTTGCGGCGGTGAAGGCCTCCTGCAGTCGGTCCACGAGCGCCCCGCCGTCATTCAAAGTGACCATGCTGAGCACCTGTTCTTTCAGGGAGCGCGCCACGTCTGACGTGCGGCCAAGCGAGAAATCCTGTGCTTCCAGGCGCGGCGCGAATTCCTGCAGGGCCTGCGTCCTCGTGTCGACGCGCGAAAGCATTTCGCGCGCCCCCACGATCGGCGCCGCTCCGACGCCGGCGTCGGCCAGCGAATTCACCTTCTGTCCTGACGAAACCTGACGCTGGGCCTCGTCCAACGCGCTCTGCGTGCGCATGAGGCCAAGCCGCGTCTGTTCGAAAAAGTACGCCGTCGAGACGTTGGCGATCGTCATGACCTAAGTGCTCCGGATCATTTCAAGGACAGCAGGATGTCGAACATGTCTTTCGCCGCCTGGATGAGGCGCGAAGACGCGGCGTAGGATTGCTGGAACCGGGTCATGGCGATCAGTTCCTCGTCGAGGTTGACGCCTTCCGCGGCCGAGCGTCGCTCCAGCGCAGCCTGCGCGACCGCGGCGGCGGAATCGCCCTCACGCCCCGCCGTCGCGGCGCGGCGCCCGACTTCGCCCGCCAGACCCGACGCGATTTGCGAGAGGCTTGCGCGCTGCGCCGGCAACGGACCTGCGCCCGAGAAATCCATCGTCCTTGTCTTGGCCGCAGCGAGCGCCTGCAAGCCACGCGCATCGCCACGCTCCACGATGGTGGTTCCCAGCGCCGCCGCAAGGTCGGGTCGACCGGTTGAGATTTTCGACGGCGTTGCAGCGATGTCGGCGCGCACACTGAGTTCAGAGGCGCGCGCGCCGCGCGTAGGTGCGCCGATCCCGAACAGGGTCGACAAGGATTGGCCGCCCCGCGACGTCGCGTCCGACACCACGTCCAGCGTCAAGCCGGCGGCGGTGGTTACGCTAACGCGCCCTTCGGCGTCGGGAGCCGAGAAGCTCGCATAGGGCCCCACGCCCGTGCCGGCCGCGTTCAATGCTGCAAGCATGCCGGTAATGTTGGCGCCGACCGCCGCGATCGTGCGTTCGGCCACGACTTGGCCCTGCGCGTCGCGGACCCGCAGGACGATGGGTCCGCCGCCGAAACCAGGATCGGACCCGGACAATCCGGTTTCGTAAAAGGTCGGCGTCGGGCGAACGGCGATGTCATTGAGCCCGAAGAAGTGCGAAAAGCCCCGCCCCCCGCGCTCACTCGGCGTTGTCGCATCCTGGGCGATCGCAAGGCCAGCGCCCGTTCCCTGCGTGGTGAGCTGAAGAACGCCGTTCGCGAACGCGGCGTCGCCGACGTCCACGGCGCTGGGGCCGATTGCGCCGTTCATCGCCTGATTGAGCGAGGTGACGAACCCGGCGACGGTCGTTGGCGCGCCAGCGAACGAAACCGGCGCGGCGCCATCGATCGTCAAAGTCTGCGCGTCGAAATCGACCCCGATGCGCCGCAGCAGCGCACCGTTCGCGTCAACCACGCCGATCGTCGTCCTGCCGGTGAAGCCAAGCCCGTCGCCGCCGACAAGGCCGGTCGCGCGCCCCGTCAGCGAAGCCGGCGCAGGCGCGGCGGCGGCATCGTTGTGCGCGGCGTTGAGCGCGTCTGCGAGCGCCCCCGCGAGCCCGCCCAGCGCCTCGGTGAGCGCTGGCAGGTCCTGGTCGCGCGCCGTCAGAAGTCCGCCAAGCTCGCCCGAAGAGATCCCGCCATCGAACGCGCGGGCGGCGCCTGACCCGTCGATGACCTGCAGCGCCGCGGGCGGCGCGAACGGCGCACCTGACGCGGTGTAGCGCAATTGCGAGGCCCGATCGCCAACGAGGAGCACCCCCGATTGCGTGCGCACTTCCACACCGCCGTTTGCGCCGTCCGACACCCGCACATCGATGCGCTTGGAAAGTTCATCCACCAATTGCGAGAGCGAGTTTTCGGCGCCCGCAGACTCCTGACCCGATGTGCGGGCCGTGCGCACCGCGACATTGAGTTCCGCGATCTGCCGCAAGAGGCCGTTGACGTCCGAGACGACGCCCGAGATGCGCTGGTCCGTCTCCACGCGCAGCGATTCAAGATCCGTCGCCGCGCGGCGAAGGTCACGGAAAAGATTGGAGAGGTCCGAAACCGCCTGGCCCGCGCGGATCGCACTGGTCGGATCCGCGCTGAAGGTCGTCAGGCTTGAAAACGCGCGGTCGAGGCCGGCGAACAGCGAGGTGTCCTTGGAGGGATCGCCGAACGTCTGTTGCGCGCGATCCAGAAGCGTGGCGCGCGCCGAAGCGGCGCTTTGGGATGACGTCGCCGCGACCGACGCAGCGGCGAGAAAGCGATCCGCGGCGCGCTGGATCGACGCGACGTCGACCCCGCCGGCGCGCCCGCCGATCAGGCGCGCCTGAAACGTCGCTTCGGTACGGGCATAGCCGGGCGTGTCGGCGTTGGCGACGTTCTGCGACGCGACGCGCAACCCGGTCTGCGCCGCCTGCAGTCCAGACAATCCGGCTTGGATGATGCTCGTCAGCATGAGCGACCTCCGCCTAGCCGACGATCAGGTTTCGCGCCGCGTCGGCGCTGGGCGCCAAATGTCCGGCGGTCGGCAACAATTGCCGAGCCGACGCGCGGCGCGATTGCGATCGCCTGCCAGCCATTTCGTTGCGCCACTTGAATATTTCCTCATCCAGCGCGGATCGCAGACATCGCCGTCGGGCGCCGCCGCACTTCTCTCTGAGCAAAGGCGAGGCCACAGGCTTTTGGCGCCGGTGCTCGGCAATCGATGCCGGGCGCGCACCGACTTTTGCCGAGCCGGCATGCCTGCAATCATCCGTGCACGACGCGGCTTTCCTTGCGCGCCAAGGACTTCAGCAAATGGACCGCCGTGGCGCGCCGCTTGCTCAGTCATTTGCGCCGCGGCTCATGAGGATGCGCGGCGCAAGGTCATCCATGGACGCCGTTCTCGCCCCGCCCATCGACGTCGCTCGACGCCCCGCCAATGCGCCGCCCGCAGCCCAAGCGAAAGGGTCAGGGGATTCGGCGCCGTCGTTCGACGCAGCGCTCGACCGCGCGCTCGATGAACCTGGCTCCGAGCCGGCGCCGCAGACCCCGTCGCAATCGCGCTCTGCTTCCGATGGCGTCGAATCGTCCTCCGACACGCCTCGTGATGCGACGTCCACGGAATGCGCCATTGCTGCGCAATCGATCGACGTTGCGCTTGCCGCGGCCACTCCCGAACTCGTGGCGGGCGCGTCGCCTATTGATGCCCCGCCGCCGAGCGCCGCCGCCGGCGCGCTTGCAACGATCGTCGCGGCGCAAAGCCAGCACGGCCTCGACGCCGCCCGTCCGGATGCGATTTCCGCCGCTGCGCCCGCAGGCGCGAAGCCGCCGCCGCCTACAGGCGCCGCGCCGGACCCCGCAGGGGCGCCGCCAGACGCAGTCCCAACCCCGGGCGCCGCCACGGCGTCGCCGCCGGCCCCGACCATGGCGGCAGAGATTGCGTCAGCCGCCAACATTGACGGAGCGATTGCGGCCAGCGCCGATTTGGCGGCCGCTACATCAACGCCAGCTGCACTCGCGGGGGCCGCCGCCGCCGGCGCGAAGCCTTCGCAACCGGCGCTCGCAGCGACGCGTGAATCTGGCGCTGCGCCAGCCCAATCGGGCGAGCTGCGCATGGCATCGTCGTCGCAACCGCCGACGAGCGCGCCAATCAAAGCAATCGAGCCGATCGACACGGACGCATCGACCCCGCAACCAGACGACGCCAACGCCGCGCCGGCGCCTGTGGCGACCGCGCAAGGCGCAACGGCCGCCGCGCAACCCTCGCCGACCACAGCGCCGAATTCGACAAACTCGGCCGCGTCGGCGGCCGCGCCAGATGTTTCGCTCGCTGCGACCCAGGCCTCCCGATCCGACGCGCCAGCGCCGCCCTTGCCGCCGTCTGCAGCGCCGACGGATGCAACCGCGGCTCAGGCCCACCGGGCCGCGGCGGCGCCGGCGCTGCAGGCCGCGTCGCAAATCATTCGCCGGTTCGACGGCCGCACGACGAGCTTTGACGTGCGCCTCGACCCCATCGACCTCGGCCGCATCGACGTGCGGCTGGAGGTCGGGGCAGATCGCAAAGTGAAGGCGAACCTCGCCGCCGAAAAGCAGACCACGCTCGCCGAACTGGTGCGCGCAGCGCGCGACCTGGAGCGCGCCTTGAATGACGCCGGTCTGGACGTCGCTGAAAACGGCGTGACCTTCTCGCTTTCCGGCGGCGGGCGTGATGCGCCGACGTCGGACGGTCGCGCGAATAGCGGCGCTGGCGACGAGCGCAGCGCTTCCGTCGGTGTCGATGCTGGCGCGGCCGCGGCGCCGCAGCGTGCGTCCCTGCCGCTTTCCCTCTCGCGCTGGTCCGGCGCGCGTCTCGACGTCTGGGCCTAGGAGCCGAACATGAGCATTGAAGCCGCAACTGCCGCCGCGTCGTCACCTACTACGGCGACCACGTCGCGCACGACGCTCGCCAAAAACTTCGACACGTTCCTGACCCTGCTGACGTCGCAGCTCAAGAATCAGGATCCGCTCTCGCCGATCGATTCAAACGAGTTCACACAGCAACTCGTGCAATACAGCCAGGTCGAGCAGCAGATCAAGACCAACGATATGCTCAGCCTACTGACGGCGCAGCAAAAAGCCACGTCGACCACGGCAGCGCTCTCGTATCTCGGCCGCACCGCAACACTTAAGAGCGACGCCGCGACCCTCTCCGACGGCGGTGCGAAATGGACCTATTCGCTGGCGGCGGGCGCAACGGCGACGACCCTGAGCGTTCTCGACTCGAGCGGACGCGCGGTGTTCTCGACAGCCGGATCGAGCAAGCCCGGCGAAACGGCGTTCACCTGGGACGGCAAAATGTCCAACGGAGTGCAGGCGCCCAACGGAACCTACAGGCTTGCCGTCAAGGCGACCGACGGCGCGGGCGCGACGATCACGACCTCCGTGAACGTCAGCGAGAAAATCACCGGCGTCGATCTCAGCGGCGCCGATCCGTCCGTAACGACGGTGACGGGCAAGCGCGCGATGGCGGACATCATCGCCGTTCGGGAATGACGGGCATTCGCAAAACTCAAGAAGATCGAATCTCAAGGGAGCGCAGACGATGAGCATTTACACGGCGATGCGGGCCGGCGTTTCGGGCCTCCAGGCCAACGCCGCGCAAATGGCGGTGATTTCCGACAACATCGCGAACGTGAACACGATCGGATTCAAGCGCGGCGGGACCGATTTCAAGGCGGTGCTGAACAGCCAGGGCGCCGGCCCCGGCTACAACGCCGGCGGCGTGACCACATCGACGCGCCGCATGGTTGACCTCCAGGGCTCGATCGAGCAGGCGAGTTCGCCGACCAATCTCGCCATCTCCGGCAACGGCTTTTTTATCGTCACCAATGATCCGAATTCGGCGCGCAATGGCGGCGGCCTGTTCACTCGCGCCGGCGCGTTTTCGCTCGACTCGCAGGGACGGCTCGTCAACGCGCAGGGCTATTACCTGCTGGGCACGCCCGTTGACCCGAGCGCGCCGAACGCGACCGCGCCCTCGACGCTCGCGGCGCTCGAACCGATCGACCTGTCGAACGTCGGCGCCCGCGCCATCGCCACGACGAACGTCGCGATCAACGCGAACCTCGATTCCCGTTCCGACGTCTATGCGGGGCCGCCGGCCTACGCGGCTGGCACGATGTCGGTGGCGACGACCGCCCCCACGTACGTCCGCCCAACGCTCGAGCGTTCGGTCGAAGTGTTCGACAGCCTCGGCGCGGTGCGCACGCTGACGCTTGCGTTCTTGAAGACCGATACGCCGACCAACACCTGGGCCGCGGAAATCTACTACGCCGATCCGACCAGCGGCACGCGAACGAACCTCGCCCAGGGCACGATCCAGTTCGGAACCAACGGCGAGATTCAAACGATCACCTCGGCGGCGCCAACCGATATCCGAGACTTCACGATCGATTGGACGACGGCCGGGCCGCCGGTCGCCGGCACCGGCGCCGCCGATCAGCGGCTTCAGTTCGATTTCACGACCGGGCTGAAGCAGTACGCCATCTCGTCCGCCTTGAACTCCGCGACCGCCGACGGCTCCCCGCCCGGCAACCTCACCGGCGTAAACGTCAGCACGGGCGGGATTTTGACCGCCCAGTTTTCGAACGGCCGCAGCGAGCCCCTTTACCTCATCCCGGTCGCCACGTTCCTCAATCCGAACGGCCTCGCCGCCGAGCCCGGCAACGCCTTTCGCCAATCCATCGACAGCGGGCTGGTCACCATCAACTCGGCCGGAACCGGCGCCGCCGGTAAGTTCCAGTCGAGTGCCCTTGAGGCCTCCAACGTCGATCTGGGTACGGAATTCACAGATATGATCGTCACCCAGCGGGCCTATTCGGCCTCCTCCAGGGTGATCACGACGGCCGACGAAATGCTCGACGAATTGATCCGCATCAAGCGCTGATTAACGCTCGGCCGCCAAAGTGCGCCCGTCGTCCGCGGCCGGAAGCGCCGCGGGCGGCGGCGCGTTCGCGTTCAGGCGCTAACGCGCGTAAACCCCGTCGCTTAGCCGTTTCTTCAATGGCTTGGGGTATAAGGGAGGCACCATAAGGAGAACGGGCGCATGCAGAAGCAACGCCGCCTCGAAGGCATGGTGATGGGTCCAGACGGTAATCCACTCACATTGGATGACCTCCCGCCGCCTCATACGACGCGCTGGGTTATTCGTCGCAAGGCTGAAGTCGTCGCCGCGGTTCGCGGTGGGCTTCTGACTCTCGAAGACGCGTGTAAGCGCTATAATCTGTCGCTTGAAGAATTCGAAGCCTGGCGCGCCTCGATCGAGCGACACGGGCTGCCGGGTCTTCGCACTACCCGCATCCAGCAGTATCGCGGCGCGACGCCCTGATCGCGTTCGATGCCGAAGCCTCAAGCCGCCGCGCGCTGAGCGTGCAGGCGGCTTGCGTCTTTGCGTCGCGCGCTTAACCGGTCGTTCACTCCCGCCCCGGCAAAACCTGCCCAGCGACCCGGCAAATTCGGCCGGGCTCGCCTGGAGCACGTCGGACCGTGAACGCCCTGATGCAATTCCTGCTGCGCGCGGGACCCGGCCGCCTCATTGCGGCCCTGGGGATCACGGCGATCATCGCCGCTGGCGTCTTTACTTTGCTCTTCCGCATGGGCGGCGAAGAGAAGACGCTGCTGTTCGCCGATCTCAGTCCCAAGGACGCGCAGGAAATCGTCGCCAAGCTCGACGCGGCCAATGTCAATTACGAGCTCGCGGCGGGCGGCGCCTCGATCCTGGTGCCGCGCTCACAGGCCGACAAGCTGCGCATCGAAATGGCGAGCTCGAAGTCGACGGGGTCAGTCGTCGGCTACGAAATCTTCGACAAAGAAAGCGCGCTCGGCGCCACGCAGTTTCAACAAAGCGTTAACCGTTTGCGCGCGCTTGAGGGCGAACTCGCGCGCACGATGCTCGTGATCGACGGCGTCAAATCGGCGCGCGTCCACCTTGTCCTGCCCGAGCGGCAATTGTTCGAGCGCGATTCGGCCGACCCGTCCGCGTCGATCGTTCTGTCTTTAAAGGCGCCCCTCTCCTCCGGGCAGGTCCGGGCGATCCGCAACCTCGTCGCCGGCGCGGTGCCGCGCCTCTCGGTGCAGCGCGTGACCATCCTCGACGAGGAAGGCGTGCTTCTGGCCAGCGGCAACCCAGACGACCCGAGCTCGGTCGCCGCGGACGGCGTCGATGCGCGCCAGGCCGGCTATGAAGAACGCATCCGCAAGACCGTGCAGGACATCGTCGAAAGCGTTGTCGGCCCCGGCAAGGCGCGCGTCCAGGTCGCGGCCGAGATGGACTTCAACCGGATCACGCAAAATTCCGAGACGTTCGATCCCGACGGGCGCGTAGCGCGCAAGACCACGTCCAGCACGAATGAGGCCCAGTCGCGCGACGCCGCGCCCAACGCCGCCACCGCTGGCCGCAACGTGCCCGACGCTACCGGGGCTTCCGGCGGAGGCGCTGGACAGAACGCCGAGACCTCATCGAGCGAACAGGTCGAATACGAGATCTCCAAGACCATAAAGACGGAAGTCATCGAGGGCGGCCGCCTGCGCAAGCTCTCGGTCGCCGTCGCCGTCGACGGCGTCACAACACCCGGTGCGGCGGGCCAACCGGCGCAATGGGCGGCGCGCGACGCTGCTGAACTTGAGCGGCTGACAACGCTCGTCCGATCAGCGGTCGGCTACGACGAGAAGCGCGGCGACCGGGTGGAAGTCGTCAACATGCGCTTCGCGCCGACGCCGCTGCAGGGCACCGAGGCGAAGAAGGAAAACGCTTTCGACCTGTCGAAGCTTGATCCGATGCGCGGCGCCGAATTGCTCGCGAGCCTGATTGCCGCCCTCGCCTTCGTCTTCTTCGTGCTGCGCCCGCTGGTGGGCGGCCTCGTTCGTCCCGCGGCCGGTCGCGCCGGCGAAACCGCAGCCGCAAACGGGGCGGTCGCGATCGCCGGCGGCGGCGGCGGCGGCGCGGCCCAGCTCGCCGGCCCCGCCGGATCGGAGCTTGCGACGCTTGGCGCCGCCAACAACGAATTGAACGTCGACCTCGCTCGCATCCGCGGCGACGTGAAGGCCTCGTCGATCAAGCAGGTCGCCGAGATCGTGCAGCAACATCCAGACGAGTCGGTCGCGATCCTGCGCGGCTGGCTGAACAACGCGGTCTAGCATGGCGATCGATACATCTCGCGGTCCGATCGAACGGGTCGACCAGCTCAGCGGCCCAGAGCGCGCCGCGGTGATCATGCTTGCGCTCGGCGACCACGCCGAAAAAGTCCTTTCGATGCTCGACGACGACGAGATCAAGGACGTCTCGCATGCGATGTCCAACCTCGGGGTCGTGCATTCCAGCGTCGTCGAACAATTGATCGTCGAGTTCGTCAAAAAGCTGTCAGGTTCGGGCGCGCTGATCGGCTCCTACGAAGCGACGCAGCGCCTGCTCACGGCCTTCCTGCCGCCCGACAAGGTCGAGCAGTTGATGGAGGAGATCCGTGGTCCCGCCGGCCGGACCATGTGGGACAAGCTCCACAACGTCAACGAAGTGGTGCTCGCCAATTATCTGAAGAACGAATACCCGCAGACCGTCGCGGTGATCCTCTCGAAGCTACGCTCCGATCACGCGGCGAAGGTCTTGACCGAGCTTCCGGAGGAGTTCGGCATCGAATGCGTCGCGCGGATGTTGCGGATGGAGCCGGTCCAGCGCGACATCCTCGACAAGATCGAAATGACGCTGCGCAACGAATTCATGTCGAACCTCGCGCGCACGTCCAAGCGCGACAGCCATGAGATGATGGCCGAGATCTTCAACAATTTCGACCGCCAGACCGAGACGAGATTCCTCGGCGCGCTGGAAGAGAAGAGCCGCGAAAGCGCGGATCGGATTCGTCAGCTCATGTTCGTGTTCGACGACCTGAAGAAGCTCGACCCGGCCGGCGTCCAGACCCTCATGCGCGCGGTCGAGAAAGATACTCTCGCGCTTGCCCTCAAGGGCGCCTCGGACGAACTGCGCCAGCTCTTCATCGGCGCGATGTCGGAGCGAGCGGCCAAGATTCTCAAGGACGAGATGGTCGCCATGGGACCGGTGCGCCTGAAAGACGTCGATGGCGCGCAATCCAAGATGGTGGTCATCGCCAAGGAACTCGCCCAGCGCGGCGAGATCATGCTGGCCGAAGGTTCGGCCGAAGACGAACTTATTTATTGAGGCGATGATGCAGGCGGCGCTCAAAAAGTTCGCGTTCGAGACGGTCTTCGCGCCGGACGGCCAGGTGCTGCGCGACGCCGCTGGCACACGCAACGTCTATACCCGCGAGGAGGTCGACGCCGAGCGCACGGCCGCCTACGAGGCCGGCCGCGCCGACGAAACTGTGCAGCGCCTTGCGGCGATTGCGGAAGAGCTGGCGACCATTTCGACCGCGCTGGCTTCAATCGGCGCTTCGTACAACGCCGATCTCACCCGCTTGCGGGACGGCGCCGCGGAGCTGGCTCTCGCGGCGGCGCGCGGGATCGCCGGCGAAGCCCTGGACGCGTTCGGCGAAGTGCGCGTGTGCGCGGTCGTCGAAAGCGTCGTCGCGGAGGCTTTGTCCGCGCCGCGCCTGGTCGTCAAGGTCGGGGCCGCCGCCGCCGAGCGCTTGCGCCCGCAGATCGAGCGCATAGCCGACGATTATGGCGTGACCGCCAATCTCGTCGTCCGCGAGGACGCCGCGTTCGCACCCGGCGACGTCTCGATCGACTGGGGCGAAGGCCACGTTGCGCTCAGCGCCGGCGCTGCGATCGCCGAGATCGAGGCGCGGGTCCGCGCAAGGCTGGCGTCAGAACCTGCATCCGAAGGAACAAGTGCATGAACATCAGCGACACCGACCTTGCGCTGCCGGATCTCGCGCTCTCAAACCCGGATCTCCCCTCCGCTCCGGAGGCGGATGAAACAAAGAGCGCGGCGGACCTCGCTCCAGTCTTCGACGTGCCGGTCAATATCCAGGCGGTGTTGGGCAAAGCGAGCGTCGACGTCGCGACGCTGCTGCGCCTGTCGCGCGGATCGGTGATCGAGCTTGATCGCAAGGTCGGCGAAGCGATCGACATCTACGTCAACAATCGCCTCGTCGCCCGGGGTGAAGTCGTTCTCGTCGACGAGCGGCTGGGCGTCACCATGACGGAAATCATCAAGGACGGCGACGCCGCCGGTTAAGGCACGCCAGGAGCATCGGAATGCGCGTTCTCATCGTCGGTCCGCTCAACGGCCAGATTGCCGCGGCCATGAAGATCGCCCTGGACCAGGGCGCCAAAGTCCAACACGCCGACTCGATCGCGATGGCGACGGCGACCTTGCGATCAGGCAAGAGCGCCGACCTTCTCATGGTCGACGTATCGCTCGACATCGGCGCGCTGATCGCCGCCAACGAGGCCGAGCGGATCCGCGTGCCGGTGGTTGCGTGCGGCATTGGCTCGGACCCGAAGACCGCAGCGCAGGCGATCCGGGCGGGCGCCAAAGAATACATCCCATTGCCGCCCGACGCCGAGCTGATCGCTGCGGTGCTCGCGGCCGTGTCGAGCGACGAACGCGTGCTGATCGCTGAAGACCCGCGCATGCGCGAAGTCTTCAAACTCGCCGACCAAGTCGCGGCGAGCGAAGCCTCGATCCTGATCACCGGCGAAAGCGGCGTCGGCAAGGAAGTGCTCGCCCGTTACGTTCACAAGCAATCCAAGCGCGCCAGCGCGCCGTTCATCGCGGTGAACTGCGCGGCGATCCCGGAGAACCTGCTCGAATCGGAATTGTTCGGCCACGAGAAAGGCGCCTTTACGGGCGCGCTGGCTCGCCGCATCGGCAAGTTCGAAGAGGCGCACGGCGGCACGCTGCTGCTCGATGAAATCAGCGAAATGGACCTTCGCCTGCAGGCGAAGCTTCTCCGCGCAATCCAGGAGCGCGTCATCGATCGCGTCGGCGGGGCAAAGCCCGTCAATGTCGATATCCGCATCCTGGCGACATCCAACCGCGATCTCGCGCTCGCCGTCAGCGACGGTTCGTTCCGCCAGGATCTTCTCTACCGGCTCAACGTCGTCAATCTGCGCATCCCGCCCCTGCGCGAACGCAAGGGCGACATTCCCGCGCTCGCCAGCCATTTCATCGCGAAATACGCGACCGCCAACGGCGTCGGGCCAAAGCGGCTCTCGCCCGAAGCGATGGAACAGGTCTGCGAGCATCCGTGGCGCGGCAATGTCCGCGAGCTGGAAAACGCCATGCACCGCGCCGTGCTGCTGTCGTCCGGACCCGACATCGGCGTCGACGCGATCCGCACTCCCGACGGTACGCTCGTTGGGAGCGCGCGCGACGAATTCGCCGCCCGCGCCGCCGACGCCGCCCATGCTGCGGCGCGCGCGCTCGTGGGTCGCACGGTCGCCGAGGTCGAGCAGGATCTCATCATCGAGACGCTCACGCATTGCCTCGGCAATCGCACCCACGCCGCCAACATCCTCGGCATCTCGATCCGGACGCTGCGCAACAAGCTGCGCCTTTATCTGGATCAAGGTCTCGACGTCCCGCCCCCGCCCAACAGCGCAGCCGCGTGAGCTGAACCATGGCCGCAGCAGCCCCCCTTCGCCTGGACGCGCGAAGCCTCCTTCAAGCGGTCATGCGCGGCGACATCGCGCTGGCGGCGATCGTCCTGTTCATTCTGGCGATCCTTCTCCTGCCGTTGCCGGCATGGTCGATGGATTTCCTGCTGGCTCTGTCGATCACGTCGTCGATCTTGATCCTGCTCACCGCGCTGATGATCAAGAACCCGCTCGAGTTCACCGCCTTTCCCGCGGTGCTCCTGTTGACGACCTTGTTCCGGTTGGCGCTCAACGTGGCGTCGACGCGCCTCATCCTGTCGCACGGCCACAATGGCCCGGCCGCAGCCGGCGACGTGATCAATGCGTTCGCGGAATTCGTGATGGAGGGGAACTTCGTCATCGGGGTGATCGTCTTCATCATCCTGGTCATCGTGAACTTCATCGTCATCACGCAGGGCTCGACGCGGATCGCGGAAGTCGCGGCGCGGTTCACTCTCGATTCCATGCCCGGCAAGCAGATGGCGATCGACGCCGATCTCTCGGCCGGCCTGATCAACGACAAAGACGCCCGCGCGCGACGCAAGGCGCTCGAAGACGAAAGCGCCTTCTTCGGGGCCATGGACGGCGCCTCGAAGTTCGTGCGCGGCGACGCGATCGCCGGGCTTTTGATCACCGTCATCAACATCATCGGCGGGATCATCATCGGCGTCACGTCGCACGGCCTCGACATCGCGGAGGCCGGCGACGTCTACACGCGCCTGACGATCGGCGACGGCCTGGTGGCGCAGATCCCGGCGCTGATCATTTCGGTCGCCGCCGGCCTTCTCGTCACGAAGGCGGGCGTGGACGGGGCCGCCGACAAGGCTTTGGCCACCCAACTCGCAGGCTATCCGCAAGCGCTCGGCATGGTCGCTGCGTGCGCGGCGATCGCGGGAATCCTTCCGGGCATGCCGATCGTGCCGTTCTGGTCGCTGGCGATTGCGGCGGGCATGCTCGCCTGGAATTTGCGCCGCGTTGGCTTGGAGAAGGCCAAGAACGAGGAGAAGCAAAAGGCCGACGAGGACGCCGCAGCGACCGCGGCGGAAGAAACCCCGCAATCCGCCCTTGCGATGGACGACATCCGCATCGAGCTCGGCTTCGGCCTTCTGCCGCTCCTAAACGACGTGCAGGGCCGCAGGCTCACCGACCAGATCAAGGCGCTGCGCAAATCGCTTGCGCAGGAGCTTGGCTTCGTCACGCCGCCGGTGCGCATCCTCGACAATGTCCAATTGGCGTCGGACCGCTATTGCATCCGCGTGCGCGAAATGGAGGTCGGCGAAGGCCGGCTGAAGCTCGATTCGCTCCTGACGATGGATCCGACCGGTCGCGGCGTCGCGATCCCCGGCGAGCCCGTCAAGGAACCCGCGTTCGGCCTCGACGCCACCTGGATCGACGAGGCCGATCGCGAAGACGCGGCGTTCCGCGGCTACACCGTCGTCGATCCGGCGACCGTTTTGACGACGCACCTTACCGAGATCATCAAGGAGCACATGCCCGAGCTCCTCACGTTCGCGGAGACCAAGAAGCTCATCAAGGAACTGCCGAAGGACACCCAGCAGCTGCTCGACGACGTCACGCCCGCGCACATTTCCTGGGCCGGCGTTCAGCGGGTGCTGCAGAACCTGCTGCGCGAGCGCGTCTCGATCCGCGATCTCGGCGCCATCGTCGAAGCGATCGCCGAGTCGGCGCCCGGGTCGCGCGATCTCGTCTCGATCACCGAGCACGTGCGCGCCAAACTCGCCCGGCAGATCAGCGCCCAGCACCGTGCGCCGGACGGCGCCTTGCCGATCCTGACGCTTTCGCCAGCCTGGGAACAGACGTTCGCGGAGGCCCTTGTCGGCGAGCCTGGCGAACGACAATTGGCCCTCGCGCCGACGCGCTTGCATCAATTCGTCGCCGACATCCGCGCCGCCTTCGAGCGGGCGGCGATGACCGGCGATATGCCGGTTCTGCTGACGAGCCCGGTCATTCGGCCGTACTTGCGCGCCCTGATCGAACGATTCCGCCCGATGACGCCCGTCATGTCGCAGAACGAAATCCACTCCAAGATCAGGCTGCGCGCGCTCGGGCAGGTCTGATCCGAAAAGGCGCGGCGTAAAGGGGGTGGAAACTCCTCCAGGCCATGGTTGAGCGTCTGCTCCTTCCGAGGTCCGCCATGTCCATCCCGGCTCGCCGCGCGCCCTCCCCCCAGCGCGTCAATCCCGCTCCTGTCATCGCCATTGCTTCGGGCAAGGGCGGCGTCGGCAAGACGTGGTTTTCCACCACTTTGGCTTGCACGTGGGGCCGCCAGAACCGCCGGACCTTGCTCGTCGACGGCGATCTTGGCCTCGCCAATGTCGACGTCCAGCTCGGCATCCGTCCGAAATCGGACCTTTCCGCCGTCCTGCGCGGCTGGATCGATCTCGAAGCGGCGGTGACGCCCGTCAATGGCGGTCCATCCAAGCAGGGCGGCTTTGATCTCTTGCCCGGACATTCCGGGTCCGGCGCGCTCGCCAATGTCAGTATGGAAGACGTGGCCGGCATCGTCGCCGGGCTGGCGACGCTCGCTTTCCATTACGATCGCGTCATTCTCGATCTCGCCGCCGGCGTCGACGCCCAGACCATTCGTCTCGCCGGCTCCGCCGACCGTGTGGTGGTGGTGACCACCGAAGAGCCCACCGCCCTTACCGACGCTTACGCCTTCATCAAGGTGCTGCGCCTGCATCGCCCGGAAGCCACGCCGAGCATCGTCGTGAACATGGCCGACAAGCGCCTGACGGGGCGTCGCATCTACGATCAGCTCGCCAAGGCCTGCGAGACCTATCTGGGCGTACGCCCGCCGCTCGCGGGAATCATCGTGCGCGACGCCGCCGTGCCGGATTGCATCCGGGCGCAAACGCCCTTGACCATCCGCAATCCCGGCGCCCCGGCGCTCGACGACGTGATCCGCATCGCCGAGCAGATCGCGATCGATCCGGCCTGACCTCAGGCGCGCGCGTGGCGCGCGATCGCGGTCTCATCGAGCGCGGCGTTTTCGGCCCTGAGAATCTTCTTCTCGGCCTCAGAGGCGACGCGCTCAGCGACAAGCTCAAGCCGTTTGAGCTCCAGGAACGCCTCGTTGAGCGCGGCGCGGATCGATTGCGCCTCCTCGCTCAACAACGTCCGCCGGCGACCGAAATCCTGGCGCGCTGTCAGCGCCGCGCGGAAGTAGGCGCCGAAACCAAGCGCGGCCATCGGGTCCGCGGCGGCGGCGGCCGATTCGCGCGCGATGGCGTCCTCGTGGGCGCTGGCCTGCGCATCCAATCCCGCAAGCCGCGCGTCGATTTCGGCAATGGCGCGCTGACGGGCGTCGATTTCCACCCGCGCCAACCGCATCAAAGTCCCCAGGCCTTTCATGGGCGCTCTCCTATGTCAGTGCGCGCGCGAGCGCGGCGAAGCTTGCGTCGATGGTCGATACCTCGTCGCGCCCCTGGCTCAAAAAGGCCTCGAGCGCGGGGCGTAGGCGGATCGCTTCGTCCAGTTCAGGGGACGAACCCGCCTTGTAGGCGCCGATTCGGATCAGCTCCTCCATATCGGCGTACGACGACAAGGCGCGCCGCGCAGACGTGACGAGCGCGTTCTCGTTTTGCGCATGACACATGGGCATTGTGCGCGAGATCGATTTCAGGACGTTGATCGCCGGGTAGCGTCCACGCTCGGCGATTGCGCGCTCCATGACGATGTGACCGTCGAGAATCCCGCGCACCGCGTCGGCGATCGGCTCGTTGTGGTCGTCGCCGTCGACGAGCACCGTAAACAAGCCGGTGATCGATCCTGTCTTCCGGCCCGCGCGCTCGGGGCCCGGGCCCGCCCGCTCGAGGAGACGCGGAAGCTCCGCGAAGACCGACGGCGTATAGCCTTTGGTGGTCGGGGGCTCGCCAGCCGCAAGACCGATCTCCCGGCCAGCCATGGCGAACCGCGTCACGCTATCGAACAGCAGCAGGACGTCGTCGCCTTCGTCGCGGAAATGCTCGGCGATCGCCGCGGCGAGATACGCGGCGAGACGCCGGCGCGCGGCCGGTTCGTCAGAGGTCGCAACGACCACGACGGCGCGCGCAAGGCCCTCGGGCCCAAGCGTTTCTTCGAGGAATTCGCGCACTTCCCGGCCCCGTTCGCCGATCAGACCGATCACGATCACGTCGGCGGCGGCGTTGCGGGCGAGCATCGATAAGAGCACCGATTTGCCGACGCCTGAACCGGCGAAAATACCCATCCGCTGGCCGCGGCAGCAGGCCGCGAAGGTATTGAGCGCGCGCACGCCGAGATCCATACGCGGCCCAACGCGCGCGCGCCCGTGCGCCGGCGGCGGATCGCCGCGAACCGATTGCCCGACGCCTGACCCTTCCGGCAGCGGCCCCAAGCCGTCGATCGGCGCGCCGAAGGCATCGACCACGCGACCGAGCCAGGCGCGCGTCGGGCGCACCGCGGGTGTCGTCGGCGACAGGAGGACGCGGGCGCCGGGGCGAATCGCATCCATCGAATCGAAGGGAAGAATGAGCGCGCGCCCATTGCGGAAACCCACGATCTCACCGCGCGTGGGCCGCGGGCCCTGCACCGCGCAGCGCGCGCCGAGCACCATCGCCTGCGCCGGCCCGCTGGCTTCGATCAGCAGGCCGTTCACGCCGGCGACGCGGCCTTCGAAACGGCGCGGCTCAAACCCTTGAAGATCAGCCGCGATTCGCTGCAGCGCGTTGGTCATACGACGTCGATGCGCTCATTTCCTTACCGAGAGGTTGCATTCTCGTTTCGGCTTCGCAATAATCGTCCGGACTCCGCCTAATAAAAATTTGATCGATCTGCGCGTCCAAGTGTTGCCAGATTCTGCGAAGCGACTCACACACATTAACTATATGGCAACGCCCTCCGGCGATCTTAGCCTTGGTTAACTTCGATAGGCGCCCCGTGTGCGCTTGGGGGAGATTGGTTCGATGCGAGTTCTGCTGATCGAGGATGACAGCGTCACGGCGCAAGGCATCGAACTGATGCTCAAGACCGAAGGCTTCAACATCTACACCACGGACTTGGGCGAGGAAGGCATCGACCTCGGCAAGCTCTATGATTACGACATCATCCTGCTCGACCTCAC
>JBMOIB010000015.1:0-34893 GCA_049317545.1 Caulobacterales bacterium | reverse complement strand
TGTGATTACTCGCACGACCTCAAGCCAGGTTTTCCCAGATCCCAACCGCAACAGGGTGGGGCGTCTCACCCACCATGTCCGTTCGTCGATCCGCTGCGCGTTCGTGACGTTCGCGACCGCCCTGGCCGCAGCGACGAGGCGATGATGGCATGGGTCTGGGAGGGGGAGGATAAGTTCAAACTTGTCATCCCCGACGGAGCGCGCAGCGCGGAGATCGGGGACCTTGTTCCGAGTGTGCGCCTGGAACGAGGTCCCGGGTCGGCGCTACGCGCCGCCCGGGATGACGAGAGCGGGGAAAGCGCCCCCTAGAGCGCCTTGACGATCTCTTCCGTCATTTTCTTCGCGTCGGCGAAGAGCATCATCGTGTTGTCCTTGAAGAACAATTCGTTCTCCACGCCGGCGTAGCCCGAGCCCATGCCGCGCTTGATGAACAGCACGGTTTTGGCGCGTTCGACTTCGAGGATCGGCATGCCGAAGATCGGCGATTGCGGATCGGTCTTGGCGGCGGGGTTGGTCACGTCGTTGGCGCCGATGACGTAGGCGACGTCGGCCTGGGCGAAGTCGTTGTTGATGTCTTCGAGTTCGAAGACTTCGTCGTAGGGCACCTGCGCTTCGGCGAGCAGCACGTTCATGTGGCCCGGCATCCGGCCCGCGACCGGGTGGATGGCGTATTTCACTTCGACGCCCTCGGCCTTCAGCTTGTCGGCCATTTCCTTGAGCGAGTGCTGGGCTTGCGCGACAGCCATGCCGTAGCCCGGCACGATGATGACCTTGGAGGCGTTCTTCATGATGAAGGCCGCGTCGTCGGCGCTGCCCTGCTTGACCGGACGCGTCTCCTTCACGCCGCCAGCGGGGCCGGCGCCGTCGGCCGCGCCGAAGCCGCCCAGGATCACCGAGATGAAGCTGCGGTTCATGCCCTTGCACATGATGTAGCTGAGGATCGCGCCGGACGAACCGACGAGCGCGCCGGTGATGATCAGCGCGGTGTTTTCAAGCGTGAAGCCGAGCGCCGCGGCGGCCCATCCCGAATAGGAATTGAGCATCGACACGACGACCGGCATGTCGGCGCCGCCGATCGGGATGATCAGGGTCACGCCGATCAAGAGCGAGAGCGCGAGGATCGCCCAGAAGTGCCAGGTCGAGGCGCCGCCGTCCTGAACCATCATCACGACGAGCGCGACGATGGCGACGGCGATCCCGATGTTGAGCGCATGGCGCGCGGGCAGAATGATCGGCGCGCCGGACATGTTGCCATTGAGCTTGGCGAAGGCGATGACCGAGCCCGTGAACGTGATGGCGCCGATCGCTGTGCCGAGCGCCAGTTCGATCAACGAGGCGACCTTGATGCCGCCCTCCGGCGTCGCGATGTGGAAACTGGCCGGCGCATAGAAGGCCGCCGCGGCCACGCACACCGCCGCAAGACCGACCAGCGAGTGGAACGCCGCAACGAGCTGCGGCATCTGCGTCATCTGGATGCGGTTGGCGGTCACCCCGCCGGCGATGCCGCCCACGGCGGCGCCGCCGAAGATCAAAGCGAGCGTCATGCCGTCGAGCGGCACGGTGGCGAGCGTCGTTGCGACCGCGATGCCCATGCCGACCATGCCGTACATGTTGCCCTGCCGGCTCGTCTCGGGGCTCGACAGGCCGCGCAAGGCGAGGATGAAGAGCACGCCGGACACAAGATAGAGAAGAGCGGCGAAGTTCAGGTCGATCATGGACGCGGCGGCGGTATCGTCGTTCATACGTCAGGGCCCCCCGGCGTGCGGCGGGATGATGTCACCCGTCCGCCTGCGGAATTGTATGGTTTCGCGCCGCGACCTGACCTTATTCGCCCCTTGCACGTCAAGATTTTACCGACGAGTTCGGGCGTCAGCGCCGTCGCCAGCGTCGCCAACGGTCCGCGCCGCCGATCAGCGTTAGGGTCGGCGCGACCAGGAACACCAGCGCCGCCGCCCAGGTCGGCCACATCCAGACATCCTTGGCGCCGAAAAACGCGACGACCGAACCGACGATCGGGGTGAAGGCGACGATCAGCCCGAGGATCGCCGATGGGGCAGGACCTATCCCGAACAGGGCGTCGATCTGGGCGCTGGCGGCGAAGAATTGCAGCACGCCGACCGCCGCCCAGGCGATCGCGATCAGGCAGCCGGCCGCGCCCACGGCCCCGAGCGTGAAGGCGGCGCGGCGCACGTCGCGGCGCACCTCCTCCCGTTGCGGCTCATAGGTTGCGATGATGATTTCGGGTTGCGGCGCGGCGCCGGGCGCAGGTTCCGGCTCAGGCGCAGCAACGATATCCGGCAAGGCGGCGAGCGCCGCGGCGGCCGCGGCGCGGAGGTCCTGATCGTCGCTGACGTCATGGCCGCGCCCCATCGGATCGCCGGCATAGGCTTCGACGATGAAATAGAGGTCCTGGATGCGCGGCGGGACCGGGCGCCGATCGCGCACCACTTGATCGAACGCTTCGGAAAAGCGCTTCGCGAAGGTTGCAGCGCTCAGGCGGCCTTCGAGATAGGCCGAAATCAGCGCCCGCCAGTCCGCCGGACTCATAGCCTCGCCCCCTTGTCACGCCGGATTCGACGCGTCAGGCCCCTCGCCGCGGCGCGCCGCCGACCCGGAGCGGGGCGACGTCAGGCCTTGGAGGGGCGTTCCTTCTTCTTATACATCGCCAGCATCCGCCGTGTGACGAGGAAGCCGCCGAAAATGTTGACGGAGGCCAGCGCCACCGCCAGTGCGCCCGAGCCCTTGGCGAGCCAGGCCGCGCCGGCCGCGGCTTCGCCGGCGTCCGCGCTCGGCGTCGCGGCTGCGGCGGCGATGATCGCCCCGACGATGATGACCGAGGAAATCGCGTTGGTGACGGCCATCAGCGGCGTGTGCAGGGCCGGCGTCACCGACCAGACGACGTAATAGCCGACGAAAATCGCCAGCACGAAGATCGCCAGGCGGTAGATGATCGGGTCGATGGCTTCCATGACGGGCCTCAATAGATTCAGGTGCGCGAGGAGTTCACGCACGCGCGGATTTCGTCAAGTCCGCGATCGCGCGGCGGGGTTGGTTTCGTAGAAGGTGTCGGCGCGAACGATCCGCCCGGCGTCGACCTCGTGGGTCTCGGCCACCAGGACGCCGGCGTGGGTCCGGTAGATCAGGGTGTGGCCGCGCGCGCCGGCGCATAACGCGACCGGCTCGAACTTCAGGTCGGGCACGCGCGATAGAACGGCCTCGACATAGACCTTGAGCATGCCATGGCCGTGCACCACGCCCATCGGGCCGAAGCCCAAGGCGGACACGAACGGCGAGGAAAATTCGATCTCCTCGCTGTAGAGCGCGAAGATGGCGTCGAGGTCGCGAGCGTTCCAGGCCGCGTACCAACGCGCGGCATAGGCGTCATCCATGGGGGCGCGAACTCAGAGTGGTTGATCGCTTTATCAACGCCTGTTTCGCGGCGGGCGTCAACGGCTTGGGGACTTCAGCTCCCGCCTTTCGTTCTTGCTTTGTTCTGATCTCGGTTTACTCTGCGGTGATGCCGACGTCGCCCCCTGACCAGACCCGCGCCGCGCCGGTGAAAGGCCGCGCCGCCGTTTCGAATGCGTCCGGGCGGTATGAAGCCCAGGCGCGCGAGGCGTTCGACGATGGCTGGGACGCCGCAGACCCGGCGCCGCCGCCGCTCCGCACCGAAGTTGCGATCGAGACGGCGCGCACGATCATCTCGACCAACGACAGCCCCGACCTGTCGTTCGACCAGACCATCAACACCTACCGCGGCTGCGAGCATGGCTGCGTCTATTGTTACGCCCGCCCGAACCACGCCTACGCTGGGCTCTCGCCGGGCCTGGATTTCGAGAGCCGACTGTTCGTCAAAACCAACGCCGCCGAGGTCCTGGCGCGCGAACTCGCCAAGCCGGGTTATGTGGTCAAGCCGATCGTGCTCGGCGGCGTGACGGACGTCTATCAGCCGATCGAGCGGACCTGGAAAACGACGCGCGCGGTGCTGGAAGTGCTCGCCGCCCATCGCCATCCGGTGGCGATCGTCACCAAATCGGCGCTCGTTCTGCGCGATCTCGACATTCTGGCGCCGATGGGCGCGGCCGGGCTCGCCAAGGTCGCGGTCTCGGTGACGACGCTCGATCCGAAACTTGCGCGCACGATGGAGCCGCGCGCCGCCGCCCCGCACCGGCGGCTCGAGACGATCGCGGAACTGGCGCGCGCGGGCGTGCCGACGGCCGTGATGACGGCGCCCCTCATCCCCGCCCTCAATGATCACGAGATCGACGCCCTGCTCGAACGCGCCAGCGCCGCCGGCGCGACTGCCGCCGGCTATGTCGTGCTGCGCCTGCCCCGCGAGATCGCGACGCTGTTCCAGGAATGGCTCGCCGTCCACGCGCCGGACCGCGCCAAGCGGGTGATGAAACTCGTGCGCGAGATGCGCGGCGGGCGCGACTACGACGCCGCCTGGGGCGCGCGCCAACGCGGAACCGGCCCCTACGCGCAGCTCATCGCCCAGCGCTTTCGCGCAGCGGCGCGCCGGCACGGGCTTGATCGCCCGCGCTTCGCGCTCGACGTCATGCAGTTCCGCCGCCCGCCGAAAGCCGGCGAGCAATTGAGCCTGCTCTAGAGCCTATTTCGGAGCCGGAGCATTAGCCTCGAGGTAGCGCAGCGCGGTGAGGACATGCGTGCGCACGCCGAGCGGCAGGATCGATTCATCGACCATGAAATAGGGCGAATGATTGGGCGCCGCACTCGCGGGATCGGTCCCGCGCGGCGTGCCGCCGAGATGATAGAAGACGCCCGGGATCTTCTCCTGGAAGTAGGAAAAATCCTCCGACACCATCGTCGGGCGCCGCGCCGGATCGACTTTTTCCTCGCCAGCGGCTTCGCGCAGCGGCGCGGCGATCCAGGCTGAGAGCTTGGGATCGTTCCAAGTGACTCCGCCGGACGCGGCGAAGGTCACTTCGGACTTGGCGCCGTAGCTGGCGGCGAGATTGGCGATCGTCGTCTTGATCTTGGCCTGCATGTCGACGCGCTGCTTGGGATCGAACGTGCGCAGCGTGCCCGTCAATTTCACTTCTTCCGGTATGATGTTCCAGCGCACGCCGCCGTTGATCGTCGAGATCGACAGCACCGTGGGCGTCGCCGTCACATCGACCGTGCGCGCCGCCAGAGTGTTCAGCTCACTGACGATCGCCGAGGACAGGGAGATCACGTCGACGCCCTGCCAGGGCCAGGCGGCGTGGGTCTGCTTGCCCTTCAGCGTAATGTAGATCTGGTCCGCCGCGGCCATGAAGCCCTGCGACTTGTAGAACACCGTCCCCGCTTCGCCCGGCACGACGTGCAGGCCGAAGATGGCGGCGGGCTTGGGATCGTTGAAGACGCCGGCGGCGAGCATGGCGGCCGCGCCGCCCGCCTCCTTGCCGGCCGGACCGCCCTCCTCGGCCGGCTGGAACACGAACAGCACCGTGCCGGGCAGCCGATCCTTGAGGCCTGCGAGCACTTCGGCGGCGCCCATCAGCATGGCGACGTGAGTGTCATGGCCGCAGGCGTGGGCGACCGGGACGGGCTGGCCATTCCAGGTCGAAGTCACTGTCGAGGCGAACGGCAGGCCGGACATTTCCTTGACCGGCAGGCCGTCCATGTCGGCGCGCAAGGCCACCACGGGCCCCGGCAAGGCCCCGCGCAGGATCCCGACGACGCCCGTCCCGGCGATCCCGGTGCGGACCTCGAGGCCGAGCTTGCGCATATGATCGGCGACCAGCTTCGAGGTGCGGACTTCGGCGAAGCCCAACTCCGGATTGGCGTGAATGTCGCGCCGCCAGGCGACGACCTTGGCCGAAACCGCGTCGCTGCGGACGTTGACGTCCCGCGCAGCCACCGGCAGAGCCTGCGCGCCCGTGCTGACGGCCCAAAGCGCCGCCGCCGCCAGAATCCGTTTCATGGCAATCCTCCCCCTTGCGCCGAGAGGCGCATATAGACCCGATCTTAAGGGCCGAGGCCGGCGGAGGGAATGGCTTGCGCCGCGGCTGCGGAGGAATGCCGGCGGGCCGCCGGCGTGCTAGCGTCCTCCCATGCAGCGCTTCGCGACATCAACCGACGGAACGCGCATCGGGTTCACGCAGCTTGGTCAGGGCCCGAAGGTGCTGATCGTTCACGGCGGGCTTGGGTGCGCCGAGGATTGGCGTCTCGTAGCCGAAGCGCTAGCGCCCCATCACACCTGTTTCCTGGTCGATCGGCGAGGGCGCGGGGCCAGCGCCGACGGTCGTGCGCACAGCCTCGACCTGGAACGCGACGACGTCCTCGCGGTGCTGGCGGCGACCGGTCCCGAAACGACGGTGTTCGGACATTCCTACGGGGCGATCTGCGCGCTCGAGGCCGCCCTCGTCTCTCCCGTCGCGCGCCTGATCCTGTATGAGCCGCCCCTACACGCCGCGGCGACCCCGATGGCGGATCATCTGCAAGGCATGATCGATGCGCGCGATGCGGCCGGCATGGTCCGCCACTTCCTGGTCAATGCGACGGGTCTGCCCGAGGTGGCGCTCGCCGGTCTCGAAAACTCGCCTTTCTGGGCCGGACTGGTTGCCCGCGCGCTGACGTTTCCGCGCGAAGCGCGCGCGCTGGAGCGCGATCTCGGCGCGATCGAGCGCTATGTGCAGATCAACGCGCCGACGCTGCTGCTGCTCGGGGAGCGCTCGCCGCATTGTCTTGCGTGAACGGGAAGAGGCCTTCGGGCGGGGTGGTCATGGGCCGCTCCAGGCCCGGTGGGGCATCGTCTCTGGCGCGCCTAGTCTGTTGCATCCGAGAGCTTCTGCACTGCAGCGAAGAGCATCGGCAGATCGGGATGATTGCGCCACCAGCTTTCGACAAACGAGCGGCCACGCGCGGCCCAAGCCCGGTCCCACGGTTCTGTATCGACGGCCCGCGTTCGGCGCATCGCGGCTACGGCGGCTTCGCTTTGGTCCAGAAGCTCAAGCGTGAGGGCTCGATAGAAGTGTGCAACGAAAAATGTAGGAACCAAGCGGAGGGACTGATCGAACCGCGCCAGCGCCTCCTCGCGCCGTCCGAGTTTCAGGAGCGCACACCCCATGAAGGCAGACAAATTGTACTGGTTCGGCGAGCCCGGCGCGAGTCGCTCGGCGGTCTCCCACTCGGTCATCGCCTCTTGATTGCGGTTGAGCATGATGAAGGCTGAACCCAGCGCATGACGCGCGACGGCGTTGGTCGGCCGCGCGCGCACCGCTTGCTCCAGATAGGGCAGTCCTTCTTCGGGCTCGTCGCACCACGCATAAGACCATCCCGCCCACAGGTGCACGGTCGGGTTGGATGCGTCCAATTGCAGCGCGCGTGCAATGTGCGCGTGCGCACGCTCACGCCACTGAGGCTCACCAGGGCGGTGAATGACCATGCCGGACAGCGCGAACGCGAGCGTGGCGTGTGCGCTGGCGCTGTCCGGCGCCAGCGTCACCGCCCGCTCAGCCTCCGCGATTGCGAGGCTCCACAGACCCCGCGTGGCGGCGGCGCCGGATCGCAGCATCGCCTCCCAGGCGTTGAGGTCGCCCGGCTTCTTCAGCGCGCGCTCCATTTCCACGCGCGAAATCTGCGCGTCGAGATGGGCCGCTACCTCCACCACCAGGTCTTCCTGCAGCGCGGCCAATTCCGACAACGGACGATCGAACTTTTGCGTCCAGAGTATACCGCCATCGGCCGCATCGATGAGCTGCGCCGTCACCCGCAGGGCTTCGCCGACGCGGCGCACATTGCCCTCCAGCAGATAGCGCACGTTGGCTTGTCGCGCGATCTCAACGACATCGACGGCGTTCTTGCGATAGGCGGCGGTCGCGCCGCTGGACAGCACGCGGATCGTGCGGCTGAGCGACAAGGCGTCAATAATGTCCTCCACCATGCCGATGGAGAAGATGTCGTCTTCCTTGAGGCCGGAGCGGTTGATGAAGGGCAGCACCGCAAGTACCGGGCGCATGGGCCTTTGCGCCGTCGGCTGCAGCGCGGTTGGCGGCGCGACGATCGGGGCCGGTCCAGAGGGCGCAACAGCCGACGCCTTCGGATTTTTCGCCAAGAAGCCGCGCACGTCGCCAACGAACGCGACCCACGCATCATCCGTCGGCGAACCATCCCAATGGCTCAACTCCGCCGTCTGCGTCAGCTCAAACATGATCGGGCGTTCGCACGGCTCGATCATGCAGGGCACGAGGGTTTTGTTGCGGTCGGCCAGCGTCGCCTCGGCGCGCACCCAGCGGGATTGCACGGACTTCTTCGACCAGAGCACCACGACAGCTTTCGCGGTGCGCAGCGCAGTTTCCGTCACCTCGTCATAGGCTTCGCCGGTGCGGAGACCGACATCCCACCAGACCTTGAAGCCCTGGCCCTCAAACGCCTCCGCGAACAGCTTCGCCCGCGCCTGATCCTCGCGGTTGTAGGAGAGGAAAATGTCGGGCGCGCTCATCCGGATTGCTCCGTCGCTGCCCAGAGCGCGCGAATCTGTTCGACGCGCTGCGCTTGGCCATGATGCCTGCCCGCGAACACGGTGTCGAACCAAAGCGCGGACGACAGTTCACCGCCGAGCTTCTGGGCCGTTAGGATTTGTTGGTGCGCTTCTTCGTTTCGTCCCTGGTTCAGGCAGATGACCGCCTTCAGGACATAGCCTTGCGCAAAGCTCGGGTTCAGCGTGCAGCATTGCTCGATGGCTTCTTCGGCTTCGGCCCAACGCTCGCGTGACATCATCACTATGGCGGCCGCCACCTTCAGCGCCCAGTTGAGGTGGCCGCCGGGCATTAGGCGTTCCGCAGTCCCAATGTGCGATATCGCCTTGTCCGACCGATTGAGCACGAAGTTGGACATAGCGCTGTAGAAGTGCGCGAAGCCGCCGCCGGGCGCCCTTCTGACCGCGTTTTCGCTGTAACGAATGCCTTCTTCGGGATAGCCGACAAAGCAGAGCGACCATCCCGCGCGCATGAGAACCACAGGATCATCTGGGGAAAGCGCAATGGCGCGCATCGCAAGCGCGCGCACCCGCTCTTTCAGTTCAATATTCTCGCCATCGCCATACGCGTAGACGCTGGCGAGCGAGTCAGCGAGCTGAGCGACTGCGGGGCCATAGTCAGGCGCTATGGTGGCGGCGCGGGTCGCCCACTCAACAGAGCGCTGTATCGAGGCCGCGTTGTATTCCTGGAACGCCGCCTGCGCGCGCGCGACCGCCTCCCAAGCCGTGATGTCGTCCGGTTTGCTCAGCGCGCCGCGCATTTCGACGCTGAACACCTGAACATCCAGATTGCTCGCGACGTCCATCACGAGCTCTTCTTGAAGCTCCGCCAATTCGGCCAGCGGCCGATCGAACTTACCGGCCCATACGACTGCGCCCGACGCCGCCTCCAACAGCTGCGTGGTCACGCGCAGATTTGCGCCGACGCGCCGCACATTGCCTTCCAGCAGGTAGCGCACGCCAAGCTGGCGCCCGACCGCGGCGAGATCGGTAATCGCCGCGCGGCTTAGATTGGCTGTTGCGGTCGAGCCCAGCACGCGGACGTTCACGCCCTGCGAGAGCGCCGAGATCACGTCTTCGACCATGCCTTGGGCAAATACGTCATCTTCTGGCAAGCTCGAACGATTGGTGAAGGGCAGCACCGCCAGCGAGGGCGCCGAACCGCTCTGGCCAGGCTTCAGCGTTTCCTGAACCGTCGGCGCGGCCGTCTGCGGTGTGGGCGCGACAGCAACAGGCCCCGCCTTCGCCACGAACCGTTGCACGTCGGCAAGGAAGCCAGCCCATGCCGGATCCTAAGCATTCCCCTGCCAATGCGAAAGCTCCGCCGTCTGAGTCAGTTCGAACATAATCGGGCGCTCGCACGGCTCGATCATGCAGGGCACGAGCGTCTTGTTGCGATCCGCCAGCGTCGCCTCGGCGCGGACCCAGCGCGACTGCACGGACTTCTTCGACCACAGCACCACCACCGCTTTCGCGGTGCGCAGCGCCGTCTCCGTCACCTCGTCATAGGCCTCGCCTGCGCGCAGACCCACGTCCCACCAGACCTTGAAGCCCTGCGCCTCAAACGCCTCCGCGAACAGCTTGGCGCGGGCTTGGTCTTCCCGGTTGTAGGAAAGGAAGATGTCGGTCACGGCGCCCTCGGTCCGGCAGAACGCTATCGGATCGCGTGGCCTGGGTCGATGGCGGCGGCGTTTGGGCGCCCTCAGTTCCGACCGCGCTCGTCGAAAGGCCCCCGCCTCCCTTGCCGTCATCGCGCCCGCGCCTGCGGCGCGTCCAGGATGACGGCGAGGGCAACCCATGGGCCGCTTCGTGAGAGAAGCGGGCGCGGAATTGCCAATGCGCGGTCGCCTCGATACTTTCGAAGACTTCGGGGGCGGCGATGAAATCGGGCGGTTGGAAACGGCGGTTCGCGCATGGCGCAGGTCTCTTGATCGCCGTCGCGACCCTTGCGCTCGGCGCCTGCGACCGCAGCGTCGCTCCGAAAATGCCGGCGGATGCGCTGGAAGCCGAAGCGTTCCAGGTCGAACAGGGTGGCCTGTTGAGCCTGGCGCTCAAGACCGGAACAGATTCCACGAACATGATTGTCGCGCAGGTCGTTTGCGATCCGCAGGAAAAGATCGTGTTCGCCGTCTACAAATTCCGCATCGGCGGCAGCGCGGAAATCTCCGACGGGCAGGTCAAGACCGGCGATCGAACCTTCAGCACCGACATTGTGGTCCTGCTCGACAACAAGGCGTTTCCTTTGAGCGGCGGCACGTCGAGCACCGAGATTGACGAAGAGAATGGCGGCTTCATTCTCGAGCAGCAGCAGCCGATCAAAGATCCGAAATTCATGGCGGCTCTGAAGCGCGCGCGGCTCCTGGAAATCAAATCGGCCGGCCAGGGCATTGCGAGCACGATCAACCGCGAATGGATCGAAAAGTTTCTGAAGACCTGCCCGCCGGACGTCGTCACGCCCAAAGCCGCTGCTGGGGATGACGCCGCCGACGGCGTGAAGGGCCTCTCCGGGGAATGGCGGGGCGAGTATGCCGACGGCGACGCCAAGACGCCGTTCGAAATGTCGCTGACGGCCGTCGGTTCGCTCGGCGAGTTCCGCGGCGCGAGCCGCGAACCCAACCAGACTGGGCGCGGCGGCCCCCTTCAGGTCGGCGCCGTGATCCACGGCTATGTGCACGACGACGGCTCGCTGGTGTTCGACAAGACCTACGATGGCTCGGCCGGTCTGTCGCATACGGTTTCATATCGGGGTCGGGTCTCCGGGGGCGGAAAAAAGGTCCAGGGCGAGTGGCGCGTCGAGGCGCGCACTGGCGGGTTCGCCATGACGCGGAACTGATCTCTTGTTGCAGCGACCGGCGTCGCGTCGCCGCCAGATGACGCGCGCGCCTGGATGTGGTTAACGTCCGGCCGAAACGAGCGGAGCCGGCCATGCGCCTCGACGACCAACGTCCCAGCGACAATATCGAAGACCGCCGCGGCATGCGCGGCGGCGGCGGCGGCGGCATGGGCGGGCTCGGCCTCGCCGGCCGGCTCGGCCTGCCCGGGCTCGTCATCATCGGGCTGTTGTTCTTCTTCTTCCCGGGCGCGCGCCCGCTCCTCGCGGGGCTCCTGGGCATGCAGGGCCCGGCGCCCGCATCGCAGCAGGCCGGCAAGGCCGGCGCCCCCGCCGACGCGACGGGCCAGGAAGTGGCGAAGGTTCTCGGCTCGATCGAGGACGTCTGGACCAAGCTGTTCGCCGAGGGAAAGCTCGCGGGGATCGTCGATCAGGCGACGTACACGCCCGCGACCCTCGTGCTGTTCTCCGGCCAGGTGCAATCGGCGTGCGGCGGCGCAACGTCCGCAGCCGGACCATTCTACTGCCCGGCGGATTCCAAGGTCTATCTCGACACCAGCTTCTTCGCCGATCTGAAGAGCCGCTTCGGCGCGCCCGGCGATTTTGCGGAGGCCTATGTGATCGCCCACGAGGTCGGCCACCACATCCAGAACCTCTCCGGCCGCTCGGACTGGCTGATGCGCCAGCGCGAGACGCTGTCCAAAGAGGACTTCAACAAGGCCTCGGTGATGATGGAGCTGCAGGCCGATTGCTACGCCGGCGTCTGGGGCCGCTCGGCCGCCGAATGGAAGCAGCAGCTTGAAACTGGCGATCTGGAAGAGGCGCTCAACGCCGCCAATGCGATCGGCGACGACACATTGCAGAAGCAGGCGCGCGGCACGGTGGTGCCGGACAGCTTCACCCACGGCACCAGCGAACAGCGCATGCGCTGGTTCAAGGTCGGTTTCGACAGCGGCGAACCGAAGGCGTGCGACACCTTCAACGCGCCGACCCTTTGAGGGCTGGGCGCGACTCGTTCTAGCGCTCGCGGATGGCGATTTGCGGCGTTGATGAAGCCGGGCGCGGCCCGCTGGCGGGACCGGTCGTTGCGGCCGCGGTGATCCTGCCGGCGCGCGGCCGGCCTAAAGGTCTAGGCGATTCCAAGGTTTTGACGGTTGCGCAGCGCGACGAGCTCGCGCGCGCCATTCGCGCGATCGGAATCGTCGGCGTCGGGCAATGCTCCGTCGAAGAGATCGACCGCATCAACATCCATGCCGCAACCTTGCTCGCCATGCGCCGCGCCGTTGAAGCGCTCGCGACCGCGCCCGCGGCGGCGCTGATCGACGGAAACGCCCTACCGAACCTCGCCTGCCCCGCCGAGGCGATCATCGACGGCGACGCGCACGTGCCGATCATTTCCGCCGCCTCGATCATCGCCAAGACGGTGCGCGACGCGCTGATGATCGACGCCTGCGCCGCCCATCCCGGCTACGGCTTTTCCAAGCACAAAGGCTACGGCACACCCGAGCACCTCGCCGCACTGACGCGGCTCGGGCCGTGCGCGATTCATCGGTTGAGTTTTAAGCCGGTACGCGAGGCGGCGGCTCGAACGCCAGATAGGCCACCGCCATGATCGACCGATCCCCGCCCAGCAGCGGGGAGCGAATGGCGCATGGGGCTTGTTGGCTGTTTGCCGAAAGCGTTCGTTCGTCCAATCATGCCGTGCGCGTCACGCGGAACTGGTGTTGATGGCTCCGAGAGGCACTTCAGGAGAGCCCGATCATGAACCTCGTCCACGAATTCACGTTCAGAGCGATGCTGAAGCCGCCGGTTCCGATCGGCGCGGGCCCGATCGGCACCCGGATCTATTACGAGGTGGCTGGCGGCGAGGTCGAGGGCGACCGGCTGCGCGGAAAAGTGCTCGGCGGCGGCGAGTGGGCGCTGATCGCCTCTGACGGCTATCTCAGGGTCGATGTGCGCGCGCAGGTCGAGACCCACGACGGCGCTTTTCTCTATGTCCAATATGTCGGCCTCTTGGAAATGAACCCGGCCGTGCAAAGCGCGACCGCGAATGCAACGGGCACGGAGTTCAGCGACCAGCGCTTCTACACGAACCCGCGCATTGAGACGGGCGATGCGCGGTACAGCTGGCTCAACACGACGTTCTTCATCGGCGAAGGCCGCATCCTCCCGGGCGTCGGCGTTGAATATCGCGTCTGGCGGCCGGCTTGATCTGACGAACGGCGGCGCGGCTCGACGCCCGACGCCGCCAGCGCTTGGTAAACCTCGATCACGTCCGCGCCGCGCATCGTTCGGCTCTATCCGGTTCGGATGTAGGCGCCAATCCAACGCCATGCGGAAGCGCAACGCCCGAGATCGCCGTGTCAACGTTCGGTGACAGTAGGCTGCCGCCTTCGACGACCGATTGGCGGCCTCCGCAGCGCCCCAAATGCCCTGCGCCCTCCCTCATCCTGAATCTTTCCTTTACCCTCCCTCGCCAAGGTGCGCGTTCAGGTCACGGGGAAGGCATGCCGAGTTTGGACAAGGACCGCATCATCGCAGGCGATTGCGTGGAGGCGATGGAGGCGTTGCCGGCCGCGAGCGTCGATCTCGTGTTCGCCGACCCGCCCTACAATCTCCAGCTCGGCGGCGGGCTGACGCGGCCCGACCAGAGCGTGGTCGACGGCGTCGACGACGCGTGGGACCAGTTCGATGATTTCGCCGCCTACGATCGCTTCACGCGCGCCTGGCTCGGCGCCGCGCGGCGCCTGCTGAAGGACGACGGCGCGCTGTGGGTGATCGGCTCGTATCACAACATCTTCCGCGTCGGCGCGGCGCTGCAGGACCACGGCTATTGGATCTTGAACGACGTCGTCTGGCGCAAGACCAATCCGATGCCGAACTTCAAGGGCACGCGCTTCGCCAATGCGCACGAAACCCTGATCTGGGCCGCGAAATCAAAGCAATCGCGCTACGTTTTCAACTACGACGCCATGAAGATGGCGAACGACGATCTGCAGATGCGCTCGGACTGGACGTTCCCGCTGTGCACCGGCCAGGAGCGGCTGCGCGACGAGCACGGACGGAAAATCCACGCGACGCAAAAGCCCGAAGCGCTGCTGCACCGCGTGATCCTTTCGACGACGCGGCCGGGCGATCTGATCCTCGATCCGTTCTTCGGAACCGGCACCACGGGCGCAGCGGCCAAAAGGCTGGGGCGCCATTACATCGGCATCGAGCGCGAGGCCACCTACATCGAAGCCGCCCGCCAGCGGCTCAGCGCGGTGGGTCCGATCGCGCGCGACGACCTTGCCGTCACGCGCTCGAAGCGCGACGAGCCGCGCGTGCCTTTCGGACAGGTGATCGAGGCCGGCTTCCTGCGGCCGGGCGATCTCCTGGTCTCTCCGGACGGGCGGCGCGAGGCGCGCGTACGCGCCGACGGCAGCCTGTCCTACGGCGACGCGACCGGCTCGATCCACCGGATCGGCGCGCTCGCCATGGGGTCGGCGGCCTGCAACGGCTGGACCTACTGGCACGTCGCGCGCACCGATTCAGCACCGGTGCCGATCGACGTTTTCCGACGCGAGATCCGGGCGAAGATGTGAGCCGCAAAGGCGGCGCATGTCCTTCAATGGAGACTTGCGCAAATCACCTATTGGTGACATAAGACGCCTCCCCGTCGCCGCATGGTGACGACGCGACGGGCGAATGATCCAGCGAGGAAAGTCCAAATCGTGACGACGCCCAAGGCCGCCGCCAAGCCGCGCGACAGGGAGGCCACCGCGGCCGCGATCCTCGATGCGGCGCGCGCGATCCTTTCCGAGGAGGGCTTCGCAGGGTTCGGCGTCAACGCGATCGCCCGCCGCGCCGGCTGCGACAAGCAGCTCATCTATCGCTACTACGATGGCCTGGAAGGCCTCGCTGATGCGGTTGGCGCAGCGATCGCGGCCGACTTCGCGGACGCTCTCACACCGCTCGCCACGCCGACGCCAAAGACCTATGCGGATATGGTCGAACGGCTCATCCTCGGTCTCGCCGATCTGATGCGCCGCGACCGGGGTCTGCAGCAGATTGCGGCGTGGGAGGCGGCGGCGCCCTCTCCGCTCGTGACGTGCATGGCGCAGGCGCGCTCGGCGCGGCTTGGGGCCTGGATCCAGGCGCTGCGCGGCGGGCTGGAGCCGCCGGCCGGCGTTGATGCTGCGGCGATCAATGCCGCGCTGATTGCGGCGGCGCAGACGCTGGCGACGCACGCCGGCGCGCTCGGCGAATTCGCCGGCCTCAAGCTCGAAACGGACGCGAACTGGCGACGCGCGCGCACCGCGCTCGCACTTCTCGTTCGGGCCGCCTACGCGAAGTAGGCGGATGCGGCGAAAATCACCGGATGGTGATGCCGCCCGCAGCCGCGAACTTGCCGTCGAACGCCGCGCGCAGGAATTGGCCGGCGAGGTCGATGCCGTCAGGACCGATGGAATGCGGCAGACCGGCCGAGATGTGCCATTGGGCGCTGAACCCGGCGTCGCACAGGGCGTCGGCGGCTTCGAACATGGAGCCGACGGGCACCATGTCGTCGCGGTCGCCATGAACAAGCAGGATCGGCGGTACGTTCTTCGCCTCGGCCTTGAGCCGGCCCGGCGCCACGAGCGCGCCGGAAAAGCCGACGATCGCGGCAGGCCGGCGCGCGCGCCGCAATCCCACATGCAGCGCCATCATTGTGCCCTGGGAAAACCCGACCAGCGCGAGCCGGCTCTCGTCGAGCCCGTAACGCTCGAGTTCGCGATCGAGGAAGCGATCGAGCCCGCCGGCGCCGCGCAGCACGCCCTGCTCCATAAGACGCGGATCGAGGTGCGTGATCGGGAACCATTGATAGCCGCCAGGCGCCATGGCGACGGGCTCGGGCGCATTCGGCGCGACGAACTGCGCCTTGCCGAGCGCTTTGGCGAGATAGGGCGCAAGGCCCATAAGGTCAGCGCCGTTCGAGCCGTAGCCGTGCAGGAAGACGACGAGGTGGGCGGGTTTGCCGCCAGCGGCGGGCGGCATGCGGGGGCCATCGATGATCATGGGGGCAGTCTAGCGCGCTCAGCGCTTCAGCACGACAGTCGGCGCGCCGTGATAGGTCGTGCGCGCGGTTTCGACGTAGCCGCATTTCGCCGCGACCCGCAGCGAGGGCGTATTGTCCGGGTGAATCATGCACCAGGTGCGCGCTTGCCCGAAATGCGCATCGGCCCAGTGCAGTGCGCCGAGGATCGCTTCGGACGCATAGCCCTTGCCCTGGGCCGCCGGCGTGAGCGCCCAGCCCATTTCGGGGATGTCGGCATAGGACGGCGTCATGTCGCGGCGGGCGTTCAAGAAACCCACATCGCCGATCATCGCGCCGCCGTCGCGGTCTTCGACCGCCCAAAAGCCGAAGCCGAACACGGCCCAATGGCCGGCGTACCGCACCAGGCGCGCCCAGACCTCTTCCGTCGTCGAGGGACGCCCGCCAATGAAGCGCGTGACCTCAGGGTCGGTCCACAAGGCGCAGCTGGCGTCAAAATCGGCCATGCGGTGGGGCCGCAAGATGAGCCGCGCCGTCGACAAGGTTGGGATGGCGGCAATGTCCATGGCGCGACTGTCGCGCGGAATGCGGCGACCGCCAAGCGGCGAATCCACCGACCAGCCCCACTGAATTCCAGCGTCGCTGATGGCGCCGGTCCCACAGCATGTTAAGACTTGTCCGAAGGGGAGTAAGTCATGAAGGACGTCTATCAGGTCGCCGCGACGGGCTTGAACATGCGCGAGTTGCCGGATCCCGGCGCCGACGTGCTGGTCACCCTGCCCCGCGGGCAATTCGTGACCCGTCTCGACAAGCGCGAATGGGGCCAGGGCTGGTGGCGGGTCGAGGCCGACCTGAACATGCTCACCTACCAGGGCTACGTGTCGTCCAAGTTCGTGACGCCCTACGCGCCGAGCGGCACGGGCCCGGGCAAGACGAGCATCGCCGCCGCCGACCTGATGAAGGTCGTGCCAAACGCCAAGGCCGATCTGGTGGCCAAGCTCGCGCCGGCGTTCCAACAGGAATTGCCGCGCGCCCAGATCAACACGGGCCTGCGGATCGCGCACTTCATCGCGCAAATGGCCCACGAAAGCGCCTTCCGCTACATGGAAGAGCTCGGCAAGGACGAGTACTTCACGCGCTACGACGGCCGCAAAGATCTCGGCAACACGCAGCCGGGCGATGGCCTGCGCTACAAGGGCCGCGGCATCATCCAGCTCACCGGCCGCAACAATTACGGAATTTACGGGCAAAAGCTCGGCCTTGATCTCGTCAACAACCCGCAGCTGGCGTCCGATCCGATCGTCGCCACCAAGGTTGCGACGCTCTATTGGACCGAGCGGCGGATCAATCAGCCCGCCGACGCCGACGACGTCTACACCGTCACCCGCCGCATCAACGGCGGCCAGAACGGCATCGACGACCGCATCATGAAGCTCAAGATCGCCAAATCGATCTGGGTCGGCGCCGGCGCCGGCGTTTGATGCGCGGCGCACGTAGACGATGAAGGTCGTCATTCTCGAGACCGGGCGCCCGCCCGCAGTGCTCCGGGACCGGCATTCGGATTATCCGACGATGTTCCGCGCGTTGCTGGCGCCCGTTGATCCGGCATTGCACTTCGAGACCGTGGCGGTCGTCGACGGCGCGGCCCCGCCCGCCCCGCGCGAGGCCGACGCCTTCCTGATCACCGGCTCGCCGGCCGGCGTTTACGAGGACCATGCCTGGATCGCGCCACTTGAGGCCCATATCCGTGCGGCCGCCGACGCTGGCGTGCCGCAGATCGGCATCTGCTTCGGCCATCAGGTGATGGCGCAGGCGTTCGGCGGCCGCGTCGCCAAAAGCGACAAGGGCTGGGGCGTCGGGCGCCACACCTACGAGGTCGTCGACGCGCCGGCCTGGATGGACCCTGCCCCGCCGCGCTTCGCCCTGGCGGCGAGCCACCAGGACCAGGTGATCGAGGCGCCGCCCGGCGCGCGCGTTCTGGCCCGTTCGGCGCACACGGATTATGCCGCACTGGCCTATGCGCAAGGTCCGGCGGTGAGTTTCCAGGGCCATCCGGAAATGACGGCGTCGTTCACCGCCGACCTGGTGGCGAGCCGTCGTGGCCGCATCCCGGACGCCATCGTCGACGACGCGCTGGCGAGCCTTGCCGATCCCTTGGACGCCGCAGCCGTTGCGACCTGGATGGCGCGCTTCATTCGCGCAGCCTGAGACCGATCCGTCCTGCAAGCGCCGCGGCCTCCTCGGGCGCATAGGCGATCTTGCCTGTCTTGCCCCACACCGGATCAGGCCAGGCCGGATCGCCGGGCCAACGGCCGACGATGTGGACATGCAATTGCTCCACCTGATTGCCGAGCGCGCCGACATTGACCTTCGCTACCCAGTCGAGATCGGCGATCGCCTGCGAGGCCGCGGCGATTTCACAGGCAAGCGCTTCGACCTGCACGACGTCGAGGTCGTGCCATTCGCGTGCGCCGTCGATCCGCGGCACGAGGATCAGCCAGGGCCAGCGCGAATCGTCCTTGAGGAGCGCCGCGCACAGGTCGAGGTCTTCAAGCGCGAAGGCTCCGGCCGATAGCCGCGGATGAAGCTCAAAGACCACGCTCAGCCGCGCTTCGGGATCGCCGCCCAGTAATCGAAATCGAGGATCACGTTCGGCTGATACTCCGCGCCCACCTTGTAAGGATAGTCCGTGCACGGACGGTTTTTCGCAGCGACGAGCCGCAACCGCAGGGCGCCGGCGGCGCCGAGATCGGCTTTGTCGAGCACTTCGCTCCAGGCGTAGATCGTATCCCCGGCGAACAGCGGCGCGACGTGGCGCCCGCCATTGATTGCAAGCACGAGGCCCGCATTGGCGAGGCCGTTGAACGCCAGCGCCCGCGCGATTGAGATCACGACGCCGCCATAGATCAGGCGCTTGCCGAAGCGCGAGGACGTCTGCGCCACGGCGTCGAAATGCACCTTGGCGGTGTTTTGATAGAGGCGCGTGGCGATCTGGTGCTCGGCCTCCTCGACGGTCATCCCATCGATATGATCGATCCTCTCGCCGAGGGCATAGTCCGCATAGGCATGGGCTTCGCCCGCGAGCGTCCAATCATAGCTGGCGAAATCGAGCCCCTCGGGCAGGATGAGATCGGCAGGCGCGACGGCCTCGGCCAGATCGGGCGCAGACGGCGGCGGCGCCGGCGCGGCCGCGTCGCGCTTGTTGACCATCACCCACCGGCAATAGGTCAGGACCGGATCGCCATGCTGGTTTGTTCCGGTCGTGCGCACGTAGACGACGCCGGTCTTGCCGTTGGCGTTTTCCTTGAGGCCGATGACCTCCGACGTCGCCGAGAGCGTGTCGCCGGCATGCACGGGCGCGAGGAAGCGGCCTTCGGCGTAGCCGAGGTTGGCGACCGCGTTGAGCGAGATGTCGGCGACTGTTTTTCCGAACACGGTGTGGAAGATGAGCAGCGGATCGACCGGCGCCTGGCGCAGGCCCAAATCATGGGCGAAGGCGTCGGACGAAAACAGCGCATAGCGCGAGCCCGTCAGGCCGATGTAAAGCGCGGCGTCGCCGTCCGTCAGCGTGCGCGGCGCGGCGTGGCGCAGGACCTGGCCGAGGCTGAAGTCCTCGAAGAAATTGCCCTTATTCGACTTGCTCATTGGGGCGCCTCCGCGGCGGCGATGGCGTCTGCGACGGCGACGGTGCGCTTGGCCTGCTCAAGATGCAGGAGTTCGGTCATCTTGCCGTTGACGCGCAGAACGCCCTTGCCGGCGGCTTCCGGCGCGGCGAAGGCCGCGATCACGTCGCGCGCCTGCGCGACCTCATCGGCCGTCGGCGCGAACACCGTATTGCAGGTTTCGATCTGCGAGGGATGGATCAAGGTCTTGCCGTCGAAGCCGAAGGCGAGGCCCTGGCGGCAGACGGCCTCGAAGCCCTGCGCGTCTTCGATGTCGTTGTAGACGCCGTCGATCAAGGCCAGGCCGAAAGCGCGACCGGCGAGAACGGATAGCGATAGCGCCGTCCAGAACGGGCCGCGATCGGCCGTCTGGGACGCACGGGTCTCCTTGGCGAGGTCGTTCGTGCCCATCACGAAGGCCGCGAGCCGCGTGCGGCCGGCGGCGGCGGCGATGTCTTGGATGTTGAGGATCGCGCGCGGGGTCTCGATCATCACCCAGAGCGCAGCAGTCGAGCCCGCTGCATCCAGCGCACGCTGGGCGGCCTCGACGTCGGCGCCGCTATCGACCTTCGGCACGAGGATCGCGTCGGCGCCTTTGGCGGCGAGGCCCGCGATGTCATCGCCGCCCCACGGCGTCGTCAACCCGTTCACACGCACGACGATCTCGCGCCGTCCGTAGCCGCCGCCCGCCAAGGCCGCGGCGATATTGGCGCGCGCGTCGGCCTTCGCCTCGGGCGCGACGGCGTCCTCGAGGTCGAAGATCAATGTGTCGGCGGCCAGAGTCTTCGCCTTTTCAAGAGCTTTGACGTTGGCGCCCGGCATGTAGAGGCACGAGCGGCGGGGGCGGATGGTCATGGCGGTCCTTGCGGCGACGTCTGGCGTCCAGTGTGCAAGCGGTCTTGCTAACCGCGCGCCCGGCGCCCCACAAGCGGGCGCCATGCCGCTGGTTCTCGTCATGTCGTCGTTCGTCGCCGCAAGCCTCGTCGGGTCACGCCCGGTGGCGCATGCTTTGGCGGCGCGCAAGATCGACGCCGTTATCGCGCCCACCACCCTGCTCGGCCGCCATCCGGGCTGGGGACCGCCGGGCGGCGGCGGCGTCGCCAAGGACTTGTTCCAGGGCATGCTCGACGGCGTCGAGGCGAACGGCCTTTTCGCGCTGACCGATGCCGTCCTGACCGGCTATTTCGCGACCGCGGCCCAGATCGACAGCGCCTGCACGGCGATCGAGCGCGTCCGCACCGCCAATCCAAAGGCCTGGATCGTGGTCGACCCAATCATGGGCGACGACGAGGAAGGCTTGTACGTCAAACCCGACGTGGCCGACGCGATCATGCAGCGGCTGGCGCCGATGGCCGACCTGCTTACGCCCAACCTTTGGGAGCTTGGCCATTTGACCCATGGCCGTTTCGGCGCGGCCCCGAGCGAACCCGAGGCGATTATCGCGAGCGCGCGCAGTCTCGGCCGCGCGGTGTTGGTTTCATCGGTGCAGCATGAAGACCGGATCGGCGCGCTCTATGTCGATGCCGACCAAGCCGTGGGCGCCTTCGCGGATCGCGCGGCGAAAGCCCCGAACGGCACCGGGGATCTCCTGTGCGGCGCGTTCATGGCGGCGCGGATTTCCGGCGCTGCGCCGCGCGACGCGCTCGTCGAGGCGGTCTCGATCGTCGCGGACGTGGTGCGCAAAGCGGAGAAATGGGGCAGTCCGGAACTGCCGATCGTGGCCGCGCGCGAGTCCTTCGACTTGCCGTTCGCCCACGTTCGCCGCATCGATTGGACATGAGCGGAGGCTGACCTTGACCGAAATTCGCGGGCGCGTTGCGCCGGGGTTTGAACCTGTCGCAGAGGCGTTCGCCGCCAATTTCGAAGCGGGCGGCGAGCTTGGCGCGAGCTTCGCCGCGATCCTCGACGGCGACGTCATCGTCGATCTGACCGGCGGTTTCGCGGATCGCGAGCAGACCCGTCCCTGGGACGCGCGCACGCTCGCGCCCGTCTATTCCACCACCAAGCCGATCGCGGCTTTGGTCGCAGCCTGGTGCGTCGATCGCGGCCTGCTCGATTACGACGCGCCGGTCGCCGACGTCTGGCCGGAATTCGGCGCGCAGGGCAAAGACCGCGTGACGCTGGCGCAGATGCTGTCGCATCAGGCGGGCGTGCCGGGCTTTCCCGATCCGATCGATCCCGCGCTGTGGCTCGATCCGCCCGCCTTGGCGGACGCCTGCGCCGCGCTCGCGCCGATGTGGACGCCTGGAACCGCGAGCGGCTACCACCCGCTGACCTGGGGCTATCTGATCGGCGCTGTCGTTGCGCGCGCGACCGGCCGCACGCTCGGGACGATCCTGCGCGAGGAGATCTGCGGCCCGGCCGGGATCGATTTCCAGATCGGCACGCCGGCGATCGACCACGCGCGCTGCGCCGAGATCAAGCGGCCCTCAAGCCCACCAGCGCTCGGTGAAATCAACGCCTACAAGCGCGCGGCATTCCTCACCAAATGGTCCGCGCCCGATCGGGGCGGCGCGATCTGGCGCGAGATCGAAATCCCAAGCGCGAACGGGCATGGCGCGGCGCTCTCGGTGGCGCAGCTCTACGCGGCCTATGCAACCGGCGGGCGCGTTGCGGGCCGGGAGATCATCGGCGCGGACACGTTTGCGGCCCTCACCAAACAGCGCATCGCGGGCGACGATCTGGTGCTTCCAACCCCGGTCGACTTCGCGGCGGGCGTAATGCGCAACGCCCAGCGCGTCTATGGCCCCAATCCATCTGCCTACGGACATTCCGGTTGGGGCGGATCGATGGGCCTCGCTGATCCGGACCGGCGGCTGTCGGCGTCCTACGTGATGAACAAGCAGGCGCATTCGCTGCAGGGCGATCCCCGCGCGCTGCGTCTCGTCGCGGCGCTGTACGGCTGCTTTTAGGCGCTCCTGCTGCGAGCCCTCCCCCAGCGGGGGAGGGTTGGGAGGGGGAGATGGGCGCTTCTGGCCATTTCTAGAACGCCAAGCCATCGGCGCGCGTTCTCCCCACCCCTTGCCCCTCCCCGCTAGGGAGGGGGACCCATGTGAAGGACGACCTACGCCGTCAGGAACCGCGGGCGTTCGTCTCCGGCCAGAACCACCGCGGTGAGTGGTCCGCCATAGACGGCGCCGGTGTCGACATTGATGCGCCGACGGGTGACCTGCGGGCGCCCGTCTTCCCGCGGCGTGTGGCCGTGGATGACGCGCACGCCGCGCAGCGGCGCGCGGTCGGGCCAGGCGTCGTCCTCGAAAAACTCGCGCGACCGCATCCACATGTGGGTGGCGGGATCATGCAGCGGGAACGTCTCGGGATCGATGCCGGCATGGACGAACAGGTCATCGCCCGCAGCGAAGATCGTGCGCCGAGACGAAAGCCAATCGACATGCGCGTCGTCGACGGCCTCGCGCCAGCGCGCGGGCTCGATATGGGGGGCGGCCGCGAGATAGGAGTCGATCGTCGTATCGCCGCCATTGCGCGTCCAATGGGACAACGTCCGCTCGTCCCAGGACAGAACGGCCTTGATCATCATCTCCTCGTGGTTGCCCATGAGGGTGATCGCCTCGATGTCGTCGTCCGCCTCTTCCATCGCCATTGCGCGCGTGACGCAGGCGCGGCTGTCCGGCCCGCGATCGACGAGGTCGCCCAGATGAATGACGCGGGCGCGCACGCCGTGCCCGGCGATGTCTGCGAAAATCCGCTCATGCAGGCGCGCGAGGCGTTCGGCTTCGCCGTGGACGTCGCCGATGGCGTAGGTGACGATGGCGCTCATGCCCTCTTTTCGCGGGCCGCGCGCAGCGCGTCGAATGAAAAGAGCGCAAGTCCGCCCCAGATCAGCGCGAAGCTCACGAGGCGCAGCGGCGTCAGCGGCTCGCCGAACGCGACGCCGAGAAGGAATTGCAGCGACGGGGCGATGTATTGCAGCAGCCCGAGCATCGAAAACGGCACCCGTCGCGCGCCGATCGCAAACAGGATCAGTGGAATGGCGGTCACCGGCCCGGTCAGCGCAAGGAGCGTGAATTCCATCGGGCCGGACGTCGCCGCCAGCGGGTGCGCGCCGGCCATAAAGATCAGGGCGCCCGCAGCCGGCAAGGACAGCGCGAGCGTTTCCACCAACAGTCCCGCACCCGCAGACACGGGGGCCTTTTTGCGCACCAGACCATACAAGGACCAGGTGGCGCACAGGCTCAACGCGATCCACGGCGGCGCGCCAAGCGCGATCGCCTGCACGAGCACGCCGAGGCCGGCGAGCGTGAGCGCTGCGATCTGGACCCGACCGAGGCGTTCGCCGAACAACGTCACGCCGAAAGCGACATTGACGAGCGGCGTCAGGAAATAGGCGAGGCTCGCCTCGATGACGTGGCCATTGGCGACCGCCCACACATAAACCCACCAATTGACGGCGATGAAGACGGCCGAGAGCAACAGTGCGCGCACGACGCCCTTCTGGGCGACCTCGCGCCATCCGGCTGAAAAGCCGCCGGTCAGCGCGACCGCGAGCGCCGCCCAAGGCGCGCTCCAAAGGATCCGGCTCGCCAGCACTTCGCCCGGCGGCGCGAAACTCAGGAGCTTCAGGAACGCCGGCAGAACGCCCCAAAGCGCGTAGGCGGCCGCAGCGGCCGCAATCCCGCGCTGCGTTTCCTGGGTCTCATTCATCAGAGGCGCCGTCCGGCGCGCTGGCGCCGCCCTCGCCTTCGCGCACGATCGGCATGAGGCCCGGCCCGCCGCCGAGGATGAGGCTCGCGCCCGGCTTGCCCGATTGGCCGGCGAGCGCGCTCAGGATGCGCAGATTCATGAGTTCCGGATTGCCTTTCAGCTGGCGCGCGGCGTTGGCGAGCGCGCGCAGCGCGGCCTGCTCCCCGCGGGCGCGCTCGAGGGCGGCGAGGCCATCTTTCTGCGCCTTCCAAAGGTCGGCGAGCGCTTGTTTGGCGGGTCCGGCGAGGGCGAGATCTCGGATGTAGGCGCGCGTGACCTTGAGGCCGCACCAGGCGACGGCCGCGTCGAGTTCGGCGGCGAGACCGTCCGCGAGCGCAGCCCGATTGGCCAGGATCTCGTCGAGCGTGCGCGCGCCGATCCGCTCGCGCAGCGCGGCTTGCATGGCCTCGTAAAGGCGCGCGTGCGGAGCGTCCGTCGCGGTGCGGTGCTTGATGGGGTCTGAGACTGCGTGGAGCACGGCGATCGTGGCCTTGAGCGTGAGATTGTCCTTCGTCAGGACCTCCTGCATCGGCGCGGCGGACGCCAGTTCGCGCATGTCGATGCGTTCGATGGCGACGCGCGCCGGCCAGGTCGCATGGCGTCCAGGTTCGAGGACGCGCACGATGGCGCCGTCCCTCAACAGGAGTCCCTTCTCCCATTGGTAGACGATCGCTTCGCCGGCGCGTCGGCGACGCAGCCCGTAGAGAGCCGCCGCAAGCGCGACGCCTACGGCGCCGAGGAGAGCGATAGTGTCGAACACGGAGCATTCCCTGGCGCGGAAGGAGCCTTCGCGATCCGCATGCCGCCGACGGGGGCCCGAAGCCCGCATGGCCGGAAGCATGGCCCGCTTGCGCGGAGGACCGCGAAGGTCCGGTTGGAGGGTTCGAGCCTCTTTGGCAAGCGCCGCCGCTGACGCGGGCCGCAGCGCCCTACGGGCGCCCGCCCGTCTTTCGACCGCGCGGGCGGGACCCTACAGCCGGCGCGGCGGCGCGCAAGCCGCGGGGCCGGAAATCAGGCCGCCGCGCCTGCCCGCACCGCGCTGCGCGTCAGAAGAACGAACCTCACGGTCAGAACGGCGGCGGCGATGGCCAAACCTGCGCCGAACCCTGCCCAAACGCCCGCCGGGCCGAGCCCGAGCCCGACGGCCGCTGCGTAAGCCGCCGGCAGCGCAACGCCCCAATACACCGCGATCGAGACGATGGCCGGAAAGGAATTGTCACGCAGGCCGCGCAACGCGCCGAGGCTCGTCGATTGCAGACCATCCATAACCTGCATCGCGGCGACGATCACGAACAGCCCGGACGCAAGCGCCGCGACCTCCGCCGTGGGAGCGATCCGATGCGCGATCGTGGAGCCGGCGACCAGGAGAAGCCCGGTCGCGGACAGCGTCCAGGCCGAAACCGCGATGAGCGCCGCAAGCCCGATCGGGCGGAGCCGTGCGACGTCACCACCGCCCTGGGCCTGTCCGATCCGGATCGCCACGGCCGCGGCCATGCCGAGCGGAAGCATGTACAGCAGACCCGATACGGACCCGACGATCTGGTTGGCGGCCAGCGCCGTCGCGCCGAACCAGCCGAGCAGCAGGCCCGCCAGAGCATAGGCGCCCGTCTCGGCCGCATACATCAGACCAAGCGGACCGCCGTCGCGCGCGACTGCGGCGAGATCCCGTGTCGTCACCGTGGCTCGGATGCGCATCCGCCGCATGGCGCGCGCACGACGCCAATAGAGAAAGCCGGCGCCGAAGGCGAACGTTTCCGCCGTGAGACTGGCGATCCCCGCGCCGAGGAGACCCAGCGGCGGCAGCGGGCCGAAGCCGTAAATCAGCATGGCGTTCAAAGGCACGTTGAGGGCCACGCCGAGAAAAGCGAACGCAACGCCGAGCCAGGGTCGGCCGATCGCATCGAACAGACCTTTCAGCACGATCAGCAGCGCGAACGGGATCAACAGCGCCGCAGTGCAGAGCCAATAGCCGGGCAGAATGGCGAGCACCGCCGCCGGCTGTCCAACATGGGGAAGCAGGAACTGCGCAAGCGCCATGGCGATTGCGCCCCCGCAGCCAAGCCGGGCCGCGAACGCAAGCCCGGTGCGGACTTCGCGCGCGATCGCGCGGGTATCCCCAGCGCCGTAGGCGTGCGCCACGTTGACGCCCACAACGGAAAGCGCCCCGTAGATGGAGGCGTAAAAGATCATCGCAACGCTCGACGTCAGGGCGACGGCGCCGAGGGGGGCTTCGCCGAGCGGCGCCAGAAACAGCGTGTCCGTCATGCTGATCAGCGTCGTCGCCGAGAGGCCGATCACAAGGGGAATGGCCAGGCGCAGGAGCGGAGGAAGCTCGCGCAGCACCGACGCCGCTATCGTCGTCATGATCCTTGAGCCTTGACGGCCGCCCCCTTTCGCATACGCTGCGTATGTCAGTCGTAGTAATAACATACACGGTGTATGTCAAGATATGGCGGAACGACGCTCCCGCGCCGAGATGATTGCGCAAACGACCGAGAAGCTCATCGAAACCGCGCGCGCCGCGTTTGCACGCGACGGCTACGCCGCCGCTTCAATGGACGCGATTAGCGCCGAAGCGGGACTGACACGTGGCGCGCTCTACCATCACTTCGGCGGTAAGGACGGGCTGCTCGAGGCCGTCGTGCGGCAGATAGACGCCGAACTCGGCGCGCGCCTGGAGACGGTCTGGGATTCGACCCCGGACAAGCGCAAGGCCTTGCGCGCAACCTGCACCGCCTTCCTCGACAGCGCGCTGGATCCAGAAACGCAGCGCATCCTCTTCATCGACGCCCCCGCGGTGCTCGGCCAGCGCCTCCGGCAAATGGACGAGGAAGGCGCGATCGGCGCTCTGACAGAGGCGCTCGAGGAGCTAAGAGACACCCACGAAGCCGAGATTTCAGATGTCGAGATACTGGCGCGGATACTCAATGCCGCGATGATCGATCTCGCGCTGTGGATCGCGGCAAGCCCGAAGCCGATGGGCGCCCTCAAGCGCGCCAAGACCGGCATACTCGACCTCATCGATCGCCTCGGATTGTGAGCCCGCCGCGCGCTCAGCGTCATGATCTCGGCCTCGATGTCCTCCGCCTGGGCATCCATCCTGACTTGGGTTTCGGGTGATTGCCGAGCGCGTTGCTCATGCCCGTGGAACCGGAGGCGCTCCCCGACAGTGTGGCGCTCTGCCAGACCACGGAGAAGCTGTCGCCGATCCGCTCGCGCAGCGCCGCCTGCATGGCCTCGTAGAGCCGCGCGTGCGGGGAACCGCAAGCCGCCGGCCGCCAAATCAGGCCGCTGCAAGCCGCTTGAACAGGCCGCGATTAAGCATCAACTCGGCGATCTGAACCGCGTTCAGGGCCGCGCCCTTGCGCAGATTGTCCGAGACGCACCAGAAAGAGAGCCCATTTTCCACGGTCGAATCTTCGCGCAGGCGCGAGACGTAGGTGGCGAACTCGCCCACGCTTTCGACCGGCGTGATGTAGCCCTCGTCTTCGCGCTTATCGACGACCATGAGCCCCGGCGCCTCGCGCAGGATCGCACGCGCCTCATCCGCCGAGATCGGACGTTCGAACTCGACATTGACGGCTTCGGAATGGCCGACGAACACCGGCACGCGCACGCACGTCGCGGTGAGCTTGATCTTCGAGTCGAGGATCTTCTTGGTCTCGACCATCATTTTCCATTCTTCCTTCGTGTACCCGTCGTCCATGAAGACGTCGATGTGCGGGATCACGTTGAAGGCGATCTGCTTGGTGAACTGCTCTTTGACGATCGGATCGTTGACGAAGATCGCGCGCGTCTGCGTCCACAATTCTTCCATCGCGTCCTTGCCCTTGCCGGACACGGATTGATAGGTGCTCACCACGACGCGGGTGATCTTGGCCGCATCATGCAACGGCTTCAGCGCGACGACGAGCTGGGCCGTGGAGCAGTTCGGGTTGGCGACGATGTTGAGCTTGTCGTAGCCGGCGACCGCATCGGGGTTCACTTCCGGCACGATCAGCGGCACCCGCGGATCCATCCGCCAGGCGCTGGAATTGTCGATCACCACGCAGCCCTGCGCGCCGATCTTGGGCGACCATTCCTTCGAGACGGCGCCGCCGGCGCTCATCAGGCACAGATCGAAGCCCGAGAAATCAAAGGTCTCGAGGTCTTTGCATTTGAGGGTGCGATCGCCATAGCTCACCTCAACGCCGACCGAGCGGCGCGAGGCGACCGCCGCCACCTCATCGGCGGGGAACAGACGCTCCTCCAGAATGGCGAGAATTTCGCGGCCCACATTGCCCGTGGCGCCGACGACGGCGATCCGCAAACCCATGATCATTATGCTCCGCGAGGCCCGCGCCGTCCGGGCGAGCGTGAACCGGGTTGAGTAGTGCAATTGCGCCGAGGTGGATAGGGACGCCGTGGTGTTTGGCGAGCGATCCGATAGGGCTGTCGCCTCAAACCAACCCTGCCCGCCAGGTGCGACGCCCCAAGACAACGTTAAGATCTTGGAGAGATGCCCTCTCGTCGCTCAGTGATTTACATGAATTTTACCTGTGGCCGGATATACATCGCAGTCATTTTACCATTGGGCGGTCTCATGAAGAACACGCTGATAGGCTGGCACGCTGGAACGGGTTGGACGAGCTTCGAGGACGCCGACCCACACTTGGTGCTTTGCTTCGCCGCGCGATCGGCGATTGACGCCGGTTGCGTCGACGCGTTGCGCGCGCAATTTCCGAACGCTCAGATCGCCACCTGCTCGACCGGCGGCGAGATTCTCAATAGCGAAGTCAGCGACGACACGGCCGCCGCCGCGCTTGTTTCCTTCACCGACAGCACGATTACCACGGCCGCCACCGACATCGCCGACGTCAGCGGCTCATTCGCCGCCGGACAGCAATTGGCGGCGGGCGTGGCCGCGCCGAATCTCCGTTGCGTTTTGATCCTGTCGGATGGTCTGCACGTCAACGGCGCACGGCTGGTCGAGGGCGCGCGCTCGATCCTGGGCGACGACATCGTGATCTTTGGCGGTCTCGCCGGCGACGGCGCCGATTTCCGGCAGACCGTGGTGGGGCTCAACGGCGCGCCGCGCAGCCATCAGCTTGTAGCGATCGGGCTCGCGGGCGAAAGCCTACAGGTTGGCGCCTCGAGCTTTGGCGGTTGGGACAGTTTCGGACCGGAACGTCAAATCACGCGCGCGCAAGGGTCGGTCCTTTATGAGCTCGACGGCCAGCCGGCTTTGGCCTTGTACAAACGCTATCTCGGCGAGGAAGCCCAATTCCTGCCGGCTTCCGGGTTGATGTTTCCACTGTCGATCCGGCGCAACGCCGACGACAGCGAAGCGCTGACCCGCACGATTTTGAGCGTCAACGAGGCCGACCAGAGCCTGACCTTTGCCGGTGAAATGCCGCAAGGCTGGGCAGCCCAATTGATGCGCGGCATGCCGGATCGCATTGTCGACGGCGCCGCACGCGCCGCTAAAGACGCTCAGTGGGACGGCGTTCAAACCGACGACTCGCTAGGTCTGCTGATCTCTTGCATCGGCCGGAAGCTGATGCTCGGCCAGCGTATCCAGGAAGAGGTGGAAGCCGTCCATAGCGAATGGGGCGGCGCGCCGACCATTGGGTTCTACTCCTATGGCGAGATCGGGCCGCACGGCGCCACCGGCCGCTGCATGCTCCACAATCAAACCATGACCGCGCTGCTCTTGACGGAGCGGCGGGCTGCATGAACGGCAAGCGGCATTCGCTGCTTGACCGTCAAATCCGCCGCGCGACCGACGCTGCGGGGGAGTTGAACGTTGCGGCCCTCCTGACGCTCGTGGACCTTGCCTATCACGATCAGGAACGCGCCAATCGCTCGAACGATCGCGCAAGCCGGATCGCCAGCGAAGAACTCAGCGAACTCAACCGTCGACTGCAGACCGAGCGCGACGCCAACCGCGACGCGCGGATTCTGGCGGAAGAGGCGAATGCGGCGAAGTCGCGCTTCCTGGCCAACATGAGCCACGAATTGCGCACGCCGCTCAACGCGATCATCGGTTTCACAGAGCTGATCCGCGAAGACGCCGGATCGATCGACGCCGCTGGCATATGCGACGATGCCGAGCGCGTGTTGCGATCGGCGCATCACCTGCTCGCGCTCGTCAATGAAGTTCTCGACCTCGCCAAAGTCGAGGCGGGCCGGATGGACTTGGCGCAAAGACCTGCCGATGTGGATCAGCTGATCGACGAAATCGTCGCGTCCGCGGGGCCGCTGGCGCGCCGAAACGACAACACCTTGACGCTCGACCGCCAGGCCGTTCTCGGGACTGCGCTGATCGACGCGACGCGCGTTCGCCAGTGCGTGCTCAATTTGCTGTCAAACGCCTGCAAGTTCACTACGAACGGCCACATCAGCCTTTGCGTAGCGCGCAGCGAAACGGCTGCCGGCCCTCGGCTGCAGATTTCCGTGCGCGACACCGGCCGCGGTATTGCGGAAGACAGGCAAGCCAACCTGTTTCAGCCCTTCGTACAGGCCCACAGCGAGGTCATCGAAGGCACTGGCCTGGGGCTCGCGCTGGTGCGTCATCTGTGCCGACTGATGGGCGGCGACGTTACGCTCGAAAGCGCTTTGGGCGCCGGCTCGACCTTCGTTATCGACTTGCCCTTCGCAGAGGTTCCGCATCCGGCGATGCTGGCGCGGCTGACCGCCTAGCCGATCGGCGCTCGGTCAGGCGGTGAGCGTTCACACGCCAAGGCGTGCGGGTTGTCCAACGCCGCCGCGTGGGCGATGGCGCCCACCATTGAGAAAAACGCGCGATCTTGCGATCGCGCGTCTGAGTTTTCAGGCGGGGGGTGGGATCTCGGTGCGGCGCCGGCCTCAGGCCACGATTTGCGCGGCGGTCGCCCAAATGGGGGTCATGATCGAGACGTAAACGGCGACGGCGGCGACCAGCGTAACGATGCGGACCATGTGAAACTCTCCTCTGTCCGGGCCTTGGAAGCAGCGGCCCCGACGAAGAGGAGATTAACCAAACCCCTGGCCGGGATATGTGACGCAGGTCACACGCCGCGCGAGGTCGCCAAACCGTACCGCAACCGAAACGTCGTTTGACTTCCAGCCCATAAGCGTCGATAGGGACCGCACACGTCAGGCGTATATCCGCGCTCAGGGCGTGGCCCCTGTCGGATCGCACGGCGATGACGGCGCGCCCAAGCGGCGTTGCCCCCTCAAGCCTCAGCGCTCGGACTTCCTCGACGGCCTGCCTGCCGCAGCGCCGCGGATGACCACTTTGACCGATTTCTCTTCGTTCGGCCTCGCGCCGGCTTTGCTGCGCGCCGTGACCGAGTCCGGCTATACCACCCCCACCCCCATTCAATTGCAGGCCATTCCGGTCGCCCTCGCCGGGCGCGACGTGATCGGCCTCGCCCAGACCGGCACCGGCAAGACGGCCGCCTTCGCGCTGCCCATCCTGCACCGCCTCGCCGGCGATCCGCGCCCTGCGCCCGCCAAAGGCTGCCGCGCGCTCGTTCTCGCGCCGACCCGCGAACTCGCCGCCCAGATCCGTGAAGCTTTCCGCGTTTATGGCGCTCACCTTGGCCTGCGCTCGACGGTGATTTTCGGCGGCGTGCCGATGGGCCGCCAGAAAGAGGCCATGGCGCGCGGCGTCGATGTCCTCGTCGCGACGCCTGGCCGCCTGATCGACCTCGCCGACCAACGCGCCGTGCGGCTCGACGCCGTCGAAGTTCTGGTGATCGACGAAGCCGATCACATGCTCGATATCGGCTTCATCCATGCTCTGCGCGACATCGCCGGCCGTGTGCCGAAGCAGCGCCAGACCTTGTTCTTCTCGGCCACGATGCCGCCGCCGATCGCCGAGCTCACGCAGCGCTTCCTGACCGACCCGACGCACGTTTCGGTTGCGCCGCAAGCGACCACCGCCGAACGCGTCGCGCAGCGCGTGATCCACGTCGACACCGCGCGCAAACCGCAGGTTCTGAGCGACATTCTCGCGGAAGACGGCGTCACCCGCGCAGTCGTCTTTACACGGACGAAGCATGGCGCCGACCGCGTCGTGCGCCGCCTGCTCGCCACCGGCGTCGCCGCCGAAGCGATCCACGGCAACAAGAGCCAGGGCCAGCGCGAACGCGCCCTCGCGGCTTTCAAGACCGGCAAGGCGCGCGTGCTCGTCGCCACCGAGATCGCTGCGCGCGGCATCGACGTGGACGACGTCAGCCACGTGATCAATTTCGAACTGCCCAACGTGCCCGAGCAATACGTCCACCGCATCGGCCGCACCGCGCGGGCGGGCGCGGCGGGCTGCGCGGTGTCCTTGTGCGCGCCGGACGAGCGCTCGTATCTGCGCGACATCGAAAAGGTCACGCGCGCGACCATCGAGGTGATCGACCACCCGTTCTCCCTGCCGACGCCGGCGCCCGACGCGCGCGTGCCTGCACCGCCGAAAAACGGACGCGGCGGCGGCGGCGGTGGACGCGGACGGCCGCAAGGCCAGGGTCAGCACCAGCGGCGTGAAGGCGGCTCCCCGCACGCCCAGCAGTCGCGGCGTGAAGGCGCAGCGCCCGCGGCTCGCAGCGGCGATGGCCCGCGCACACCTCGCCCCGCCTCGCGTCCGGAGCGGGAAGTGTGGTCGAATCAGGAATCCGCCCCGCGCGCCGAACGGCAAGACCGCCCGGAGCGGAGCGAACGTCCCAAGCGCCCCGATCGGCCGCCGCAACAGCGCGCCGAGCGCGCGCCGGGCGCGCGCACGGATCGGCCGGCCGGACCGAACGCCGAGCGTCCGCGTGGCCCCGCGCCCAAGCGCGGCGGTCGCCAGGAACGGTGAGCCGTGATACGACCCCTGCGGAGCGGCGGGGGTCGTGATGTCGGTTGATCGGACGTTTGAGGTCTACAAAATCCTGGTTGAGGAAGTGCGCGAGGCCCGCCGGGCCCGCCGCGACCTCGCCAATGTTTTCACGACGATGAACCTCGGCGGCGTCGGCGCGCTCGGCTTTCTGGCCTCGCCGACCGCCGGCCAATCGCTCGGCCTGTTGGCTTGGGCCTGCGTTGCATTGGTGCTCGTGTGCCTCGTGTGGCGCATCTCCAACGCCTATTATTCGGCGCTCCTGGCCGCGAAATACACGCTGATCTACGAGATCGAAGAGGCGATCGGGCTCGATTACCTCCAGCGCGAATGGAAGCTTCTGCCGCGTGGCGCGCTGGTGAAGTTCTTTTCGCTCGAACGCCTTATGCCGATCCTCTTCATAGTCGGCTACCTGATCTTCCTCGCCTATCAGATCCCGCCGGACAAGGCGGCGGGGTTCGCGCACGACGCGGTCGCGCGCGTGGACGCCTTCGTCGCCGCCTTCACCCAACGCTAAGCGAGCGCGGCGATCACCGCATCGCCCATGGCGCGCGTGCTGGCGTTTCCACCGAGATCGGGCGTGCGCACGCCGGACGCGAGCGTGGCGACCACAGCCGCGCGGACGCGATCAGCAAGGTCTGGGCGGCCAAGCGACAGGCGCAGGGCCATTTCGAACGACAAGATCGCCGCCAGCGGATTGGCGATGCCTTTGCCAGCGATGTCGGGCGCCGAGCCGTGAACGGGTTCGAAGAGCCCCGGCTTGCCCGCCGCGCCGAGCGCCGCCGACGGCAGAAGGCCGATCGAGCCGGTCAGCATGGCCGCCGCGTCAGACAAGATGTCGCCGAAAAGATTGTCGGTGACGATGACGTCGAATTGCTTCGGCGCTTTGACGAGCTGCATGGCGCAATTGTCGGCGAGGATGTGTTCGAGCTTCACGTCGGCGTATTCGGCGGCGTGCAGCGCCGTGACTTCTTCCTTCCAGAGAAGGCCGGACTCCATGACGTTGGACTTCTCGGCCGAATGGACGAGGCCGCGGCGCTGGCGGGCCGCCTCGAAAGCGACGCGCGCCACGCGGCGGATTTCTTCGCTCGTATAGACCTGCGTGTCGACGCCGCGGCGCGACCCGTCCGGCAAGGTCTCGATCCCACGCGGCTCGCCGAAATAGACGCCGCCCGTCAGCTCGCGCACGATCAGGATGTCGAGCCCTGCAACGAGGTCGCGCTTCAAAGGCGAAGCGTCCGCGAGCGCCTCGAAGCATAGTGCCGGGCGCAGATTGGCGAACACCTGCATGTCCTTGCGCAGGCGCAGAAGCCCCGCTTCCGGCCGCTTGTCGCGCGCGACCTTGGCCCATTGCGGACCGCCGACCGCGCCCATCAG